>VGPG01000006.1 GCA_016875555.1 Chloroflexota bacterium | reverse complement strand
ATGCAGGTCTGTCCCCTCAGCATATTTGTGTGCTTCATAGGCGCCAGTTATTTCGTCATGATCGGTAATTGCGATGACGCGAATGTCGGTATGCTGGATGACGTGGTGAACTACCTGCGCAGGCGTAGCATACCCATCGCTATAGGTTGTATGAAGGTGAAGATCAGCCTTGGTGAGTGATGCACACGGCATGTTGGCGCTCCAAATGAATGCAAGATGGTGTGATGTACCATCATCATTGATAGCGTACTTAGCGTACCGTGGTTGGGTTAAGATACTTACAATACTAGGTTAAGATTTGGTCAGCAATCCATGGAATGAACGAGGACAGCTAATTACGAGTAAGATAGAACAAAGAATGAAGAGGAGTTTGTAATGACACAAAGTCAGTTGCTTCAAGAAATCTATGCACAACCGGTAGTCACCTCGACGCTGTTAGCAGAGCGCCCCATGATTCATCAGGTTGCCCACGTGATTCGTCAGTATCAACCACGGTTTGTCATGATTGCAGCACGTGGCACGTCAGATAATGCGGCACGCTACGCACAGTACTTGTTTGGCATGGCACTTGGGTGGCCGGTGGCGCTCGCGACGCCGGCACTTGGTACGTTGTACAACGCAGACGTCCATCTGGAGGGGGCGTTGGTGATTGGTATTTCACAATCAGGACGATCACCAGATATCTGTGATGTGGTACAACGTGCGCGTGCGCAGGGTGCTTTAACGGTGGCAATCACCAATAATCCTGCATCTCGTCTGGCCCAGAGTGCGGCCCATCACATTGATATCCATGCTGGGCCGGAGCTGAGCGTGGCTGCTACCAAGAGCTACACCAATCAATTAACCACGCTGGCGCTACTGGTAGCGGCATTGACTGGTGATACCACATTTGATGCCGCACTCGACGAATTGCCACGACTCTTCACACAGGTCCTGGCTGTGCCACAGGCGACGATTGATGCAGCTGCGGCAGTATTGGCAGGTGCGCCAGCGGCCATGAGCGTAGGTCGTGGTCTGCAGTATGCAACCGCGTTTGAGGCGGCCCTCAAAATCAAAGAGCTCAGCGGATTGCCGGTCGAGCCGTATTCATCTGCCGATGTGCTTCATGGGCCAGTAACGGTGGTAGAAGCGGGGTTTCCTGTGTTAATGACCAGTGATAGTGGCGCAACATGTGCTGACATGGCGGCCTTGTGTACGCGTCTGCGCCAGCAATCGGCCCAACTCCTGGTGGTAAGTAACGATGAGCATCACTTGCAACAAGCTACCGTTGCCTTGCCACTCCCCGCTTGCGATCAGCGTGTGGCTCCGATGGTCGCTATTGCCACCTGGCAACGCGTGGCACATGCGAGCGCCCATGTGCGTGGGCGCAATCCAGATGCGCCACAAGGACTGACCAAAATCACCGAAACGCGCTAAACACACAGCCCCTCGGTGTCATGTATGACACCGAGGGGCTGTGTATGGCCGTTCAACAAGATTTAGTTGACGGTCAAGGTGCCCTGCATGCCGCCGCCGTAGTGGCCGGGGTAGGTGCAGATGAAGGTGTAGGTACCGGCCTCGGCCGTGAACTCAATGGTCTCGCTGGCGCCTGGGGCCAACATCTTCGTGTTTGCCAAGATGTTGCTGGTGTCAGCTGGGATGTAACCAGTAGCATCACCGGCCTCGGTGGCTGCCTCGTCAACAGCAAGCGCAACATCACTGCCACCCTTGACGATGACGATGTTGTGGCTCTGGGCGGCTGACGTGTTGTTGAAGGTCAAGGTCACTTTGCCGGCTGGAGCGGTCAAAGCGGCATTGCTGTAGGCCAGGTTCTCACCATCGGTGGTGACGGTCAAGGCGCCGTTGCTTGCGCCGCCGCTCTCACCGCCACATGCTGCAATTACGAATGCAGCTACGGCCAACAAGGCCACTGCCCACTTGCGAACTGAGATTTTCATGCGATCTGACTCCTCGTTACGATTTGACTATCTGTGTTGACACGCCCGTGTCATGACAGCATGTGTATATTATCACAAAGATTCTGCTTGTCAACAAATTCACAATGATAATTTGATGAAAACAAATCGTACGGTGTGGTTATTGGGGGACAAACGTCAAAATATCAATTCGTGGGCGCCAAATTTCAACGAAATCGCCGATCATGAGTTGTTGTGTGCCGAGGCGTTGGGCGAGGTGCGGCGCAGTAGCATGGGTGCGTACCCCTACGCGACCAAAGCCGATATCAATGACAAATTCACAGTAGAGAGATTCGTACGGGAGCGGGGTAGCGGGAATTTCCCAAATGGCGACGTGAGTGACTCGACCATATACACGTGGCGCACCAGGAATACCATCGGCTTGCACACGAAGTCCTTGGTGAGGTTTGCCTGATTGGATGCGGAACTGGCAGAGTAAGAGTACCAGCTGGGCATACCCCACCGATCCCACATGCTGGGCATTGACCCGATGATGGCGATCAACCACGGGGAGCTGGTAGGCATTGGGATGGTGTTCGGCAAGGGACAATCCGACTGTGGGTAAGTAACGACGGCCATCTTGGTGGAGTTCACCTGGTGTGAAGGTGGCAAAGCGACATGGGAGGGTAAGATGTTCGGCAGCAGAAAAATGCATGATACGGTTAGTCCTTGGCACTCATTGACTCACGGAGCGTCGCCATAAACGTGGTTGGTTGATAGGGACTGACGATGAGAATACGGTCGTGATGGCGGGCAATGGCAATCGTGCGATCGCGATCAGTCACCATACAAAAGAGGCGTCCGTAGCGAGCCGAGGTAAATGGTCCTTGATAACCGAACACACCTGCATTAAAGGCTCGTGCCGTCCGTTGTAAGTCGGTTGCCACATTTAAAATGGTCACGGCTTCGACCGCATGAAACGGCACTCGAATGGCACGCCACCACCGACGCTTAATGATGAGTTGATCGGTGTGCACCTCTAGGGTCAGAGGCATGCCGGCCCAGGATAACCAGACAAATACTAACAACGTGGCAGCGACTGCGCCACTGATAACCGCACCATAGTAGGCGATCTGGTAGTTGAGGAGACCGCTCAGCGCCAAGAAGAGTCCTGGGAGGGTGAGCGTGCCTCCAACAAATACGAACCCCTGTGTGATGCGTTGTGCATATGTATCGAGGGGGGCACAATCAAAGATTTGTGGCGTTGACAAGCGTTTTCCTTTGGTCACATACTCACTGTGCCCTATCATACCATAGCCCTGGATTGCTTGACCATCATAGCGCCAAACGGCTATACTAGAGGATATATTTTTATGCTGTAATTGGGGACAAACATGTCGGCTTTTTGTGTAATTGTGACAACACAGGCGACACCTGATGAGCATACGCTCTACCTACTTGGTGGAACGCTCACGGCCGACGCCATGCCCACCCTCAGCGCGCATCTGTTATGTGATCCGATTACGCAATCTGCCGTCTGGTACGATTTGGCACGCCAGCAACTCGATACACTTACCCACGATTGTGCCGAAATTGCGTATCGCCCGGGAGTGACCGATAACGAAGCGGAGAGTATCCGCATTGGTGCGCATCATCTTGGTGTGACAGCGTTGACGCATGTGCGCACGGTACGGCGCTATCGCATCCACCCAAGCGATCAGACGAATCGGCATAACGAACTCATCCAAATTCAACAGCTGTTTGCTCCTACAGATACTGAACGACGCCTTGCATTTTATCTGCAGTTATTAGCGGTTCCGAGCGCACGGCCGAGTCATGTGGCAGTTGTGCCACTCCGACAAAGTGATGATGCCGGCTTGATGCATCTAAGCAAGCAAGGACTATTGGCACTCGATCTCGATGAAATGCGCACCATCCAAGCCTACTATCAGCAGTTGGGGCGCGATCCGAGTGACGGTGAGCTTGAGACGATTGCACAGACGTGGAGCGAACACTGTTCGCACAAAACATTCAAAGGCAAGGTGCGCTACAAAGGTGCGCCACATCACCTGCCACCAGAGCGACATGGCTTGCATGCGGCCCTCGTAGGATTGGGCAGCGAAGCAGAAATTGACAGTTTGATTCGCCACTACTTGATGCGTGCAACACAGGTGACGGCCGCCAATCTGACGCATTTACCACTCATTTCAGCGTTTGTAGATAATGCGGGTATTGTGGCCTTTGATGATGAATATGAGCTTTCATTCAAAGTTGAAACGCATAATCATCCATCGGCTCTTGAGCCATTTGGTGGAGCAAATACCGGTATGGGTGGCGTCCTACGTGACGTGCTCGGAGTATCAGCAAAGCCAATAGCGGCAACCGATGTGTTCTGCTTTGGGCCGCGCGAGAGTGACATCAGTCGTTTTGCGGGGAATGTGTTGCCACCGGCACAGGTAGCGGATGGCGTGGTTGCAGGTGTCCAAGACTACGGCAACAAAATCGGCGTTCCTATCGTGAATGGGGCCATCTTTTTTGATGCTGGATACATCGCAAATCCATTGGTGTTTTGTGGGACGGTCGGGTTAGCACCACGTAACGCGCATCCACGTCATGTACAGAGTGGTGACGTGATTGTTGTGCTCGGTGGGCGTACCGGGCGTGATGGCATTCATGGTGCAACTTTTTCGTCTATTGAGCTGACGCATACGACGGCGCAAGAGGCAGGGAGTGCCGTACAAATCGGTGATCCCATCACCGAGAAAAAGTTAATTGATGTGGTAATTAATGCCCGTGATGCACGATTATACAGTGCAATCACTGACTGTGGTGCTGGCGGTCTATCATCGGCTATTGGCGAGATGGGTGAACAGGTGGGGGCACGCGTTGAGTTGTCTACGGTGCCGCTCAAGTATGCCGGGTTGCAACCATGGGAGATCTGGCTCTCTGAGGCGCAAGAGCGGATTGTCATGGCCGTGCCACCCGCCAATCTGGCAGCATTGTTGGCGATGTGTGCCGCCGAAGAGGTCGAGGCCACTGCAGTCGGTACGTTTGACGGTAGTCGACGTCTGGTGGTGACCTATCACGATCAGGTTGTGGTTGACATTGACATGCACTTCTTGCATGACGGACGACCACAGCGTACCTTGATGGCCGAGTGGTATCCGCCATCAACGACTGCGCCTAAGTCGATTGCAACGAATGCGCAACAGCTCCTACTCAAGTTGCTTGCACATCCTAATATTGCCAGTCGTGAGCCGGTGATACGGGGCTACGACCACGAGATTCAAGGTCGCACGGTGGTAAAGCCACTCGTGGGACGAATGAGTGATGGTCCTGGTGATGCCGCAGTACTGCATGTCCGTCCTGATACCATGCACGGGGTAGCGATTGGGTGTGGTATGGCACCACAATTGAGCCAATATGACCCGTACTGGATGGCGTTGCACGCCGTTGATGAAGCAGTCCGTAATGTGGTGGCCGTGGGTGCAGATCCACAGTCATGCGCCATTCTGGACAACTTTTGTTGGGGTGATCCGCGCCAGCCCGATCGTATGGGCGCGTTGACGCGGGCGACGGCAGGATGCCATGATGCGGCGTTGGCCTTTGGGACGCCGTTTATCTCGGGCAAAGATTCGCTGAACAACGAATACCGTGCTGCCGACGGCACACGTACGGCTATTCCTGGTACGTTGTTGATTTCTGCGATGGCGTATCATCACGACATCCGACTGGCACAGACGAGCGACCTCAAGTCTGCCGGTAACGCGGTGTATGTGGTCGGATTTACCACGGATGCCATGGCAGGGTCGCATGCGAGCATGGTGGCAGGGAACATCCCCGGCTCAACCTGGCAGATGCCGCAGGTTGATTTGGCGCTTGCGCCCCAATTGATGCGTCAGCTGCACGCAGCCATGCGCGCAGGGTTGGTGGCGGCATGCCACGACATAAGCGAGGGTGGCTTGGCGGTTGCCGTTGCCGAAATGGCGTTGGCGGGGCGCATGGGCTGTCATATTAATCTTGATTTGATGCCGAGTAGCACGACACAGCCACTTGTGCGGTTGTTCAGCGAGAGCCCGAGTCGTTTCGTCGTTGAGGTACCGGTGGTGCATCAAGCGGCCTTCCAACGTGCACTCGATGGTATTCCGCATGCCTGTATTGGACAAGTCACAAACGACGCACAGATGCATGTAGTTGCTGGTGGACGCGTCGTCATTAATCTTCCCGTGAGCGACCTCGTTCACGCATTTCGTACACAGGTACTATGACAAACAACGATTTTGATACATTTGTGACGCACGTGATTGCAACGTTGCCGGAGCTTGATGCGACGATTACAGACGTGACGTTTTTGGATGGGCAGCTTGTGATTATGCGCGGCGAAACATCGCTGTCCATCGATGTGGCACCATTTGAGCAGGCCTATCGGCGTCGCCCCGATGCACTTGATGCGGTGGTGACCACGCTTTTGCGCGTCAGCAAAGGGGAGAAGGGCGTGCCCGACCCGGGGTATCAGGCGATTGCCGACCGCATCATACCGCAGTTCAAGCCGGTAGTACTCTTAATGGACTTGCTCGAACGCGGTGCTGATCCTATCGTGTATCGGCTGTTTTTGGCGGACATCATGGTGACGTATGCAATTCGTGACAACCAACGCTTGTCATTCCTTACGGAGACACAACTTGAGCGTTGGGGCGTGAGCGAATATACTGTACATGAGCAGGCGTTGAATAATTTACGTGCCATGTCACAGGATGTGGCGTATCATGTGGCTGGCCACGGTGATCAGCAGATTATCATCTTCAACAACGAAGATGGACTCGACGCGGTGCGTTTACTCCTCCCTGATTTGCTCCTCGACGTCGCCCGCACGTTGCCGGGGAACTTGGTCATTGGCATCCCCAATCGAGATTTTATGGTTGTGCTCAACGATGAAGATGCTGATCGTATCACTGCGGTATCATTGCAGATTCAACGTGATATGCGGCAGCATGCACACGGCTTAACGCAACAGTTATTCACGATCACAAACGGTGAAGTGCGCGAATTTGCTGGACTTTAGAGATCACAACACAAAGCGAGTATTGCATGGAGATAGTGCTTATCCTGGCGACCATTATGGCCTTGGCAGCGTGTGTCGTGTTTGGCATGGCCACCAGGACCAACGTGTTTATTTTGGTAGCGCTGACGGCCATGCTTGGTGGTGCTGGTTCAGTGTTATGGCACTGGTTGTACGGTGTGGTGTACGCAGACGCGCTGATTCACCTGCTCGGCGATCAGGTGCCATTGGTCGCGCTGTTGGGTGGATGGGTGATGGTGTTTCCATCGCTGCTTATTTTTGCTACACTCCGTCGTCGCTTCGGACAGATTAGTTATTTGCAGTCGTGGTTGATTGCACTCATCGTCTTCATCTTCTTCTGGATGATTGAGGGGATTGGTGTGCAAGTCGGGTTGTGGTCATACGACAACGAAATCAGTGCCATCGGGGTCCCCATAAATATGTTGTTGGCCTTATTGCACACGCTGAATGCCATGATTCTGTTGCGTATGCTCTTCGAGTATTGGCGTGTCGAATTTGTGATTACGTTGCAACTGCCATTTATTTGGTTGGGATTACAACTTCTAACGTATGGCATTATTGGTTCGCCGTATTACGCCATGTCATTTTTGACGGGGAGTAGCATTATGACGGCGTTTGGGCTGTTGAGCACGATTATGCTGATTGGTTGGGGGTTGCACATTGTGATGCAAGGGTTATCTGCATTGCAGAGCATACAGGGTGGCACTGCGTACATCTCGAATTTTGAGGTGCTCGCAGAGCTTGACCGTGCCGAACGCGGTGACAATGATTTGTATCGATAACACCGAGGGCCCGCACCGGTCACGGTGCGGGCCCTCGGTATGTCAATCGTGGTGTCGCTGATTATGTACGCCGGCGGCAGATTGCAATGCCATCGCGAATCGGCAAAATCACTGATTCGAGATCAATGTGATGCATGATGGCGCGATTGAACTCCTGGATGCCACGCACAATTGGGGCCGCCTCTGTCTCATCTTCGAGCACCAACGCATTACATAACACGTTATCAGCTACCAAGATGCCGCCACGACGCAACAACGGCACACACAACTGGAGTGCTTTGAGGGCTTCGTTTTCGTCGTTGAGGTGGCGCAAAATATCCAAGAAGATGAGGTCGTACGGCCCGCGCAAGTTGTTGAGCTCGCGGAACCAGTCACCTTCGTGAATTGAGAATCGATCGCTGTACCCGGCTTTGGCGACCCACTCACGGGCGCGCGTGTATCGGGCTGGGTCCTTCTCGATGGCGGTTAATCGGCCATCGGGATGTTGCACCAAGGCGCGCAGTAACCAAATCGCTGCATATCCTGTGGCGGTGCCGATTTCGAGGGCATCGCGTACACCACTTGTGCGGGCAAGCATGTACAAGAATTGACCTTCTACCGCACCGACGAGTGGCCACCCATGCTCGCGCCCGATGCGCTCCATGTCACTCAACGGGGCCGGGCGTGGCGGCATCAAGCTCGCCAGATAATCTTCAATTGCGGCATTCGTAATATCATCGCGCATGCTGGGCTCCTTCCAAATTCCACCCGCGCAGATTGTACCACAAACAGTGCAGTACGGTATAATGCAGTACAAGGCATTGCAACACGCTCCGTACAAACGGATGAGAGATAGAGGGTGAGTTATGGATGCATCAGTTCCACGATATGACCGAATTGTCTCGATGGTACTGCTCGTGCTATTGGGTATGGCGGTTGTTTTTTTGGTTGATATTAATCCGAACATCATTCGTGCCCAATTGGGTGGCGATTTGCCGGTAATCACCGTATCGTGGGTGATTCTGGCAGCCATCGTGATTCTTACAAGCATGGGTGCCGATTTGTTTACACGCGATCATCCACAAATACATGCGCGGCCGCTCTGGTTGCTCAATCTGCGTTTTACGGTGGTGGAGCTTGCGCCAGGGTTCTGGATTCTGCCTGCTTTTTCGGTTATCACGTCGTTTACGTTCTTTCGCCTGTTTAACTCTGGTCTGCAGATGCTCGCCTTCGTGCTTGCCCTGATTGCAACGGGTGTACTCCTGCTTGCGTCATTGGTCGCACAGCATTACTCAATGGATCGTCAACCCGAGATTCGCCAAGTGGCGTTAATGGTGTTGCAGGGGCTAGCGCTCCTCATGGCGTTCGGTTTATTCAGCGCCATCTACTACGCACATATGCGTACGTTGTATGCGGCTGTGCTGGTGGGGAGTAGCGGGGCACTGCTAGCCTACGCACAACTCCAGTGGAGTCAGGTGCGCACCAATCTAGGGCTACTGTCGCTCATGGTCGGCTTTGTGCTGGTACAAGCGCTCTGGGCGCTCAATTACTGGTCTGCGCCGTTTTTGTTGGGCGGCGCCATGCTCTTGGTGATTTTTTATGTGATTACGGGCATGTTGCAAATCGCACTGAGTGAGAGCAAATCGCGGCGTGGGTACTGGGAATATGCAGTGATAGGTGGTCTGCTCATCTTCACCATCATTATAGCGGTCGTCTGACGGACTAGCGGATTTCTATACCACTAATGGCCATGCTCAACGGCCGATCGTCGGCACTACCGAGGACATCGCTCGGCTTGACTGCGCCATCGTTTGCCGTAAAGGTTATAAGATTTACGCCTTGATTGAGTGTGACGTTTATCTCGTTTTGTCCGAGCACCGCAGTAATTTGCTGTGGTGCTTGATTGTTGACACTGATTTTGAACGGTGATTCGGTATCAGATCCATTTGGTCGCAAAAAGCTACTCGCTTGCCAGCGTACTGTATATTGCCCCGCACGCGTCACAAAGACGCGAATCTGTGCCGGACTGCTGGCCCAACGCAGTCGTACGCTCGGCTCAAACCGGTACCAACCATCATGAAACAAGGCCGCGATGTCCGGTGCAGTGGTTAAATCTGGCGCCTGCATCTGACTGACCGGCCGAATGTTGATGTCACGGAGCAAGGCTTGTGCTGCCAGTGCCGTGCCATTGTGGCTGATGCGCAATACGATACGATGGACCCCCGCAGTGAGATTCACAAACTCGTTGATGCCTTGCTGCTCTCGTGCGGGTAGTTCACGAATGAGCTGGTCGTCTACCCAGATGCCGATGGCGGCATTGGTGGTGGTGGTGCCGACCGCCGGTAAGATGCGCTCGATGGTGAACTGAATGTTGATGCTCTGACTGTTCGGCGTGGTCACAACAACGCTGGCCGGGAACTGGATTGGGCGCAACGGCTCATCAAGCGTCAGCATTTCGTCTTTGCGATAAAACCGCCCGTCGACGATCCATCCACTCCCAAGGCGTATCTCGGCGAGTGCGGGTGCGTCGGCAGCCAAGAATACGATGCGTCCGACCTGCAATGGCGCGGCCGCACTTTGTGCACGCCCAAGGCGTGGACGAATGTGTATCGCATCGTATCCACTGGTTTGAATGGCAGGTGGAATCGCTATTTGATGCTGAACCAGCGGTGCCGTAACCACTACACTACTCGGAACTATCAGGTGACCCAGAGGTCGATTTTCTTTCAAAAATATGACATCGTATGGAGTTATTTGGCCTAATTCAAGAGCAATACGATTTGATGTATTTGGTTGTGATAACGACACATATAATCCATCATGGGTGATAGGCAGTGCATAGTCGCTATTGACATACTGCATATCATCGAACGCGATGCGTGTAACGGTAGGATAGGTATAGTTGAACGTATCAATTAGATGGTCGTACTGCCCTGTATTGAAGGCCACAATTGTACGCAGGCGTGCTCCATCAAATATCGGGCCACGAACAATCAGTCGCAGGGCGTCGTAGTATTTGGCCAACTGTGGGTCAGCGATACGATTCTGGCCGAGTTCAATGCTTTCGACATAGCCGGCTGGAACAGTGCGATAAAAATGCCCAACACGCCATGCCGGATTGTAGATGGCCGGGAGGCGGGCAAGGAGTGGATCGCTGAGGGCCAGTTCATCAATGACGTGCACATCTGGGCCGACGGCGAGCCCCAAGGCTCCGACTGTGGGTGCGGTAATTGTGCGCGCACCTTGGGCGATTGGCACCATTGGCGTAAATGGGTTTTCGAGGGGATAGGCCTGCGCAAAAAACGCCCGTTCGAGGTCAAGGAGTCCTGATGTCTCGGCGTAGTAGCGGCGCTCATCGGTGACACCGTTGCTATTCGAAAAGGTCGGATCAATTTGTGTTTGCGTGTGTTGAAAGTTGCTGATAAGCGGATTGACTGGATTGATAATCCCCATCAACAACAAGGGAATGGTGGCCGTATAGCTGATGATGTGCTGTGGGGTGAGGGTGGCAACGAGCAGTGCGGCAATGATGAGTGGAGCTGTCAGAAAGCGCCCGACCATGAAATCACCGCCGATATTGATGATGTAGACCGCATAGAGTATGATGCCCACAGCGAGCGCACGGTGATAGAGATGACCGCGTTGTATGCTCAACCAGATCCCCAACACCAGCATGATGAAGAGCAATGGGTCAGACTTGAAACTTTCGAGCAGGTAGAGCAGACCTTGTTGCATTAACTCGCTACGCACCACATCGGTGTTGAGTTTGGCGTAAGCGGTATTGGGGAACAAGAAGCCGTAGTAGAGCAGTGAAAACCCGAACCATAGTACAACCGGTACCATACCTACCAAGAGCCGCATGAATGCGGGGCGTTCAATGAGTTGCCAACGAATGCGTCGCGATCCACTCTGTTCGGTCGGACGCACGCACAAACTGAGTAGGGCCGGTGCTATCAACAGCAGGTGATCCTGGCGGTTGAGCACGATGGCGGCCGCAAGTAGGCTGAGGGTGCGGTAGTGCGGTTGATCGAGATGGCGCAAATAGACGGCCGCAAAGCTGACGAGGAGCAGGTGTGCAAGTGGATTCTCGAGGCCAGAGGTACTATAGTCGATGAACGACTTTGAGAGTAACAGACTGACGGCGACGATGGCCAAACCGCTGTCGCTGGCCTCGACACGCCACGCCGTGATGCTCAACATCCAGATGCTACACACGAGCGAGACGATAATCGTACTAAAAAAGTACTCATGACTCAATGCAGTCACGAGTGCGAGCAACCACATCCACAGTGGGTGGGTGTAGGCTTGCACTCGTTCGCTGATGTTAAAATTGGGGCCGAAGCCGCGATGAAGGTTATCGATGCTGCGCAACGTCAAGCCGGCGTCATCAGAAATCCAAGCGTTGGCGACGATGACGGCACCGATGAGTAACGTGCCAAACGCGACCAGAAACGGCTTGATAATGCGTGATTCGTATACCATGATGCCTCAGTCGTAGCTAGGCGACTACTCGATGCCAACGCTCCAGGCTGCCTCGAGATCGCCAGGTGAGAAGCGTCGGAAGGCCAAAATCGTGTTGGTACGAATGATGCCATCGAGGCGTGAAACCTCATCCGGAATGACCTCGGCTAACTTCTCGTAGTCTTTGAGGCGCACAATGGCGATGATATCCCACTCACCCGTAACGCTATACACTTCATTCACGTGTGGCAGGCTAGCCAACGTTTGGGCGATGGTTTTGATGGCGTCTGGGCGCGCTTGAATCATGGTAAATGCCGTCAGCATGGTCTGCGTCCTCTCTGTCATATTGTGGCTAGCATACCACAAAAGAGACGGGTTAGACATTCATTTTGGCTGGCAACTCTGGTACAAATTGGAATGACGGCTCAGCTTTTTGACGACGCAAAATGCCGATGATAATTGACCATGTCTCGTACAACCCATCCGGTGTGTAGGGCAGCTCATGCTTGATGGCACGATGTAAGCGCGCCAGTTTGTAGCACGGCACACCAGCGTACATGTGATGCTCGATGTGGTAGTTCATGTGCCAGTACAGGAATTGCACGATGGGATTGAGGTAGATGGTACGCGTGCACAAGCGAAAGTCTTCGACCTCGTCTTGTAAGCCGACATGTTGCGTGTTGTTGCACAAAAAGAGCAACCAACCACCATAGAATGGCGCAAAGGTAATTAATACCGGCAACATCCACCACCCAGTCACAAAGGCTTGAGCGATGATGAGTGCGTGCCCGACCAGTAATATACGCGTCCAATTGAACAACTCGCGGCGACGGGCCGGTTTGTTCTCAGGGAAGAGGGTGCGTTGCCAGTCGTTCTCAAGTTGTCCAGTGCTCAACAAAAACCAACTCTTCGCACGTTCGATGATCCCCCATGGATTGATAATTGCCGTGGTGATGAAGCTTTTGAGCGTAATCTCAACGGGCAAAATGACTTCCATGTCGTCAGGCTGGTGCAAGGTGTACTTGTGGTGTTCTTGATGGCTGGCCCAAAAGTAGACGTGGTTCAATCCGCCGATGAAACTGACGATGTACAAGAACAGTTTATTCAGCGCCTTGGTTTTGAATACGGTGTTATGACAAAATTCGTGGAAGGCGTTGAGCAAAAAGGCATACACCGTGCCATGCGCAAACAGGCAGAGCAGAAGTATTGGCCAGCTCCAGTTGGCGGCGGCATACCACGACAAAGCGCCAGTGGCCGCAATAATCCCGAGGTGACCCAGTGTCTGTGCAAACCCCCAGGCATCACTGCGCTGGTTGAGTTCGGCGAGTACGGCACGGTCAAGTGGTATGCGGTACCAGTGCAGTTTGGACTGAGCGATTGGTTCTTTGTCGGATAGCAGTTCTTTGTCGGATATTGTCATGGTAATCTCCTCAAGTAGTGATGATATACTCCCCGCTCGTGTTGACTTTAATCATGCCGAAGGGGGCAATGAATTAGGCGATGAGGGGCGGGTCATCACCGTCAGCGACGGCAACCGCGGACTTCGCCTCGGGATCGCGCATTTCCACGACAGTCTCGCCGTCTTTTTCGACCCAGACGCCACAGGCGCCACCTCTTTTGCTGACGCCGAGGGTGACTTCGGTGCCGTCCATGCGCAACACGGGATGGTAGTACTTGGCCACCTTTTCGGCATCGCCGACGATGTAGTGGCCAATCAACGACCGACGAAAGCGGTTGCTACTCGAGTTGGGGAAGCTGCCGTGGATGAGTTGCCCATTGAAAAAGAGCACGTCGCCGGCTTTCATGATGATTGGTGCAACAGTCATCCCCTCGGGTACTGGCACCATCACATCAGTGAAACTCTGTGTCGTATCGGCTGGCACGGTACACAGTAAGGGCAACTTGTGACTACCGGGCACGATCTGCATGCAGCCGTTGGCCTCGTCGCAGTCGTCGAGCGCCAGCCATGCCGCTATGCACGTGCCTGGTTGGACGCGCAAGTAGTATTGGTCTTGATGGAGCGCTTGGCCGCGCGCACCCGGTGGCTTGAAGTAGAGCATGGTCTGGACAGCGTATGGAGACATACCGAGCAATGAGGTCATGACGGTGTCGATGCGCTGATCAATCATCCAATCGCGGCTCGGTTCATCCCAACGGTGCATATGAATCATGCGTGGGTATTGTTGGAGCGGGTCAGGGGTGTTGTCGTCGCCAGCAATCGGTACGCCGGCGAAGTCACCTTCTTTGGAACCTTGACGGCGTAAGTCCATGAAGTGCTCAATAAAACCTGCGACCTCCGAGGAGGCAAATAAACTGGGCACAATCACGTAGCCGTCGCGTTGGTATTGTGCGGCGTAGCGGAGGAGGTCGTTGTGTGACAATGTCATGCCATGCTCCTTTGCGTGGTATGGTGGCGATATATTCCTTGCCCCCTATTGTACCATGCTCTGCCGTGGCAACGTTGCAGAGCGAGGAGCGTAGCAGGGCGCCATCAACCGCGCATATGCGCGATAGTGGCTCACCGCTGTATGCCCGCATGCACGTGTGCTGTTGGGATGGGGATGGGTCGTTATGCATGGTGTGTATGTGGATGTCATTGCCGGGTTAAGTGATGCATAACGGTGCATTGTAATGCGTATGTTCCATATCATACGTATTTGACACGTTGTATATGGTACGCTATGATTGCCTCCGTGAGTGCGTAAATTCTGCTATCAGAATAATGTAAGGAATACATTCAACTATACTGTGTCGTAGGATTTAGATGACCTGTGTTATCGCTAAACATAACAAATCTGATCGCACTACTAGTATAGTTCGACAAAACACACCACGAGCCTATTTCTTCATATCGCACCTAGGTAATGAAGTGATAGCACCACACAAGATAGTAATGTACCAGCCTAAGCGCACGAGGACACGCCATGTCGAGCACGAAAGAAACTAAGCTAGCAATCTTCACGGTTATTTCTGAATTGCTTGAAGACAAGTCATTAGAAGTAACTGACGAAATGCCGCTCATTGGCAGCAAAAGTGTACTAGACTCGATGAGGCTGGTTGAGCTTTGTCTTGCGCTCGAAGATAAAGCATCAGAAATGGGCTTTGAGTTTGATTGGACGTCGGATGCTGCCATGTCACGGTCTCGTAGCATGTTTCGGACGGCTGGTTCATTGGCTGACGAGTTTATTAGCCAGATGGAAGCGCAACAATGATCGTCGTTACGGGTGCCAGCAGGGGGTTAGGGCGAGCCATTTGTGATCGTCTCATCCAAAAAAATATCGACGTATTTGGCCTTGCAAGGAATGTCGATGGAGTGCCATTCCCTGCGGTGAGTTGTGATGTGTCGTCGTATGAGAGTGTGAAGGCTGTCGCACAGCAACTCAAAAAAGATGGAGTGAAGGTTACCGGTTTGATTAATGCGGCGGGCATTGCCTCAATGAACTTGGCCGTTATCACACCGCAAAGCGTCTCCCAAAAAATCATCAACACCAATTTGTTGGGGACAATTTATTGTTGCCAACTGATCGCACCACTAATCATCAGAAACAAGCACGGTGTGATTATCAACTTTTCGACGATTGCTGTTGCATTAGGCTTAAAGGGTGAATCAATTTATGCGGCTTCAAAGGCTGGCGTAGAAGGATTCACGCGTTCATTTGCGCGAGAGATGGCTGACTTCAATGTGCGAGTGAATTGTATTGCGCCTGGGCCAATTGATACGAGCTTGCTCAAGGGAATTACTGCAGAGCAAATTCACAAAATAGTTTCCCAACAAATCATTCCAAAGCAGTTTGCGCCAGATTCAGTGGCTGATTTAGTCGAGCTTCTCATAGACAGTCGGAGTGATTCGTTGTCTGGTCAAGTGTTACATGTTGGTGGTGTGTAATGAAGATACTTGCAAAGCTTGGCGAGATTTGGGACGGCATCGATTATCCATTTCTCATTCACAAGGGTGAGGAGCTGCGATTTTCGGAGATAGCGAGCCAGAATCCGATTGACTTGAGTGAGGTGCGTAAAGGTGACGTTGTCGCCATTATTGGTGATTTTAATCCATCCTCAATACTCACCTTGTTACGGTTGATTGATATTGGCGTGGTGGTTGTGCCACTTACGGTTGAGACACGGCATGAGCACGAGTATTTTTTCGAATCTGCGCTCGTGGATGTGGTTATTGATGGCACTGAGGTACAACGACGGCAGCATCATCAAACGCATGAATTTATTGAGCAACTGCGCACCCTTGGCCATGCGGGATTAGTGCTCTTTTCCACGGGCACAACGGGTAGACCCAAAGCCATTCTGCACGACTTAACGCTTTTTCTCAAGCGGTTTGAGACACCCCGTCCTACGCTCAGAACAATTAACTTTCTGCTGTTTGATCATATCGGTGGTATCAACACGCTCCTGCATACATTGTTCAACAAGGGCGTAGTTATTGCGCCAGAGTCTCGCACCGTAGATTCGATTCTTGAGACGTGTCGCAAGTATGATGTTGAGGTCTTGCCGACTACCCCCACGTTCTTGCGTATGATGCTGATGAGTGGCGCGGTACCGAGTAAGGTACCTGATTGTCTAAAAGTCATTACATACGGCACAGAACGAATGGATCAACCAACGCTGGATGAGCTTTGTGCGCTTCTACCGAACGTTGATTTTCGGCAAACCTTTGGCATGTCTGAGCTCGGGATTGTGCGTGTCAAATCTGAAGCAAGAGACAGCTTGTACATGAAAGTCGGCGGTGAAGGTGTGGAAACGCGAGTGGTGGATGGCGTTCTGCAGATACGCTCAAGCTCTCGTATGCTGGGGTATTTGAATGCTCCTTCGCCGTTTGACGCTGACGGCTGGTACGACACAAAGGATGTGGTAGAGGTCAAAGATCAATATTACAAAGTGACGGGTCGTATAAGCGATGTTATTAATGTTGGTGGCCTTAAGTTTATGGCCAGTGAGGTGGAGCGTGTTGCGCTTCAGTTCCCGAATGTATCGCTCGTAAAGGCGACGCCAAAACCCAACCCGATTACCGGGCAACATGTTGAGTTACTTGTTCAAGCGACTTCTGAAGGAGCGGTTGACAAAGAGGCACTGTTGGATTTTCTTAAGGATAGATTACAACCTCATATGGTGCCGAAACGTATCCGTGTTGAGAGCGTTGCGGTCGGACATCGATTCAAAAAGGCATAGCCATGAAGTTAACAAATAATTTCTTGATTCTTCCAAACTCTAGCCTTGATGTTCGTCAATTACTTTTGGATGCAGCGCGTAGCAGCGATGAAGCAGCAAAAACGATTGCATCTACAGGCATTTCGTATATTCGCTATGCATATCCTAAACAACTATCCGAGTTTGTTTTTGCCGGACTTTCGTCCATTCATGAGCGAAATTATAAAATCATCGAAGGTACGGACGCCGTAGTTGTGGTTTCGCAGTCATATGATCAAAGGATTCCTTCAATAAGTACGCGTATTCAAAGCATATTTAATCTACGTCAAGATACATTCTGTATTGATTTAATGGATGGATGTTCGGGGTACATTAAAGCGCTTAGTGTTGCTTCAATGTTGGAGTTGAGGGGTTTCAAAAAAGTTCTCATTGTTGCTGGTGATATAAACTCAGTGATGACAACTGATGCAGATATCGGCACAAAAATTCTATTTGGTGATGGTATTTCTGTCTCCATACTTGAGGCTGATAGTTCTCCGATAGATACACGGCTTTATAACGATGGTGACGTGAAAAACGTTATTTCGTGTTCATTTGCTGAAAGCACTATGAATATGAATGGATTTGAGGTGTTCAGGTTCACAAGAAACGTTGTTCCTTCACTGATTAATTCCTATATCGATGCGTGCGGTACGACACTTCAAAGCTATGATTTACTTGCATTGCATCAAGCCAGTAAGTTGGTTGTTTCGAGCATCTGTACTACGTTAAAGTACAAAAACACACTGGGTGATGATTTTTCCTGTGGGGACATTGGCAACTTAGGGGCGGGGAGTATTGGTGGCTGGTTGGCAAAAATTAATGGGTTAGAAAACAAAGGTGAATTGAAAATGTTAGCCGTGGGGTTTGGTGCTGGCCTATCATGGGGTTTAGCTTCGCTCGTTGTTGATGTTCAAAACAATGAGGTGCTGTATGTCTAACGTCAGTTTTGAAGAATTCTCGCGCGAGTTTGCTAAGGATCTTGAGATAGAGGATGAGCAGTATCGAACAGCTAAGCTGGAGGATATTCCGCAGTATGACAGTATGGGAAAAATCATTGTGAGTTTGACGATAGAGCGGCTCTTCGGTTTTCAGATTGCATATGAGTTTCTCGATGAATCTGAGACATTGCAAGCGCTGTACGATGTGTGTTGTACGCAAGGCCAGGGGAAATAAGATGGGCAAGCATCGTGTAGAACCATTGAGTTCGATGATGCGTAGTGGGTGTACTATGAGAATCGTCTTGGTTGTGTGTAGTGATGGCGAATTACATAGGGATTGAGGTGCTGTATGTCTAACGTCAGTT
The DNA here is from genome assembly GCA_016875555.1 of Chloroflexota bacterium. Classification (GTDB taxonomy): domain Bacteria; phylum Chloroflexota; class Chloroflexia; order Chloroflexales; family Roseiflexaceae; genus UBA965. The sequence goes on along the minus strand of VGPG01000006.1, from coordinate 9,989 downwards.
TTGAAGAATTCTCGCGCGAGTTTGCTAAGGATCTTGAGATAGAGGATGAGCAGTATCGAACAGCTAAGCTGGAGGATATTCCGCAGTATGACAGTATGGGAAAAATCATTGTGAGTTTGACGATAGAGCGGCTCTTCGGCTTTCAGATTGCATATGAGTTTCTCGATGAATCTGAGACATTGCAAGCGCTGTACGACGTGTGTTGTACGCAAGGGCAGGGGAAATAAGATGAGTAAAGCATCGCTTAGAGCCATCGAGTTCGATGATATTCAACTTTTGCGCTATTGGAGAAATCTGGATCATGTAAGAAATTGTATGGTGATGACGAATTACATAGAGCGAGATGGTCAGCGCAAATGGTTCGAAGGATTAAATCGAGATTCTGCCAAGTATTTTATCTTCTCATTCGACATGCAGGATGTTGGTTGCGTTAACCTCACAAAAATTAACGTCACTGAAAAGACATTTGAAGGAGGCGTTTTTTGTGGAGACACGAACTTCCTCAATCACTGGGTAAATATTTGGGCATGTATTAAAATCTACAATTATGCGTTTTTTGAGCTCGACTTAGAAACTTCATTTGCCACGATACTGAAAGATAACACTCCTGCGTTAAATCTAAATCGATCTTTAGGATATAAGTTTTTAGAGGATAGTGATACAAATATCGGTCGTTTTGTGTTGACGCGCAACGATTACGTGAAATCCTCTGAGAAGATTCAGCGATACTTACGCGACTTTGCGAAGCAAACGCTCTGACTAGATGGTTTTGCGGTATGGTTATAATCCTCTTGTGCTACGATGTTGAAAAATCACACTCCTGCGTTAAATCTAAATCGGTCTTCAGGAAATAAGAATTTAGGAGATAGTGAAACAAATACCGGTCGTTTTGAGTGTTGTATTGTTGTATGACAATTATGTGAAATCTTGTGAGAAGATTCAGTGATACGCATGCGTCTTTGTATGCCACTCCTCTGACCGTCTAGGTATAAGAATGACACGACTCACTGCAGCGATTTTGATTGGGATGTGTTTATGTGTCTGCAAATATACATGCGGGGGATGCCCTCTGTGCATCTGTACAGCCTACAATTACGTATAGGATGGTAGTTCTCGTGTACGAAGTAAGCCGGTTTGGTATGACGTACGCACCCCACCATACGCAAATGAGGGTCAATGAATAATCGTGATGTGCGGGTACAGAATCAGCGTTCGTGGGATGCGGTGGTGCCGGCGCACGTGAGTCATCATCATGATGTGCCTGGTTTTTTGCGCAACGGTGGGAGTTCGCTCTTCCCCGAAGAACTCACTCTGCTCGGTGAGATACGTGGCGTGCAATTGGTCCACCTCATGTGCAATGCGGGGCTGGATACGCTGAGTCTGGCCAATCAGGGCGCGCGAGTCACCGGTGTAGATATTAGCCAGAATGCGGTAGCGCAGGCGCGCACGTGGGCTGTTGAGAGTGGTATAACGGCCACATTCGTGCAGTCAGACGTCTACGACTGGTTGGCCACGACCGACCAGCAATTTGACCGTGTCTACTGCTCCTACGGTGCCATCTGTTGGCTCAACGATTTGACGGGATGGGCCCACGGCGTCGCACGAGTGATTGCACCGCATGGACGCTTCGTACTGGTCGAATTCCATCCCACCTCTAACATGTTTGATCGTGACTGGCACTTGGTGCGCGATTACCCGCAATCGGGGCGGCAGTTGACGCTGCACGGCATTGATGATTATGTGGCTGATTCAGGTGGCGGATTGACACCATCCGGCTATTCTGAGGGTATCAGCGGGTTTGTCAATACTGAGCCGTGTCATCTCTTTCAGTGGAGTGTGGGTGAGGTCGTCACCGCCCTAGCACAGGCAGGATTGGTGATTGAGCGACTTGAGGAGTACTGCTTTAGTAACGGGGAGCGTCCATTCAACGACATGGTGGAGCACGCGGGTCGGCGCATGGTTGCACCAGCGCATGTGGCCAAGTTCCCCCTGTTGTATGGCGTTGCTGCCACAAAAAAGGGGTGATGAGATGGATCGGATCATCCTCGAAGGAATGCAGTTTTTTGGGTATCACGGCACACGCCCCGAGGAGAACACCCTCGGGCAGCGCTTTGAAGTGGATGTGACCGTGGGTCTCGATTTACAACCAGCTGGCACAACCGATGACCTGCACCATGGTGTCGATTATTCGCGCTTTCATGCGATTGCACAATCGGTGGTAGAGGGACCTGCACTCAAGTTGACGGAGGCCATTGCCGAGCGTATTGCACAGCAAATTTTGCACTCCGAGCCGGCAGTGCAGTGGGTGCAGGTCAAAGTCATCAAACCGTTTGTACGGCTTGGGAACACGGTGCTGAAAGGCTCAGCAGTTGTGATTGAGCGGCACCGCTGATGCGTCCGCAGGTCACACTTGCATACGCTCAAACACTTGACGGCTATATTGCGGCCAGCGATGGGAGTTCACGCTGGATAAGTGGTCATGCCTCGTTGCTTCGCACGCACAGCGTGCGTGCAAGTCATGATGCTATTATGGTAGGTGTGGGGACGGTTGTGGCCGATAATCCGCGGCTCACGGTGCGGTTGGTGCAGGGGCGTAATCCGATTCGTGTCATCATTGATGGGCGATTGCGTATCCCCGACGATGCCGCAGTGATTCAGCCAGACATGGCTGCCGGCACCTGGATTATCTGTGGTCCTGACGCCGATGTTATTCGACGGCGCGCCCTTACCCAGCGTGGCGTCGTTGTCCTGCCGGTTGCGGCCGATCCATTCATGGGCGGTGTACATCTCACGCAGGCATTGACGGTGTTGGGTCATCGGGGGATTCGGAGTGTGATGCTTGAGGGGGGGAGTCGTCTGATTACCAGCATGGTGCGGACACGCCTGGTTGATCGAGTGGCTATCACGATTGCTCCCAAATTGCTCGGTGCAGGAACGTCCGCCATTGGCGGCATTGGTATTACGACCATGGCAGATGCGTTGACGTTGACGAGTGTGCAGTCGCATCGTCTCGATGATGATATTTGGATTGAAGGGTCAGTACGCTATGAGTGATACACAGGCCGTATGGGTCGTTGCGCCGTATCAAGTACATATTCAATCTGAAACGCTTGCACCGCTTGCTGATGACGAAGTTGCCATCTCAACGCAGGTATCGGCCATTAGTCATGGTACCGAGATGCTGGTGTATCGTGGGCTCGTACCACGTGGAATGGCACTTGATTTACCCACGTTTGAGGGGAGCTTTGCCTTCCCAATTAAGTACGGATATGCCCTCGTAGGACAGGTGCGCGATGTTGGTCGTGCGGTCACCAATCTTGCCATCGGTGATATGGTATTTGTGTTACATCCACATCAAACGTACTGTCATGTCCATCATACATTCGTCAAAAAGATCCCCACCACGGTGTCACCCAAAGCAGCAGTGTTAGCGGCCAACATGGAGACGGCCGTGAATGTCGTGCAAGATGCACGCCCAGCGCTTGGAGATGTGGTGGTCGTGGTCGGGCTTGGGACTGTCGGTCTCCTCGTGTCGTGGCTACTGGCGCGCCAGGCAGTGCGCGTCATCGCTATTGATCCGGCAGCACATCGGCGTGAATGTGCACAGCAACTCGGCGTTATCAAGGTTGTACATCCCGATGATGCCCATGAATTTGTGAGCGAGATTACCGAGGGGCGAGGTGCTGATTGTGTTATCGAGGTAAGTGGGAACCCGCATGCGTTGCCGTTGGCACTGACACTCGTCGGTCAAGAGGGGCTCGTGGTCGTTGCCTCATGGTACGGCACCAAACCAGTAACACTGGATTTGGGCAGTCACTTTCATCGCGGTCGCGTGCGCATACGCTCATCACAGGTTGGTCAGCTTGCCCCCGATTTGGTGCCACGTTGGGACTTTCAACGACGCATGGGCGTGGTCTGGCGCATGCTCGCACAGTTCCCATACCAACTCGTCATGACGCATGAGTATCACTTTGCACACGCGGCGCTCGCATATGAAGCCATTGATCGAAACGAATTACCGTTCATTCAAACCACATTACACTATGCTCTAGCCAAAGGATAAGAAGCGATGTTTGAAGTTGGCGTCGTTGCCCAATTTGAAGCGGCCCATCGCCTGGTAGGAGACTTTGGTCCAGCCCAGCGCATGCACGGCCACACCTATCGTGTCGAGGCTATCGTCTACGGCACCACTCTCAAGTCGGATGGTACGTTGTTTGATATCACGGTACTCCAAGATGCAGTAGGCGCAGTGGTCAAACAACTCCACTATCAGAACTTAGACGAGATTGCAGGACTAAACACACGAAACACGACGGCAGAAGTCGTCGCCGATTACATTTGGCATCAGGTTGCTCCTGCCTTGCGCAATGTGGGGTTGATTGACTTGCGTGTTGCGGTCTGGGAGTCACCCAGTGCGTGGGCGGCCGTCATGCGTGAGTTGCCTCAATGAAGGTCGCCATGCTTACCGTCGGCAATGTGCACCGACGCACCGGAGGCTACCTCTATCACGCACAAGTCTACCCGCTCTTGCACGAATTGGGGATGACCATCAGCGAAATCGTCCTTTCGGCCGCTGATGTGGGCGCACAACGTGCCGCCACGGTGACCGTTGATCCGCACGCCTATGACGTCATATTGGTTGATGCCCTTGCACGGACGGCCGTGGCACCACATATTGATGCGTGGCGTCATGTTTGCCCTGTGGTGGCAATGGTGCACGAGCTCCCATCGGTGGCCACGGGCGTTGATGCGGTCGACGAGGCACCCATGTTACGTGCAGACACGTTGATTGCGGTGAGCCCTGATGGCAGGCAACGTCTCGTCGATCGTGGAGTTGACCCCCGCCGAATCATCATTGCGTCGCCCGGATGCGATCGTCTGGGGCCACCACCTGCGCAGCGTGTGGCGCATCCGCCACACGTGTTGTGTGTGGCGCAGTGGATTGCACGCAAGGGGCTCGATACGCTGATTACTGCATGGCAACAGGTCGCACATCCTGATGCGGTCCTTCACATGTACGGTGAACGAGATGCTGACCTCGACTATACGACCCAGATTGATGCACTCATCCGCACGGCGCATGACGCCGGCGCCCAGATCGTTGTCCACGGGAGCGTAAGCGATGAAGGAATCAGGGCGGCGTATCAACGGGCGACGTTGTTTGTTCTGCCGTCGCGCTTCGAGGGATACGGCATGGTATTTGCTGAGGCGTTGTGGGCTGGTATCCCAGTTGTGGCTTGTGATGCAGGACCTGTGGCGCAGTTGGTTGGTAGTGGGGGCATTACGGTGCCGGTTGATGATGTTGAGGCGCTGGCACACCAGCTCCGCACAATATTGCATCAGCCTGCGTCTCTGCAGGCACTAACACACGCCGCGCGTCAGCGTGGCCACGCATTGCCACGTTGGCGTGACACGGCGATTGCGTGGCAACAGGCGATTGTGTGGGCCATCAAGATGCGGTAGATGGGGTGCTACTGTGCGCCCCTGAGATGAATGGATCGGTACGGCGGACAATCTCCGCTGGCACACCTCCATCCGATATATCCGGGCGCCCTGTCGGACGCCCTTACGGCATGGGGTGCCCATAACGCCATGTACCACTCCGTCAGCGCATCGCACCGATGGAGAATTAAAAGGGGCGCACCGCTGTGCGCCCCAAACCAGCATGCCATGACAGTTAGATATTGATCTTGCTGTCGTCAAAGTCAAGTAAGTGCCCCATGCGTTCTTTTTTGGTGACGAGATAGTCGTGATTGACAGTGTTCGAGGCAACTTGGATGGCCTCGCGACTGACGACGCAGATGCCATGATTCTCGAGTGCGCCGATTTTGGTCGGATTATTGGTCAACACGCGTACCTGTGTGACGCCGAGGTAGGCCAGCATCTGCATGGCCAAGGTGTAGTCACGCATGTCGTCGGGCAAGCCGAGCGCGCGATTGGCGTCAACCGTATCAAGACCCGTCTCTTGGAGCGCATAGGCTTTGATTTTGTTGACCAGACCGATGCCACGGCCCTCTTGGCGCAGGTAGAGCAAAATGCCGCAGCCATCGTCTTGGATGCGTTGTAGGGCCGCATCGAGTTGCTCGCCACAGTCACACTTGGCCGACCCGAAGGCATCGCCAGTGAGACACTCTGAGTGCAGGCGGATAAGTGGCACCTGATTGGCGATATCGCCGACCCAGAGTGCAACGTTATCGCCTGCAAAGACTGCCATATGAAAGACACCGTAACGGGTCGGAAGTTTTGTTTGGGCGAGGGGTTTTATTTGTTCCATATCCGAAACCTCATACAAATAGATTTCCCTATGTAGTACGAAGTTTTTACTGCATCTGGATGTACTCCCAGCGCTTATTAATCAAGCGTTAATGCTTTGTCGATGGCCTGGAGCATCACCTCGACCGGCTGTGCCCCCGATACTGCCAAGCGCCGATTAAAAATAAAGAACGGCACGCCACGAATCCCCAGGTGTTGCGCCGTCATCAACGACTCATCGACCCCATCATTGAACACATCGCCGTTAAGCACATCGCTGACCTCATCGGCCGGCAGACCGGCTTGGGTGGCCAGATTATGCAACACGGCGTGGTCGTTGAGATCAAGGCTATCGCGAAAGTGCCCGTTGTACAACAATGGCGCCAACTGCCAGGTCAGACCATGGTTGCCGGCAAGCAACATCAACCGGTGGCAGTCGCGCGTGTTGGGTGATGTCACAATTGACTCGAAGTCGAACGTCAACCCCTCACTGGCCGCCGCCTGTGTGACGTTCGCAAACATCTGAGCTGCCCGCTCACTCCCACCGAACTTGCTCGCAACGAAGCTCTGCCAATCGACGCCCGCCGGTTGATCCGGATTAAGCATGTATGGATGCCAGTGTTTGTTGACCGTGATATCGGGGCGTTGCGCAAGCGCCTTGTCAAGGCGCACCCCACCAATTATGCACCACGGGCAGACAATATCGCTGAACATATCAATTGTTAGTGTAGTCATCGTTGGGTATCCTTCAGAATGTTTGTCAGGTGTGGTGGCGTCAACGGTATCGTAGCATAGAATGTCACTTGTTTGGGGTACCATACATTGCGCTTGTTGGGCTATCTTTTGTCAGATGAACCACATAAAAACGCCTAGATTTGCCAAAGTAACAAATTCTGGTAGTATGGGTGCACGAAATTTCCCATCTATCACAATTGCCTATATCCCTTATTGCTCCTCCGTGCGTCCTAGTCGTTTCAGGGACTCCGTGATAGGTGGTATTGTATCGTTTTGTATACCGAGGAGGCTATCCAATGGGGCACGATCATTCACATGATCATCATGAGCACTCACACGGGCATCACGGTCACTCACACGGGCCTCATGGGCACTCACATGGTGAGGGTATTTGGGGGATTATCAACACGATATTTCATTTTCAAGGGCATAGTGATAAGCAGCAAGAGCTAGCCAGCGATCCAGCGCTTGCGACCAACGAGGGGATTCGCACGGTATGGTTGGCACTGGCAGCGCTGGGTGTGACGACCATCGTACAAATCGCCATCGTCGTGTCAAGCAACAGTACGGCACTGCTGGCGGATACGGTGCACAACTTTGGTGACGCACTCAACTCCATTCCGCTGTTGATTGCCTTTTATTTGGCGCGGCGCGCGGCGAACCGACGCTACACCTACGGGTATGGTAAGGCGGAGGACGTCGCGGGGATTTTCATCGTACTGTCGTTGGTGTTCAGCGCAGGGTATGCATTCTATGAATCCATCAATAAGCTGATCAACCCGACCCCATTGCAGCACTTGGGGTGGGTGGCATTGGCCGCAGTGGTCGGGTTTGTGGGGAACGAAATCGTGGCGGTGATGCAAATTCGCGTCGGGCGCCGTATCGGATCAGACGCCATGATTGCCGACGGCATGCATGCGCGCACCGATGGATTTACGTCGTTGGCGGTGCTGATTGCGGTGGTTGGTGCATACTTCGGCTATCCGATTGTAGACCCGATTATCGGCATCGTTATCGGCATTACCATTCTCTTTATTACCATTGATGCATGCAAGACGATGTGGTATCGCCTCATGGATGCAGTGGAGCCAGCGCTGGTCGATGATGTGGTGCACATGGTGGGGCATGTCAATGGCGTGCAAGAGGTGCGAAATGTGCGCATTCGCTGGCATGGCCATCAGATGCACGCAGAGCTTGAGGTCGTCGTCAACGAAGATCTGACGCTCAAAGAGAGCGACGCTATCCGCGCGGCGATTCAGCACGAAATTCAGCATGTCAGTGCGCGCATCACCACGGTCTATATTGCCTTGACGCCGTGTGGGCATGGGCATGGACACGCCCATCAGCAACTTGCCGTCTAGCTGGTGAGGTGCACCTGACACGCAGGCAATGCAGCGCATCACCGGAGCACCGCAACACGATCGGAGGAATGCATGCATATCGGATATCACGGTGTAGTGGTTACGCCACAGCTTGATCGACCGGTCTACTTGGCTGGATTCGACAATGACCGGCGCGCCACGGATGTGCACGATGATTTGTGGGTACGCGCGTTAGCCATCCACGGCACGGATTGTACGGTGGTGCTGGTTGCAGTGGACGTGATCGGTCTCTTCCGCCCCGATACGCACGAGGTGATTACGCGGGCCACACAACAAGTCAGTACGGCGCCTGATGTGCCACTGCACATCATCATTTCGCCATCACATACCCATCACGGCCCAGACACGATGGGGTTGTGGGGACCGACCCAACGGCAATCTGGCGTTGATGGTGCATACATGCGTTTGTTGAAAGATCGCATGGTGGAGTGCATTGTACAGGCCGTCGCACAACGCATCCCGGCCCGTCTGCGCAGTGTGGTTGTGCGTGCACCGGGTTGGATCAAAAACACGCGTGACCCCGATATCATCGACGATGAACTGACCATTGTGCAATGCCTCGATGATGATGGTCAGGTGCGGGCGACGTTGGGGAATTATCCGTGCCACCCAGAAGTGCTCGTCAGTCAAAATCAGACGATTACATCCGACTATGTACACTTTTGGCGGACTGCCATTGAAGCACACACCGGCGCCCCGTGTCTGTTCATGCCTGGGGCGTTAGGTGGCATGCTCACCCCGGCCGTGCGCGATCAAACGTTTGTGTCTGCGCAACAGATGGGTGAGCAGTTGGCCGACGTCGCGGTGCACGCGTTGGCCACACACGCCCATACTGATGCAGAAGACGTGGTGATTGCGGTGCATACGGAGCATATCACCGCCAAACTGACCAACCCGCTCTACAAATTGGCGTTCTGGCAACGCGTCTTGCCGGATGTGCGCGATCGACATGGTCGCGTGCATACGGAGGTCAGCATCATCCGGTTGGGCAGCCTCTGGTTTGCCTGTGTGCCAGGCGAACTCTTCCCCAAACTCGGGTTGCGCGTCAAAACGTGGATGCATGCCGCAGGTGCCCTGCACTGTGGTGTCATCGGCTTGGCCAACGACGAACTCGGGTATATTCTGCCCCTCGAAGACTTTAAATATCCGTGGAATCCGTTTGCACCCGGTGACCACTACGAAGAGACCAACTCCATCGGCAAAAGTATTACGGTTGAAGTCATGAACGCCCTCACACGCATGCTGGCGTAGCACGGCGGTGTGTGGTGTATACCGTAGGATCGGCACATGCGGCGCCCGGGATAGATCGGAGACGGCGCACCGGCCAGATCGATCGAGCGGGGCGCACAGCTGTGCGCTGCTCATGGATCCCCGCATCGGTGCGCGATGCCATGACGGGCCACCCATGCCGTAAGGGCGTCCGACAGGGCGCCCGGGATGTATCGGGGACGGCGCACCGGCCAAATCGATCGAGAGGGGCGCACTGCTGTGCGCCCACATGGATCCGCGCATCGGTGCGCCCACCAAGGATCCCCGCATCCGGTACGCGCGCTGATTCTTCGGCTACAATAGCATCATCGGCCCACATCCACAGCAAAGGGTACAACGATGAAGTTAACC
>VGPG01000005.1 GCA_016875555.1 Chloroflexota bacterium | reverse complement strand
CGTAATCCGTCTACCTATCACGAACACAACACACACACCATCTTTGTGGGTGCAGCAGACACATCGGTTCACGGCATCGTGCACCAGGCACTTGATCAAGTTCTGGCGCATGCGCATCACCTGCCCCCCAACACCATTCTACAACCGCTGGCACTGAGTCAACACGACCCACTAGTACTCAACCTAAAGCATCACACCGCTCGCGGAATGCCGCTTGAGCGGTGTGATGTGGGACATGCCGTTGAATATGATCGCCGATTACTGACAATTATCCACGATATGGTGCGCCATTATGCTAAATAGTCGCCACCCAGGCAATACCATTCCGAAAAATCGCCAGACCATCTCCTGATGTACGCTGTTCACGCGTCCAGCGTGGGTGTTGCCAGGGCACCACGGCATTTTCGGGGTGTGGCATCATGCCCAAAATACGCCCGCTTGCATCACACACACCGGCGATGCCCAGCGCTGAACCATTCGGATTGGCGGGGTACTCAGTTGTCGGCTGATGCTGGTCATCGATGTAACAAAATGCGACTTGACCGGCATCGCGTAGTGCATCGAGTTCTGCGGGGGTACGCATAACAAAGCGTCCTTCGCCGTGCGCAACCGGCACCTCGATGGGGTGATTGATATCCTGTGTAAATACACAATGGCTGGTTGATTGCGCCTGCAAACGCACCCAGCGACATTCAAATCGCCCTGATGCATTGTGAGTCAATGACGCGCTACGCTGGCCTAGTGTGGCACCTGGCAGCAACCCAGACTTGACCAACACCTGAAAGCCGTTGCAAATGCCGAGTACGGCTCGCCCATCTTCGACAAAACGCCGAATAGAATCACCGAGGCGATGCACCAAATCGGTGGCAAGCATGGCTCCTGCTCCGAGGTGATCACCATACGAAAAGCCACCAGGCACAATGAGCATGGCGTAATCCTGAAGCGATACGGCCCCCTCGACGACACGACCAATGTGGACGAGCTCTGGGCGACCACCCGCGAGTGTCACTGCACGTGCGGCATCTTCGTCGCGATTAATCCCAGCGGCCCGCAAAATAAGTACGCGAGGTTGCATAGCTGCTACTCCCAACGGAATTCAATTTCAACTTCACCGATACGAATGCGATCGCCCGGTCGTAACCGTTGTGGCTGATGCGCAGGGATTTTGTGGGTATTAAGCATAGTACCGTTCATCGAACCCAAATCTTCGAGCATGTGCTCGCCATCATGTTCGACAATAATCGCATGACTGCGCGAGGCCACGCCGCGGTCGTAGTCCGCCAAATCAATCTCAGGGTATAAGCGTTGCGCCGGATCACGACGACCGATACGCGCCGGAAACTTATTGAGCCGCACACGATGCGAACCACGTGGCGATGCCACAATCATCAATACCGAACGCGGCTTGACCTCGCCGAGTGGCATACCACAGCGAATACAAAAACGTGAATCACCACGGTTTGCTTGCCCACATCCTGCACAATGTACCACGCCATCCGTGTGCCCTGCGGGTACGACCGCAGGTGGCGTAATGCCAATCGTAGGATCCACATATGGTTCACTTAGACAGGCAATTAATGCATCAGCCATGGCCTCAGCCGTCTTAAATCGCTTGTCGGGATCATGCTCCATCGACTTGATAATCACTGCCTCAAGTTCGGCTGATACCGTTGCGTTCAGGCGCCGAATTGACCCGGCCGCTGGCTGATGTAACGGCACGGGTGTCATGTTCGTGAGTAAGTGCAACAGCGTGGCACCCAACCCATATACGTCAGAACGCGCGTCGGTTTGCCCTTTGCCGTATTGCTCCGGTGGCGCATATCCCGCAGAACCCATGGCGACGGTATCTTTGGCCTGACTGCGTTTGTAGGTACGCGCCACACCGAAATCGATTAATTTGATGAGCCGATCAGCACGAAGCATGATATTTGATGGCTTAATATCGCGATAAATTATCGGCGGCGTCCGCGTATGCAGATAGTGCAACACGCGGGCCACCTGTATACAGACACTACTGACTTGTGCGGCTGCCAGAGGGGCGTTTGCCACGCGAATACGTTCATCGAGCGTTTGACCTGATACAAACTCCATGATGATACACGGTCGACCATCGTGGACAAATATTTCGGCAACTGCTGGCAAATTGGGGTGGGATAATGCGCTCAAAAGCTCAGCTTCTTGAAGGAAGAATCGTCGTTGATCGGCATCATCGACTGGGCGCATATCGTCGGTAGGTCGCATCTCTTTGAGAGCCCACACCGTATGGTCTGCTACGCGCATGACGCGATATACCGCACCCATACCACCGCGGCCAACCATCGAAAGTACGCGATAGTCAGAATACTTGCCGGCAATTACACTATCAGGAAGCAAAAATGCATTCATATACATCATACTTTTAGGTGAATGTACTACTATTCTATCATTATTTCATCGCATCTCTCACCCAAATCTCACACAACCCACAGTACACTCTCTACGTCAGGTGAGTGCATACACCGGTTCACTGCAGGAGTGCATAGGAGGTATTCCATGTGGCGGCGTCTTTTGGTCGGAGCAATTCTTGTGTTTGGTGTGCTCCAAGTAATCCCCGTTCATCGTACAAATCCCCCGGTTGTCAACGCTGTCGTATTTGCAGATCCACAAGCAGAGCGCATCGCCCAAATTGCCTGCTATGACTGCCATACGAACGACAACCAGTGGCCGTGGTACAGTTATGTGGCTCCAGTATCGTGAGTGGTAGTCCATCACGTCGACGAAGGGCGTCATGAACTCAACTTTTCGGATGTGGCAGCGACCATGGCGGGTGAGGAAGGGTACGAAATCATCGATGACGCCGTCGAGACAATCACCGAAGGCGAAATGCCTCCTCCGTACTACCTGTTAACCCATCCACAGGCCAAACTCTCTGATGCGGACAAAGCAATCTTAATTGCTGGAATCAAACAAGCATTGGCAACCCAAAAATAACATGTGACGAATTTGGCACATTTCACAAAATGTGCCAAATTCGATTTGCAAACATCTTTTGTGCATGGTATATTACTTGCAACGGCATGCGGGAGTGGCTCAGTTGGTAGAGCGAAACCTTGCCAAGGTTTAGGTCGCGAGTTCGAATCTCGTCTCCCGCTCCATTCCGTACGTCAACCGGGCATCGATGCATTCGATGTCCGGTTCGTTGTTTGTGTGGCTTTTGCCGACGAAGGAGAGTTACCTATGGATATCGGAATCATTGGTCTTGGACGCATGGGCGCAGGTATGGCACGACGTTGGTTGCGTCATGGCCATCGGGTCGTCGTCAACAATCGTAGCCATGCTCCCATTCAAGAACTCGAAAAAGACGGTGCGGTCGGTGCATACGATTTGGCAGCATTGGTCGCCGCACTACCTGCCCCACGCGCCATCTGGGTCATGCTCCCTGCCGGCGAGACAACCGAGCAAATGATCAACAGCCTTGTTCCCCTCTTGAGCCCCGGCGATACCATCATTGATAGTGGTAACTCAAACTTCAACGATGATATCCGTCGTGCTCCCATCCTCAAAGCGCAGGGCATCAACTACATCGATCAAGGGACATCGGGTGGAATCTGGGGCCTCGAAAAGGGCTTCTGTTTGATGGTCGGTGGTGAGACCGAGGTTGTCAAACGCCTCGAACAAGCCTTCATTGACTTGGCACCCGTCGACGGATACTTGCACTGTGGCCCGGTTGGGAGTGGGCACTTCGTCAAGATGGTACACAACGGTGTCGAGTATGGCATGATGCAAGCCTACGCCGAAGGCTTTGAAATTATGCAGGCGCGCAAAGACTTCAACCTTGACATGCACGCCATCTCAAAGGTGTGGAACCACGGCAGTGTGGTACGCTCGTGGCTCCTCGAATTGGCCGAAGATGCCTTCAAACAAGATGCCGAACTCACACAGCTGAAGGGCTATGTTGAGGATAGCGGTGAGGGTCGTTGGACGATTCAAGCGGCCATTGACCTTGATGTACCAGCTCCAGTCATCACGCTATCGCTGTTCGAACGCTTCCATTCACGTCGACCACACTCGTTTGCTGCTAAGGTCCTTGCTGCCCTGCGCAAGGGCTTTGGCGGCCATGCCGTCAAAAAGGCCGAGTAACGACTACACATACGATTTTCTACAGAAGTGCCGTACCACAGTGATGTGGTACGGCACTTCTGGCATAAAGCATATCCTTGCATGCGTGTTGGCGTCGTTTTTTCCACAAAACAGCAAAATTGCCACTAGCAATAAAATTATATAAATTATATAATAATCATAATAATCATACCTATTGGAACAGATGACTCATGAGTGACACTCCCCTCACCATTACTGACCACGTGCTTGCCCATTTGCGCAATCAAATTCTCAACGGTGAGATTGAGCCTGGCACCCGCATCGATCAAGCTGAGGTCGCGCGACTCTTTGGCGTCAGTCTGGTCCCCGTACGCGAGGCACTTGCGCGATTGCAATCGAGTGGGCTTGTCAACATCATTCCACATCGTGGGGTATTTGTTGAGGATTTCACGCTTGAGGAGCTGATTGACATTTACTACATGCGCGAAGTTCTTGAGGAACAGGCGGCACAACTATCGGTACGCCATGTAGACGATGTGATGATACAGCGACTCGAAGGGCACATTACCAACATTCAAACGCACATCCACAATCATGCGGTGGAGCAATTTTTGAGTGAGACGCGTGCGTTCCATTTTACGATGTACCACGCATCACAACGGCGGAATCTGATACGTATCATCCAGCAGTTATGGGATCAGAGCGATCGGTATCGCTTGCTCCAAATGAACATCCAACCAGAGCGATTTGAGGAATCACAATTCGAGAATCGCGCCATGTTAGCGGCGGTGCGCAAACGCGATGGTGACTCGCTCGGATTAATGGTCAGGTATCGCATCCATCAGACCACTACCGGGCTACGCGAGCGGTTATCAACGATGCGCACACACACATAGGTACCAGCAGAAATAGAGACAACCTACAACGGAGTAGCAACGATGAGTACGATTCGCTTACGCGGGATTGCGTGGAACCACACGCGCGGGTATGTGCCAATGGTGGCCACGGCACAACGCTTCCATGAGTTACATCCACACGTTGAAATTGTATGGGAGAAGCGGTCGTTGCAAGCGTTTGCAGACCAGCCCATTGAGCGGCTTGCCGACGATTTCGACCTCCTCGTCATTGATCATCCATTTGTGGGCTATGCGGCCAATCATCCGGTCCTTGTAGCGCTCGATAGCCATCTCGATGCGGCGTATCTCGCTGATCAAGCACAACACTCCGTCGGAGCCTCCGAACCAAGTTACTGGTACGGCGGGCATCTCTGGGCGTTGCCGATTGATGCAGCAACGCCGGTAAGCGCATGGCGCGCAGATTTGCTCGCACATCCGCCACAAACGTGGGATGAATTACTGCTCCTGGCCAAGCAAAAGCGTGTTGCCGTGCCCGCCATCCCCATCGATAGTCTGATGAACATCTACATGCTGTGCAATGCGCTTGGTGAAGAGCCGTTCCAACGTCCACACGAAATGGTCAGTCAGGCGATTGGCGTGGCTGCACTCACCCATCTTGCCGAGTTAGTGCACGCCTGCCATCCAGATTGTCTGACGCGCAATCCCATTGCCACGTACGAGGCGTTGATACGTGGTGATGCAGCCTATTGTCCGTTTGCCTACGGCTACTCAAACTATGCGCGGTCATCCTACGCCGACAAACAACTCACGTTCGGCAATCTGGTGCAGTGGCGTGACGGCAAACGCCTACGATCCACGCTTGGCGGTACGGGATTGGCGATTTCGCAACGCTGTGCACACCTTGATGTGGCCGTAGCATACGCACGCTATGTGGCCTCACCAGAGTGTCAAACCCATTTGTATGTCACGAGCGGTGGACAACCAGGTCATCGCGGGGCATGGACCTCAGCATATGCGAATCAACTCTCACATGACTTTTTCCGAAACACACTGCAGACCCTTGATGAGGCCTACTTACGCCCGCGATACGACGGGTATCTCCACTTCCAAGATGAAGCCGGCCCAGTGGTACACGAATTTCTGCGTCATGGTGGAGATCCGGTGATGTACCTGACGCGCATCAACGAATTGTACGTGCAGTCACGCCACCGCCACTAGCACAATATGGAGCATTTATGAAGGAGATGTTACCGTTAGCAGGACTCGTGGTCCTTGACATGAGTCAATTTTTGGCAGGGCCGTCGTGTGCGTTACGTTTGGCCGATTTGGGCGCACGCGTCATCAAAATCGAACGCCCACACGGTGGCGACTTATGTCGGCAACTCTATATCAGCAATCTGGCGCTTGATGGCGACAGCACGTTATTTCATTCGATTAATCGCAACAAAGAGAGTTATGCGGCAGATTTGAAGCATCCGGATGACGTCGCACGCGTGAAGCAGCTCATCACCCAAGCGGATGTCATCATCCAAAACTTTCGCCCAGGCGTGGTTGAGCGACTTGGCCTTGACTACACCAGCGTCACCGCAATCAATCCGCGCATCATCTACGGTTCAATCACGGGATACGGCACTCAGGGCCCATGGCGAGACAAGCCAGGCCAAGATCTGTTGATTCAATCGTTATCCGGGCTAGCGTGGCTCAACGGCAATGCCGATCAACCACCAACCCCCTTTGGGCTTGCAGTCGCAGATCTAATGACTGGTGCTCATCTGGCCCAAGGGATATTAGCCGCGCTCGTCCGCCGCGGTATACGGGGCGTCGGGGCGCATGTGGAAGTCAGTCTACTCGAATCCGTGCTTGACCTCCAATTTGAAGTGCTCACCACGCATCTCAACGACGGCGGCAAATTACCTGAGCGGAGCACGCTGAACAATGCGCACGCATATCTTGGTGCGCCGTACGGTATTTATGCCACGGCTGACGGGTTTTTGGCGCTTGCCATGGGCTCGTTGCCCACCCTTGCGACGTTGATTGAATGTCCGGCTCTTGCGCAATTTACCGATCCGAATACCTGGTTTAGTCAGCGTGACCACATCAAAGCTGTGCTTGCCGATCATCTCCGTTCGCAACCAACCACCTATTGGTTGACACGCCTAGAAGCTGCCGACTATTGGTGCGCAGATGTTTTTGATTGGCAACGATTACTGCGTCATGAGGGATTTACCGTATTAAACATGGTGCAACGCGTTGAGCGTGCCCCTGGCGTGAGCATGGCGACCACACGTTGCCCGATTCGCATTGATGGGCAACTCCTGACATCATCACGAGGTGCACCGACCATCGGTGCAGATACTATGCATATCAATCATGATTTCGGTTTAGTATAGTTGAGGACACACACCATGTTCTATCGTCAGTACTTTGAAGAATATGAAATCGGGTATACGCGCACATCGTTCGGTCGAACGATCACCGAGAGTGACATTGTCACGCATGCAGGTCAGACCGGCGACTTTTATCCGCATCACATGGATGCAGAATGGTGCAAGACCCAACCATTTGGGCAACGCATGGCGCACGGCACATTGATTTTTAGTGTTGCAGTCGGTATGACTGCAGGCGTAATTAACCCGGAGGCAATGTCGTACGGGTATGATCGCCTGCGCTTTATCAAACCCGTATACATCGGTGATACGATAACCACCACCGCAACCATCACCGAAAAACGCCCACACGCCAAACGCAGTGATGTCGGCATAGTGGTTGAACAACTTCAGGTATGTAATCAACACCAACAGGTCGTTTTGGCATGTGAACACCTGTATTTGGTTCATTGCCGACCATGACGCCCCACCCAAGAGGGATAATTTATAATCTCGCAGGTCAATTTGGCACAAATAGTTGACGAAGTACGATTTTTTCCCTAGAATATGGGCATTCACAGGAACCATCCGGCAAGATTATATATATTCGCGCACAACGACGTGACACGCACCTAGCACCAACGGGGGGAACAGTGACGACACCGCAGCCGCACTACAACATCACACTCCCAACCCCACATCATCATGGCATCGCAATTGTTGGCTGTGGTGGCATCGTGAACTACGCCCATTTGCCGGCGTATCGTCAACACGGGCTCAACATCGTCGGGTGCTACGATCTCAATCACGACAGTGCGCGCGCCACTGCACACTCACACGGCATTGACACCGTGTATCAATCACTTGATGAACTCATGAGCGATGCGCGCGTCGAAATCGTTGATATTGCAATACCAGCCTGGGAGCAACGGGCTGTTGCCACACGACTCCTGCATGCAGGCAAACATCTGCTCTGCCAAAAGCCGCTCGCTGAAACACTTGACGACGCACGAGCCATCGTTGATGCCGGGCAAACTGCCCAACGCCATGTAGCCGTCAACCAGCAGATGCGGTGGAGTGCGGGGATTGCCGCAAGTTATGACCTTATCCGGCGTGGATATATTGGGACACCGACGGACGCACAAATTCAGGTGTCCACATCGACGCCGTGGCATATGTGGCCGTGGTTACGTGACTCAGCACATCTCGATGTGATGTATCACAGCATTCATTACCTTGATAGCATTCGGCACTTGTTCGGTAATCCGTCACTGATTACGAGTCGTCACACACAGTACCCCGGTCAACTCGAACGTGCGGAGACCAAGACGGTGACCATCCTCGATTATGCGGATAATCTGCACGTTGTGGTGATGGTGAATCATCACGACGATTCGCAGGACGTCTACGCCACATATCGATTTTTGGGGACTAAGGGTATCATCAAGGGCACCATTGGATTGTTATACAACTACCCGCATGGTCGACCAGACACGCTCGAGTATGCTGCCCACGGTGAACCACTCACATCAATTCCACTCGAGGGTCTGTGGATTCCTGATGCATTCATTGGTCCGATGGCATCGCTGATGCATGCCATCAACACACATCAGCCACCAATCACCAGTGCTGCCGATAACATTGGCACCTTGCAACTCGTACATGGTTCGTATCTATCAGCGCACACTGGGCGGAGTGTCTGCCCTGCTGATTTGTAGATCAAAGGAGGACCAGCCGCAATTAACGTTCTGTTTCCGGTCTTTGCCTACGCCACAAACATCATGATGGGGTACTGCTACTCAAGGCGGAGTAGCACACTACAAAGCAGATTGTTTTTCGTCACAAAGGAGTTGACACATGGCTAGACACGAAGAAGAGTTGGCACGCGAACTACGTCGCCGTGGATACAGTCGCCGCGACGTATTGCGCATCGGGTTGCAGTTGGGCTTGGGGGCCGCAAGCATGGGTATGCTGCTGGCCGCCTGTGGATCATCAGAACCAGCTGCCGAGCCCGCCGCAGAACCAGCTGCAGAACCAGCCAAAGAGAGCATCTTTGACATCAACTCGGGGAACAGTGGGAATTGGCCCAAAAGTGCTGTTGCGGATCCAGGTTCAAAGGTTGAAATCAGCGTCGGACACACATGGGATGCGGTATTCTTCGAACGCCAACTCCAGTTCGACAAACTCTTCATGGAGCGCCATCCAAACATCGTCGTCAAGGCGGAGAACACACCATGGGGTGAGTTCCGTCAGAAGTACACGGCAGCTGCTGCCGGTAATGCGTTGCCCGACCTGCTCTACACGCAGTTCTCATGGGCCCAAGAGACCATTCGCAGTGGCATGTACATCGCCCTCGATGATTACATCGCCAAAGAAGCCGACTTCAACTTTGATGACTTCACCAAGCCATCATTGGTATCGTACCAGTACGACGGCAAACTTTGGGGTATCCCGTACGATGAGGGTCCGGGCAACCTGTACTACAACAAAGATATCTTTGATGCAGCAGGCGAGGCCTACCCCGATGACACGTGGGACCTCGAAAAGTTGAAGCAGGTGGCCATCAAGCTGACCTCCGGCGAAGGCCCCAACAAGATCTTCGGTCTTGGTGAGTTGCCCAGCCCAGGCGATTCGTTGATGGCGCCGAACTACCTCTTCCCGTTTGGGGCACAATACCTGAGCGAGCCCAAAGAGGATCAGTGTCTGATTAATACACCAGAGGCCGTAACTGCCATGGAGTGGTGGGAGGAGTTACGCACCAAGGGTGCAGTACCAAGCCCTGCTGACTTACAGAACGTGGCTTGGCCGGCCTTCCAGTTCGGCAAGATTGCCATGACCCTGCAGGGTTCATGGGCAACACCGCCAATTGCCGCTGGTTCGAAGTTTAATTGGGACATCGCCAAGTGGCCAAAGGGTCCTAAGGCACACAGCACCTTCTCGGCCGGTAGTGCGTACATGATTACCCGCGACAGCAAGAATGTTGATGCTGCGTGGATCTACATGAACGAGTACCTCTCCACCGCCGGTCAGACCTACATGTGGGCCAGCACCGGTCGAGGTAGCCCGTCACGCCTCTCGGCATGGCCCGCCTACCTCGGATCAGAATTTGCCCCACCAGGAGCCAAGAACGTCGAAGAAGCGATGAGTAAGGGGATCGGTACCCACGACATCATCGATCAGCCGACTGGCCCGCGTGTGACGCAAGCAGCTGGTCCGATTTGGGACTTGGTGGTTGCTGGGCAGAAGAGCGTCAAAGAGGCGCTTGATGAGGTCTTTGCAGCGGTGGATCCAATTATTGCCGAAAATCGCGGTTAGTCTGTGGACGAGCGTCTGTTGGGTGTTACACACCCAACAGACGCTTCACTACCCCCATGGTTATACACACCACATTTCCCCCCAACTGGTCTAGAGAGGAAGTGCCATGGCCATTACCACTCCGACGCCCCCAAAAACCACACGACCGAAACTGGGCGGCATGGCGCGAAAAGAAGAGCTCGCGTTTTATCTGTTCATTTCACCGTGGATTATTGGATTCTTGCTCTTTGATGCAGGAGCCATATTCGCATCTTTTGCGATTAGCTTTACGAACTGGTCTGCACTCAGTACACCGTCGTTTACCGGTGTAGAAAACTACACCAAACTGATCAACGACTCGTTGTTCTACAAAGCGATGGGGAACTCGCTCTACTATGGACTTGGCAGTGTTGGTCTCGGCACCATTGTATCGTTCTTGCTCGCACTTCTGCTCAATCAAGATGTCAAGGGTATGGCGTTGTTCCGTACCATCTTTTATCTCCCATCGGTGGTCAGTGGTATTGCTGTGGCCATCTTGTGGATTATGATTCTCCACCAAGATTTCGGCCTCATCAACTCGTTCTTGGCGTTCTTCGGCATCAAGGGTCCAGGCTGGTTGGTCCAACCAGAGTGGGCGATGCCTTCACTGATTTTGATGAGTCTGTGGAGCGCTGGTGGAGCCATGGTCATCTATCTTGCAGGGCTCCAGAGTGTACCCATTCATTTATATGAAGCCGCAGAAATTGACGGTGCAGACACCTTCCAAAAATTCTGGAACGTGACAGTTCCCATGATGTCACCGGTCATCTTGTACAACCTAATCGTTGGCTTTATTGCGTCAATTCAAGGATTCGTGTTGGTCTACATCATGACCAATGGCGGACCTGCGAATGCCACACTCGTCTATGGTTTATACATCTACCGCACCGCATTTATTAACTTCCAAATGGGATATGCATCAGCACTCGCCTGGGTGCTCCTCGTCGTCATCATCATCATTACTGTCATTCAGTTCACTGTGGCACGATACTGGGTCTACTACGAAGGCGATGTAAAGCAATAACCAACAAAGGTGCACCATTATGAGCACATCATCAGCGGTTCGTCTACAAAAATCATTGCTCGGACTGCGCAATCGAGCAATTCTGTGGAAGGTAATTATCTACTTCCTGCTTATCACGCTATCAATTAGTTTCGTCTTGCCGTTCATGTGGATGGTCTCAACATCGCTTAAGCAGTCACAAGATGTCTTTACCTACCCACCAAGCTTCTTCCCAAATAGTTTTGAGTGGCAAAACTACATCAAAGGGTGGAATGTCCTCCCATTTGACACGTTTTTGAACAACTCATTAATCGTCACATTTTCAAACGTGATCGGCAATCTGATTTCATGTTCATTGGTTGCATACGGCTTTGCACGGCTCAAAGGTCGTGGGCGCGACATTCTCTTTTTGTTGCTCTTGGCCACCTTGATGATTCCGCGTGAGGTAACGATTATCCCGCGCTTCTTGATGTTCAGCTGGTTTGGCATGACCAACACGCTCTGGCCACTCGTCTTGCCGGCATGGTTCGGCTATGCCTTCTTTATCTTCTTGTTGCGCCAATTTTTTATGGGCATTCCACTCGATTTGGATAATGCTGCCCGTATTGATGGCGCCAACAACTGGCAAATCTTGACCCAGGTCATTATCCCATTGTCGCAACCCGCGTTGGCTAGCGTGGCCATCTTTGCCTTCATCGGCAACTGGAGTAATTTGCTCGATCCGCTCATCTACCTGCGCTCAACCGAGCTTTATACACTCGCACTCGGATTGAACTTATTCCGCGGCCAGAATTTCACGCAATTCAACTTGTTGATGGCGGTATCAATTATCACGCTAATTCCCGTGTTGCTCGTCTTCTTCTTCTCACAAAAATTATTTGTCCAAGGTGTCTCGTTGACGGGTATGGGCGGTCGCTAGTCTGGCACGTTGTTAATCCTACGCTGTGGAGAGATCATCATGACGACACTTTCAATCAAATACCGATCGTTTGACGGCTTTGAGCGCGCCCTCAACGCCCAAATGGCACACTTTCAACAACTCCATCCGGATGTAACGTTTGTCAGTAGCCATGCCGGCCCCGAGGAGTTATACGCCGAGATGGTTGAACATGGCGGTGTACACAGTGGCGACTACGACATCATGCTCGTCTTGACCGACTGGTTACCCGATTTACAGCGTCGCAACGGATTGCGCGCGCTCAATCACTACGTACACGCACACCCACCGGCTGATTGGCCGCATGGCTGGAGTGACTCGTTGTTGCAACTCCAACGTGACCACGATGGGAGCATCTACGGCTTGCCGTATCACGACGGCCCCGAGATGTTCCACTACCGCGCCGATTTATTTGAGAATCCAGCAGAACAACAGCTGTTCAGTCAGCGCTACGGTCGGCCATTGCGGGTGCCTCAGACATGGAACGAGTTCCACGAGGTGGCGCAGTTTTTCACACGACCAGACCATGGGCTGTATGGCGCAGTCATCGCCGGACTGAATGATGGGCACAACAACGTCTACGACTTTTTCATTCATCTCTGGAGTCGCGGTGGCACGCTCTTTGATGCACAGTTGAATCCAGCCTTCAACAATGAAATTGGCGTGGATGCCCTGCAATTTTATGTCGACTCGTTGACCAGCATGGCAATCACCTCACCCAAGGCCTGCACGTATGACAGCGTAGCAGCCGGAGTTGCCTATGCCGCAGGTGAGGGCGCCATGATGCTCAACTGGGCCGGCTTTATGTCGGTGGCACAGCTCCCACCCAGCAAAATCATCAACAAAACGCGCTGCACGACCATCCCACGCGGCGATAACGTAAGTGGGCGTCATGCCAGTCTCAACGTCTACTGGGTGCTCGGCATATGTGCGGGCAGCAAACACCCCGACCTCGCCTATGCATTCCTGCGCGAGACGGCCTCTCCTGCCATGGACAAAATCACCTCCATCTCCGGCGGGAGTGGTGTGCGTAAATCGACCTGGAACGATCCAGAAATCCAGGCGCAATTCCAATACTACGAAGTCATGGAACAGGTGCACACGGGTATTGACACACTCCCCGCACTCCCCGAATATCCGGCCCTCAATGAAGTCTTTAGTCGGATGACCTGGGCCGCTGTCAGCGGACAAAAATCCGTACGCCAGGCACTCAATGATGCGGCCAACGAGTGTCAACGCATTCTCCACACATAACTCGACTACGACAAAGGAGTCGGTCATGCAACACCCATGGATTGACCCGGCCTTTTTGAATCAGCCGCCACGCCGTTTTCGCAAAATTCACCTCGACTTTCATAATTCTCAGCATGTTCCACGTATTGGCGACCGCTTTGATGCGGACGAGTTCGGCGACACGTTGCTGGCCGGCAACGTAGATGCGATTGTCGTCTTCGCCAAGGACATGCACGGGTACTTCTACTATCCGA
Organism: Chloroflexota bacterium; assembly: GCA_016875555.1. Classification (GTDB taxonomy): domain Bacteria; phylum Chloroflexota; class Chloroflexia; order Chloroflexales; family Roseiflexaceae; genus UBA965. The sequence continues at coordinate 22,109 of VGPG01000005.1, read as the reverse complement.
CCGCCAGTGGTCCCTTGCACCCAGGGCTTGACTTTGATTTAATGGGCGCCCAAATCGCCGCGTGTCGTGCACGGAACATCAAGGTATACGCCTACTACTGCGTTACCTGGGATAACTATCTGGCCGAACGCCATCCTGAATGGTTGGTTTGGAAGCGCGACCGCACGACCTATTTGCCCAAATTCAACGAAACACCTAGCTGGACAGCCCTCTGTCTGAGTAATGAGGACTTTGTGCAACAGGTACTCACCCACACGCACGAGTTTTTGACCAAATACGACCTTGACGGGCCCTGGTACGACATGCCGTTCCCGATTGGTGGCGAATGCTTCTGTCCGCGTTGCTTGGCGCACTTCCATGCGGCAGGACTCGATCCACTTGATGTCACCAACCAACGACAGCACAAACAACAGCTCCTCACCTCATTCATGCGCCGATGCCACGAGCTGGCCCACCGCATACGCCCAGATTACCAGGTAGACCAGAACAATCAGACGTGTATTGGCCTTGGTGAGCGCATCGTGGGGCTCGATAACGTGGACATTGAAGCACTGCCAACAGGTGGCTGGGGCTACCTCTACTACCCGACCAATGTGCGCTATGCGCGTACGTTTGGGCAGAGTGTGGTCGGCATGACTGGGCGGTTCCATCGTTCGTGGGCAGACTTTGGTGGACTCAAGCACCCGAATCAGCTCCTCAGCGAGCTCCCAGGGATTGTGGCGCATGGCGCACAAATATCAATTGGCGATCAAGCACCTCCACATGGACGGCTTGACCCGGCCGTCTACCAAACAATTAGTATTGGGTACGGCTATATCAAGGCAATAGAGCCCTGGTTGCAGCGCGCAGCCCCAGTGACCGAGGCGGCAATTGTGGTAAGCGACACTGCACTCACCGACATCGGCGATCGGATGGTGATTGGTGATGGCCGCAATGAGCGCGAAGGAGCCGTCTACGGAGCGGTCAAACTCCTCACCGAACTGCAGGTGCAGTTTGACATCATCGAGGGCGGCGAGACGCTCAATCGGTACCGCATGGTTATCTTGCCCGACGGGCTGACCGTTGAGCCGGCATTAGCACATCAACTCAAGCAATACATGGCCAACGGGGGTGTGGTGGTGGCAAGTCATCATGCCTTGCGCAGTGCGCACGATCAGTGTTGGTACGATGGATTAGGCATCACATACGCCGGCGAGTCGCCATTCGCACCGGCGTTTCTTTGTCTTGATCAAGCGCATTTTGTTGATATTCCGGCCTATGAATATGCCTTGTACTACGGCACGGCACAATGGCGAGGTGGGCACGCCTTGGCACGTGTGGGCGAGCCACTCTTTCAGCGAAATGCGCAACACTACACGAGTCATGCACAATCACCGTTTGACCGTGTGAGTGAATACACGGCAATAACGGCCAATCAGCACATGGCAGCATTTGCGTTCCCCGTGTTTAGTAGTTACTTCAAATGTGGTTATTGGGTCTACCGTGAGGTGATGCGTCAGGTGTTGCAGACGTTATTGCCACAACGTCTTGTGCGGAGCAATGCGCCACTGAGCAGTGAGATCAGTCTGACCTACCAGGCGGCAGATGCTGCGCATCCGGCACGGTACATGGTACATGTGGTGAATTTTTCACCGAATCGCCGAGCCACGCCACATATGGAATACCTCGAAGACCCGATTCCACTGCACACCATCAGCGTGACTGTGGGACTCCACGAGCCCATACGGCGCGCCTATCTTGCGCCGAGCGGTGAGGCACTCGCACTCACGGGGAGTACGGGCGCATGGCACGTCACCATCCCCACAATCACCTATGGCGCGATTGTGGTTCTTGAAATAGCCTAGATACATGCCACACAAGGAGTTTACGACGATGAAGTTTGATCCGACGATTCAGGCCGTACAACAGCATCAGGTACCACAGTGGTTCCACAATGCGAAGTTGGGTATTTTCATTCACTGGGGGCTTTATTCGGTTCCTGGATGGGCACCAACCACCGGGCCATTACACGATGTGATTGCCGAGCACGGGTGGAGCGCATGGTTCCAACGCAACCCGTATGCAGAGTGGTACATGAACTCGTTACGCGTCCCAGGGAGTGTTACTGCCGAGTACCACAACGAGCACTTCGACGACAAGGCGTATGCCGACTTCGCCCACGATTTTAATGCGGCGCTCGCCACTTGGAATCCTGCGGAGTGGGCGGATTTGTTTGCCAAGGCCGGCGCCAAATACGTGGTACTCACAACCAAGCATCATGATGGATTCTTACTGTGGCCGAGTGAGCAACCCAATCCGTTCATCCCCAACTATCACGCCACGCGCGACCTCGTCGGTGATTTGACGGATGCAGTACGCACCAAGGGATTAACCATGGGGCTGTACTACTCAGGCGGGCTTGATTGGACGTTCAATGAACATGTCATCGCCGACATCAGCGATTTGTTTGTGGCTGTGCCCCAAAGCCCAGAATACGTCAAATACGCCGATGCACACTGGCGCGAACTAACCAACCGTTATCGCCCTGCGTGTATGTGGAACGACATCGGCTATCCGGTAGGATCCAATCTCGGTGCACTCTTCGCCGATTACTACAACACCGTCCCTGAGGGCGTCATCAACGATCGCTTTACGCAGGCAGGTCCCGATCAAATCGCCCAGATTAGTCAGGGCATGTTGCCCAAACCGGCCCATTCCGACTACCGCACTCCCGAATATGCCGTCTTTGATACGATTCAACCGGATAAGTGGGAATCGTGTCGTGGGCTCGGCTTTTCGTTCGGTTACAACCGGAACGAGTCAGTCAAAGACATGCTGTCGCCGGTTGAGCTGATTCGTTCGTTCGTCGACATTGTCAGCAAAAACGGCAATTTGCTGATTAACGTTGGGCCACGTGGCGATGGGTCTATCCCGGCCGAACAAGCCGAACGACTCCTCGCCCTCGGTGCATGGTTGGATGTCAACGGTGAAGCCATCTACGGAAGCACACCATGGACGCATGCTGAGGGCACCAGCGATACCGGCATCAGCATCCGCTTTACGCAACGTGATCACACACTGTATGCCACCTTGCTCGGCGTCCCAGCAGGGCGTACCGTCATCCCCGATATGCCTATTCGTGATCAGAGCATCATCACACTCCTCGGTCATGATGGTGCACTTGCATGGGAGCGCGTCGGCGACGGCATTGCGGTGCAATTACCCAACAACCTCGGTGATGCCGCTGCGTACACACTCCGCATCACACCAGTGACGCAATAACTCGGTCCGCACACGCCGTTTGTGAGCACGACCCATTGCTGTGATGGTGCACAGCGATGGGTCGTGTGCATCGTTCGTATCGCTAATTCATACTATAATGGCGGTGACTCGATGCGTACTCGGAAACCCCAGCATCGTCTGCGACGACCACACAATCACACAACCACATCAGCATGACACGAGGGTGCAAATGCAATTTTTTCGCACATGGGCACATCAACAGACACCAGCCCTTGACATCACCGGCGGCGAAGGTCACATGATTTCACTTGCCAATGGTGCCACGCTGATTGACGCCATATCGTGCAACTTCCAAGCATCGTTTGGGTACAGTGCAACGCCGATTATCCATGCCATACAGCATCAGCTCAGCGTGATGCCTGTGGCCTACCCCAAACACGACCATCCGCTCAAACATCGCGTCAGCCAGCGTCTTTGTGAGCTAGTCGGATGTGGTCCAGGGCGCATCTTCTATACTGTATCAGGTGCCGAAGCTATCGAGAATGCGCTCAAGATGGCCCGGCAAGTCACCGGTCGGACACGCGTCGTGGCACGCAGTCGGAGCTATCACGGTGCGAGCATGGGCGCCATGTCAGTGACCGGCGACTGGCGCGGTCAAGATCATTTCGGCGTACAATCGGAGACCATCCGCATCCCCGAACCTGCTGACGACCCTGATTGCACCGCCACGCGCGACATCATCATGGCCGCCGACCCACACACGATTGCCGCCATCTGTCTTGAAACCATCTCCGGGATGAACGGCGTCATCATTCCACCCCATGGCTGGTGGCAACGCATTGCTGCGATGTGCAAAGAATTCGGCATATTGCTGATTGTTGACGAGGTCAGTTGTGGATTCGGTCGGACGGGTGCCATGTTTGGCATTCACCACTACGACGTGCGTCCTGATTTTATTTGCATGGCCAAAGCAATAAGTGGCGGATACATTCCCTTTGGTGCAGTATGGGTGAGTGAACACGTCGCCGCCTGGTATGACACACGCGTGCTCTCCGCAGGGCTCACTGCCTATGCACATCCGCTCGGATTGGCAGCATGTGATGCGGTGCTTGACATCCTGACAAATACCACATTTCAACACCACCTGACCCAGATCAGTCACTACTTTGGCGCTGCGATTGCCACCCTCAACACCCATCCACGCGTGCACCAAACACGTCACATTGGTATGATGGCAGCCATTGACCTCATCCCACCTGCACCGATTACCTGGGAGGATGGAATTCGCCACGGTGTCCATCTCGCCATCAAAGGCCACACCGTCGTATTAGCACCACCGCTGACCATCACCGTTGGTGAATGTGACAATATCATGCGTCGCTTCACGACGCTTTTGGATGAGGATCTGTAGATGCAACACGCAACACCACGGCGCGCTCCAAGCAAAGTCTATTCGTCAGCCACTGCCGCACTCGCCGATTTGACCTCGGGAATACGCCTGATGAGTGGTGGATTTGGCTTGTGTGGTATCCCCGAAAACAGTATTGATGCGCTTGCAACCATGCCCATTGATAATCTCACCGTCATCTCGAACAATGTCGGCAATTCGGGTCGCGGACTAGCCAAACTCTTGCAACGCCGACAAATACGACATGCTATCTGTACCTATGTCGGCGGTAACCCGGATCTCGAACAGCAAATCTTACAGGGTGAAATCACCGTCGAACTCGTACCTCAAGGGACGTTTAGCGAGCGCATTCGCGCAGCTGGGCTCGGCATTCGTGCCTTCTACACGCCTACCGGTGTGGGCACTGTGGTCGCCGAAGGCAAAGAAGTGCGCATGTTCGATAAACCGTGTGTCCTCGAGTTGCCACTCGAAGCAGATGTTGCCATCATCAAGGCCCAACGTGGCGACACCTACGGCAACGTGTGGTTCCAAGAGGCAGCGCGAAACTTCTCGCCACTCATGGCAATGGCCGCCCGCACCACCATCGTCGAGGTCGAAGAATTAGTCCCACTCGGCGCCATTCCTGCCGAAGATGTGCATCTACCAGGGATTTTTGTGCAACGCATCTACCAGGGCAGTCATTACCGGAACGAGATTGAAATTCTCAAAGTGCAGGGGATAACACCATGATGACTCCCTGGAACAAAGAAGAGATGCTCAGCCACATCATCGACATGTTTCATCCTGGATGCAGTGTGAATCTCGGTATTGGCTTGCCCACAGCCATCCTCGATGTGTTGGACCAACGTCAACGGTTGTTGCCGGATGAGGAGCCCCTCGACATCTTCATTCAATCCGAGAATGGTGTGCTTGGTGTGGCTGGACGCCCTACCCCAGACACGGCCTCTGCAACCCTGATTAACGCCGGCAAAGAGACGATTAGCATTCGGGCAGGTGCAAGCTTCTTTGACAGTGCCCTGAGTTTTGGCATGATTCGTGGTGGACACATTGATTTTTGCATTTTGGGTGGCATGGAAGTCGATGCTGATGGCAGTCTGGCCAACTGGATTGTACCCGGCCAAAAAATCACCGGCATGGGTGGGGCCATGGATCTCGTACACGGCGCACGACACGTTGTCGTGGTCATGACACATTTCACTAAATCCGGTGATGCCAAACTCAAGGCGCGATGTACGCTGCCGCTGACCGGCATGCACTGCGTCCATACCGTCGTAACCGATATGGGCATTTTTGTGCCAGGTGATGGGCGTTTTCGCATCAAACAACTTGCTCCCGGCGTGACACTTGCTGACCTCAACATCCCCATTGATCTCCTTGTACGAGAGGATTAATACCATGCGTCAAGCCACTCAGCCGCGCGCACTACGCGACCCAGACACACAAGCGGTCATCTGGGGCGAGCTCCGAAGTGCCTTCGCGGTAGCACATCGTGGTGCACTCAAAGATACCCGCCCCGATGATTTACTTGTCGAACTGATGAACGCACATCAACACCGCCATCCTGCGTATTGGCAGAGCATGCACACACCACACGATATGGTGGTTGGATGTGCCTATCCCGAAGGCGAGCAAGGCTACAACGTGGCGCGAACAGTGGCGCTTGGCGCCGGTCTCGCCATCCCCGCCATGACCGTCAATCGCCTGTGTGGATCTGCCCTTGAAGCCGCTGCCATCGCGGCAAGCGCGGTCTCCAGTGGTCGTGCACCCGCATGGGTGGTGGCTGGCGTCGAGTCCATGTCACGTGTACCGCGCCGTGGTGCGAATTTTTCGGAATCAGCACGCATATGTGACACTGCCATTGATACCTATATCACCATGGGCGAAACTGCCGAACGGGTGGCACACCGCTACCCCCATCTCAGTCGCACCATGCAAGAAGCGTTTGCGGCCACCAGCCATACCAACGCACATCAGGCCTGGCAACACGGCTGGTACGCCAATCACGTCATTTGTCCACCCTCCCTTACTCACGATGAGTCAGTCCGCTATCCCGTCAATCACGACAAAATGGCCGCACTTGCACCTGCGTTCCGCGACGATGGCGTTGTCACTGCCGCAACGAGCTCACCGATGAGCGATGGCGCGAGTATGGCGCTCGTCACAAATGAATCCACGGCACGTACCCTGGCGATTCCTAGCTTTCTACGGATTCTTGATATCACCACCGCACACGTGGCGCCCGATGTGATGGGTATGGGCCCTGTGCCTGCCATCAAGGCGCTCTTGGCGCGCAACGATATCAGCATGCGCGACATTGCTGCGGTCGAGCTCAACGAAGCATTCGCCATTCAAGTACTAGCCTGTATAGAAGAACTCTCCATTCCACCGGCCATCGTCAATACCTGGGGTGGGGCAATTGCTATTGGGCATCCGCTGGGAGCCAGTGGATTACGCCTGCTCATGACGCTCCATGCGCGCATGAACGCTGCCGGACAACGCAATCAACTTGGTATTGCCAGCTTGTGCGTGGGCGGCGGTCAAGGTATTGCCATGCTATGTCAACTGGTTTTTCCGTAGAAAGGAGCTTCTATGAGCATCCGCATCACGTATACCACGCCCAATTCTCCCGCAGAAGTTGCTGCCATGAATCAGGCATTTGATCAGGCAGTCGCACAGCATCGTGCACATCTCGGACACCACTATCCTGCGCAGATCGGCTATCACCCGATCCACACATCGTCGAGCACGTTTGCATCGACGAATCCAGCCCATCTCGAAGAAGAACTGCACACCTTCGCCGAATTCCCACTCAACGAACTCGACACAGTGATGATGCACGCACGTACCGCGCAACATCAATGGGCTAGATTGCCCTGGCAATCGCGCGTCGCATATATGCGGCGCGTCGCCGAGCGTATTCGGACGCACATCATGGCGCTCGCAGCCGCTGTGACCCTCGAAAGTGGGAAAAATCGCGCAGAGTCGCTCGGTGATGTGGCTGAAGCTGCCGATTTAATTGACTATTACGCGGATGAGCTCAGTGCAACTGACGGCTACCATCGTCCACTCGGTAGCCTGCTCCCTGGTGAACAAACGGGGAGCTGGATGCGCCCCTACGGCGTGTTTGTTGTCATCGCACCCTTCAACTTTCCTATGGCGTTGGCCACGGGTATGTCGAGCGCAGCACTGCTTGCAGGGAACACGGTCGTCTTTAAACCGAGTGAAGAGACACCGTGGACGGGCCAACTATTAGCCGATATCATGCGCGATAGTGGTATGCCCGAACATGTCTTCCAAATTTGTCACGGCAAAGGCAGTGTAATTGGCCGTGCACTCGTCAATCACCCCAACACTGCCGGTGTCGCATTCACCGGCAGTGTTGCCACCGGCATGGAGATTCAACGCGCGTGCCAGAGTGGTCGCTGGAGTAAACCATGCTTGATGGAGCTCGGTGGCAAAAATGGCGCCATCATCATGCCAAGTGCCAATCTTGACGAAGCCGCCCTCGGCTGTGTCAAATCAGTCTTTGGTCTCTCCGGCCAAAAATGCAGTGCGCTATCGCGCATCATCGTCCATCGTGACATCAAAGAGCCATTTATGCGCAAACTCACCGAGATTGCGCAGACGTGGATAGTCAGTGAGCCAACTCGACTTACCTGTAATCTTGGTCCGGTCATTAATGCGGCCGCGGTCCAACGCGCCGAACGTGCCCGTGCCCTGGCCAATACCGCTGGTGGCCGTCTCGTTTATACCCACACACGCACAGATGGAGACCTGCCAATCGGCCATTATGTCATGCCCATGTTCGCCGAACTCCCCGCCGCTCACGAGCTCATGCAACACGAATTGTTCATCCCATTTGCCGGGATTACCACCGTTTCATCACTCGATGACGCAATTGCGACGTTGAATTTCAGTGATTTCGGCCTTACTGCGGGGTGCTTCTCACAAGATGAAACAGACATTCAACGCTTTTTCCATGAAGCCGAAGCAGGTGTGCTCTACGTAAATCGCCCGACCGGCGCCACAACTGGTGCCTGGCCTGGAGTACAATCATTTTGTGGGTGGAAAGCAAGTGGGGCGAGTGGCAAAGGTGGCTGTGGCCCCTGGTATGTGTCGCAATTCATGCGCGAACAGTCACGTACCCGCATGCTCCCCATAACCGCACAAAGCACAAAGGTGTGATCATGCTCTATGTTCGTAACCGCACTATTCGCGTCAGCCCCTCACTCTTGGCGGCAAACTTTGCCACCATGGGGCACGATGCAGCCGGAGCACTTGCTGCTGGTGGCGACCGGCTCCACATTGATGTCATGGACGGGCGCTTTGTCCCTAATATCACCATGGGCATGCCCATGGTCAGTGCCTTACGGGCACACTTGGGGGCCGATGCATACCTCGATTGTCATTTGATGATTGTTGAGCCAGAGCGTTATGTCGAAAGCTTCGCTCGCGCCGGCGCCAATCAAATCAGCATCCACGTCGAGGCCTCGCCCCACCTGCATCGCACCATCCAGCTCATCAAAGCCACAGGCGCACACGTTGGCGTGGCCGTCAATCCGGCCACACCCCTGAGTAGCATCTACGAAATCATCGACCAGATTGACACCGTGCTCCTGATGACCGTCAATCCCGGGTTCGGTGGCCAAAAGTACATCCCGCAATCCACCAAAAAAATCACCGAAGTACGGGCGTTTATCGACCAACACGGCCTATCCGCCCACATTCAGGTTGATGGCGGGATCGCCCTCGATACGTTGGCTACGGTAGTGCAAGCCGGCGTTGACGACGTAGTCGTCGGCAGTGCATTCTTTCGCGCTGACGGCAATCTGACAGCAGCGCATCAGGCGCTCCAAGCACAGATCGGGTAATGTACCACGGGCGCCCTGTTGGTCGTCTCTACGATACTTGTCCGCCGTATGCCACAGGCGCCCTGTCGGACGCCCTTACGACGTCGGTGTGCCATGTGGCGCGTTGGCGTGATACAATACCACCATGTTTTTGATATGAGATGGGAGCGTCATTCCATGGCCAAAGATGGCATTACCGCCCGTTCCAAGGATTATTCACAGTGGTATCTTGATATCGTCCGCGAGGCCGATTTGGCAGATTACGCCGAGGTTGTGCGTGGCTGTATCGTCTTCAAACCGACCGGATACGCCATTTGGGAGGGCATTCAATCAGGTCTTGATGCCCGCATCAAAGAGACCGGGCACGTGAATGCCTACTTTCCGTTGCTCATCCCCAAAAGCTTCTTGATGAAAGAAGCCGAGCACGTCGAGGGCTTTGCGCCTGAGGTCGCCGAGGTCACACACGCCAGTGGCGAAGAGCTCACCGAGCCGTACGTGATCCGCCCCACCTCAGAGACCATCATCGGATACTTTTATGCGAAGTGGGTGCGCTCATACCGTGATTTGCCGATTCTCATCAATCAGTGGGCCAACGTGATGCGTTGGGAGATGCGCACACGGCCGTTTTTACGCACCGCTGAGTTCCTCTGGCAAGAGGGGCACACCGTGCATGCCACCGAACAAGAGGCCGAAGAAGAGACGTTGATGATTCTCAATGACGTCTATGCCGACTTTGTCGAAAAAGAAATGGCACTTCCGGTCTTCCGCGGCCTCAAAACCGACAGCGAAAAGTTCCCCGGTGCCCTGCGCACCTACTGTATCGAGGCCATGATGCAAGATGGCCGCGCCTTGCAGGCCGGCACATCACATAACCTCGGTCAGAATTTCGCCAAAGCTTTTGAGATTCAGTTCACCGACCAGAGCAACACCGTCCAAACCGCTTGGACCAGTAGTTGGGGCGTGAGCACACGTCTCATCGGTGCCCTTATCATGGCCCATAGCGACGACGACGGCTTGGTGATTCCACCACGCCTCGCCCCCATTCAAACGGTGGTTGTGCCGATTTATAAGAACGATGCCGAAAAAGCCGTCGTCATGGAGGCCGTAGCCCGCATTACTGCGGAGTGGAAGGGCAAAATTCGCTTCAAGATCGACACGCGCGACCACCTCTCACCGGGCTTTAAGTTCAACGAGTGGGAGGTCAAAGGCGTACCCGTACGCATCGAGGTCGGACCCAAAGACGTCGAGAAGGGCTCTGTCGCCATGGCGCGCCGCGATGTCCCCGGCCGCGAGGGCAAGAGTTTTGTGCCACAAGAAGGCCTCACCGAGCGCATCGTGGCCCTGCTCGAAGAGATTCAAGCTGCGTTGTACCAACGCGCCGTAGCGTTCAAAGAGTCACACACGCGGAGCGTATCAACCTATGCTGAGCTCAAAGAGGCAATCGAAACCGGTTTTGCCTATTGTTGGTGGGCAGGTGACGGCGACGATGAGAAGCGCATCAAAGAAGAAACGCGCGCCACGATTCGCTGTATCCCACTCGATCAGCCCGGTGGCACCGGTACCTGTGTCTATACCGGCAAATCAGCCACCAAAATGGTTGTCTTTGCACGTTCGTACTAATTGCGATAACAGCGGGGCGCATAAACATGCGCCCCGCTGTTCTACCCAAAGGACAAACCTATGCCCACCATCCGGAGTCTCGAGGGCCAGTTCCACGCCCAGATCTCGGTGTTGTGGCAGCCCCTCAATGACGAGCCTGCTGTTGCCTATCACGCCGACCGCCCCGTCAAAACCGCTAGTATCATCAAACTCCCCATCTTGATCCACACCGCCCTGCTCGTTGAGTCAGGCCAGCTCAACTGGGACCAACGCCTGCCTCTAACCGGCTCGCGCAGCCCAGGCATGGGAATCCTCAAGGTCATGGACGATGGATTGCATCCAACGTTGCGCGATGTGGCCGTGCTTATGACGATTATTTCTGACAATACGGCAACCAATATGTTGATTGATTTGCTGGGAATCAACCAAATAAATCAACGCATTCAAGAACTCGGCATGCCCAATACGCGGCTTAATCGCAAGGTGTTTGCGCCGAACACGCCGGAGTGCTTGCCATGGGGGCTCGGGGTCACTACTGCCCGAGATGTGGTACATGTGTTGACGCGGATTGCCACTGGTCAGATTGGCAACACCGAGACGAGCCGTTTTTTGCAAGAGACATTAGCCAAACAGCAGGATCGTGTCGGGTTCCCACGTGGATTACCTGGCGGCTGGGTTTATGCCGGCAAAACCGGATCTGACGATGATTTGCGCAACGATTGTGCGATTGTAACGAGCCCAGCTGGGCAGCAGTATATCTGCGCGTGTTTTGTGCAGGAGATGGCTGAGCACTCCAGCACGGTTGATCACCCCGGGTTACAGGCACTCGGGCAGGTCATACGGATTATGATCTCATGAACGTACGCGGGCAAAGAGTACCGTTTCCCAATTGGGGAACGGTACAAAATGGTCTACATAGAACTCATATTCAGGCACCATTTCATGCAGTAATTGCGGTATTTGCCAAAAATCGCTATTTTTATGATAGATACAAATAGCTAGCTGTGGTTTAAAGGTCATAATAACAGTCCGTGCGCCTTCGATGGTTGCCAGCTCAGCTCCCTCAATATCAAGTTTAATAAAGTCCACTTGCGGCACTGACTGATTGCGCACAAAATCATCAATTGAAATAGTCATAAACGTATGTTCACTAGCATCATTGACACTACGCAATGACGACCCAGGTCCACGATCATCAGCAGTCAGTTGCGTGGTTGAATCAGACCATAGGGGACGTTCAACAATCTCAATCCGCGTGTGATATTGAGGGTTCATTGCGAGATTTTGGTGAATAAGTTCGACATTCGATGGCATAAACTCAAATGCATATACTTTGCCATGCAAACCAACACGTTCTGCAAAATATAATGCAGTTTCACCGAGGAACGCACCACCATCGATAACTACATCACCAAGTTTTGCATGAACAATATCACTGTAGTTATATTGTTCAAGGACAAAATTAATAAAAACACCCATCGGCGCAGAGAGCATGCGTATATCATGACCTATTGGCGTCAAATCGAACTTGTTCAATACGATACTACCGCGCGTGAGTTCGGTACTATTATCACTACATGCAATTACCTGAGGGTACAAACGCCACGCATGTGAAAATGAATAGGCAAGCGATATTTCGATGCACCAAGTAGCCGACCAACGAGCACATACACTAACATTTCGCGCGAGTATAAATCATTGAGTAATGCAAAGGTCTTGTCGAGCTCTACGGCATCATACTGGTCATCAAAACGACGCATCGCATCACGAAACAGCTGTTGGTAGTGTTGCTCAGGAAATCGTTTTGGCGTGGTTGTCGGCAATAACCACACAGGTGGAGAAAACGTATCTTGCGGTCGGTATGCAGGATATTCGTTATATACTGCACCTGAAACAATACGAGCAATGCGGTCGCGGATGGTCCATGATGTAAAAATCGGTGGAGAAGAATCAACCACAGGTGTGGCAATATGTGGCGCAGGATCAGGGTGTGTGGCACGTAATTCAAACTGTCCCGCAACAATATAATGAACGAGCGGGTTCACTCGTGTCGCAGCGACATCTGAATGATTTGCAAGATACCACGCACTATCAAAATTTGAGTTAGGTTTATATCCATTGAACGCACCGACACACACGTAGTGCCAAAGTGGTGATATTGTGGTATTGCGTACTTCAGGATATGTTTGTGCATAAAACGACGCATCAAACAATCCAGATCCTTTGATGGTGCGATAGGCGTTCCAAAGTGTGGTAACTGTTTTTATGTTGACTAGTAGTTCACGCATGATTCCATACCTTACCTTTAGCACAGTAGTCTACATTATCACACAAATACTGAGCACAACAAATCGCTCACCCCCAAAAAAGCATATAATTTATTGCGTATTCTGTGCACTAGAACACGAGTTAGTCCATGCGTACGATGCCCCGACTTGACGACACCGATATCCACATCCGTGCATTTGATAGTAATGATGTATCTGCAGTCATGCAGATGTTTACTGCTGATACCACAAAAGCGCATGCCTGGCTTGCCTGGAACATCGCCAACGAGCACCAGTTAGCACAGCTTAATCAGCCCCCCTATGGTGAGCGAGCGATTGTGCATCATGATAGTGATGCCGTCGTTGGTGCGATTGGGTTAGTCCCGTGTATTGATCAGTTTGGCAAAGTGGGCATTGGTAGCAACGATGACGGAGCAACCCATGCCGAAGTCGGCATGTTTTGGTATGTACTGCCTGAATGGCGCAACCAAGGAATTGCAACTGCAGCGGCCATACTATTACGCGACTACGCCTGCACACAGCTCGGTCTCCGACGAATTATTGCGACAACTGAGTATGACAACATCGCTTCACAAAGAGTCATGCGTCGTATCGGCATGGAGCTACGCCGCAATCCATCAGACGCGCCTGCGTGGTTGCAGATTGTGGGCGTCTACGAGCCGGCACGTACCATCGAACGTTTCAGCGATGGCACATATTTGCGCCCAATCTATCTCGATGACTTGTCTGAGATGCTCGCGTTGTGGCGCGCCGCCGCCTTACAGATGAGCCCCACTGACAGCGCACAGGGATTGCGCCGCCATCTTGCCGTGTCGGGGAATCTTGCATGGGTGCTGTGCAACGCCGACGGGCGCATCGTAGGAACAGTTCTAGGGAGTGATGACGGACGACGTGGATGGATTAACCATCTCGCCGTTCATCCTGATGCACAAAGCAAAGGATACGGGCATCGGCTGATTACTTCGGTTACCACGCGACTCAAAGCCCAGGGATGCGAGAAAGTCAACCTGCTTGTACGCCAGTCCAATCAGCATGTCGTGCCGTTTTATGAAAAAATCGGCTTTGCCGTGGATAACAATATTTTTATGGCCAAATGGCTGGAGCACCATGAGTAAGCTCTTTTTCTGCTGGATGATTGTCGGTACCTGCTTGCTCCTGGCAAACTGCACTCCCCGCATCGAAACCCCTGCGCTCATCCTCACCGACGCAGGTGCCGGCCAGCGTACCACCCTTACCATCACCCTACAAAACGCACGCGATCAGGAAAATATCTCTCGTGACGGGACGCTGACACTCACTTCAATCAACGATGGACAACGCCAAATGATGCAGATTGTTGCAACAGGGCGTACAGCACCACTCTGGTTGACAACCGTTGATGGTCACGCCGTATTTGTCACTGCCGATGATGAACGGCGTATCGTTGATACCACCTGCACGCGCGACGCAAGCGGATTCCCACCCGTATCAATGCGCGATATTCTTGGTCCACTACACGGGTTCACACGCACCGATGAACAGTTGCAGAGTACGCAGGGTGGTGTCGCCTGGGAACGGTTTGTGGCCGATGCACGCACGAATGCTGATGGCACTGTGACGCACATGAACGGCCAGGGTCGTGGCAAACTCCTCCTACCTGGAAGTGATGTCATCCGCGCAGATATGACCTGGACATACGCAGTTGAAGCGTATCCCGTAGCAATCGTCTATCCACAGCAACACTGTGAAGCGATCGTGTTCGCCGAGTTGTCGTTTCCGGCTGACATTGAGACATTAACAACAATGGGGAGCGCTTTACTTTTACGGAGCAAATACGCTCAACCACAGACGCGCGACATATTGATAAATCACTGGCAATCGCTCGGCTTACATCCACGTATTCAAGATCAGAATGATCAATCAACGACTCTAGAACTTCCACTTACCACACAGCTAATACGCATATTTTTGGTCCAAAGCGACCAATTTACTGACATCACCGTCATTCGTGTCACACCGTGATGTGTCGACGATTACACGTGTATTGCATATGACCACAGATTTTCGCTATAGTATGAAGTGGGCATATACAACGAATCGTACTCATCTTATAAAGGAATTCTATGATAAAGCACATCTTCACCATCTTTAAGTGGATTATTGGTGTCATGGTTGGCGCAGTAGTCGTCTTAGTTGCCTCAGTGATTATCGACCGTGGTGTGGGTGTGAATCGCCTCGATCCGCTCACCAATACGGTGATTAGCAACGGCAACAATCCGGCCATTCGTGCCTACGTTGCCCGTCCGAGTGGTGAAGGTCCGTTCCCCGTAGTCATCATGATTCATGAGTGGTGGGGGCTCAAGCAGGAGATTATCGGCAAGGCCGATGCCCTCGCACAAGACGGATATGTGGTAATTGCTCCTGATGTCTTCCGTGGGAATACCACATCCTGGATTCCTAGTGCGATTTGGCAAGTGGTCAGCACCCCAACCGCACAGGTAGATGGCGATCTTGATGCGGTCATGCGGTGGATTCAAAGTCAACCCGAAGCCGATGAGCAACGCGTTGCCATCATGGGTTTTTGTTTTGGGGGCGGCACATCAATTCGCTATGGCGTGAGCACACCGAGTATCAAAGCGACAGTCGTATTTTATGGGTCCGTCATCCAAGATCCTGCCCTCCTCAAAAACCTAAATGGCCCGGTACTCGGCATCTTCGGCGGTGCAGATACCATGATTCCCATCAGTGAAGTACAGGGCTTCGAACAAGGCCTCAAAGAGGCCGGCATCCCGCACGAAGTAACGATTTATGCGGGCGAGCCGCATGCGTTCGTGACGAGCGTCGAGGACATCGCCAAAGGTGGCAATCAGCTCAAAGCATGGAATCAATTGCGGGCGTTTTTACAACAGACGCTCTATGGGCAAGGGTATACGCGGCCCACATTTGTACGCAACGATACCCCATCCGTCACCACCAGCGCGACCTGGAGTAGCAATCGCATGCTGCATCAATTTATCTGTGATTTGACGGTCAACTAACATCATTCATACATAGCGCACGCACCTATCTTGTGGCACGATCCACACGGTACACATGCAGGGTAGCGTATCATGGTGCAACAATTGCGCCGATTATTACGTCTACCCTGTGTTATACAGAAAGGAACTGTCATGGACGGATTTCTCTTTTTTTGTCTTATGCTCCTCATCTTTCTGGCTGGTTCTGTGGTCTTTACTGGTATCAAGATTGTGCCACAGGGGAACGAGTGGACCGTCGAACGCTTCGGCCGCTTCCGCATGGTAATTAAGCCCGGTTTGAACTTTATCATTCCATTTGTTGACCGTGTTGGTCGACGCATCAACGTACAAGAACAGGTCCTCGATATTCCATCGCAGGTTGTGATTACGCGAGATAACGCCACCGTACGCGTGGATGGCGTGCTCTTCTATCAGGTCTACGATTCGAGTTTGGCTGCGTATCAAGTCTTCAACTTACAAGCCTCGATTATCAACTTGGCACTGACGAATCTCCGCACTGCACTCGGAAGCATGGAGCTTGATGAAGTATTGTCGAAGCGCGACGAAATCAATAGTCGGCTGCTTGGTGCGCTCGATCAAGCAACCCAGACGTGGGGCACCAAAGTCACCCGTGTCGAAATCAAAGACGTGTTGCCGCCCGAAGACATTACCCGCGCAATGGCCCTGCAACTCACCGCAGACCGCGAAAAGCGTGCCAAGATTCTTGAGGCCGAGGGTGTGCGTCAAGCAGAGATTCTGCGTGCCGAAGGTATGAAGCAATCGGCCATTCTTGAAGCCGAAGGTAAATTGGCAGCAGCACGACTTGAGGCTGAAGCCCGTGAACGCCTAGCCGGAGCCGAAGCCGAATCAACGCGCTTGTTGGTTGATCAGGTTGGTCGCCCAGACGCCGCACTGCAATACTTTGTGGCACAACGCTATGTCGATGCCCTGCAAAAAATGGGCGAATCTCCGGCTGCCCGCATGGTGGTTGTTCCCGCTGAAATTAGCAATTTGAGTGGCGCACTTGGGGCCTTGACCGAGATATTGAAACAAACTGACGGAAAGAAGTAGTCCATGAACAATGGCTTCGTATGGGCCACAGTCGGTCTCATCCTCCTCACGGTTGAACCATTCATACCTGGTGTCTATGCGTTGTGGATTGGTATTGCTGCCTTGGTGACTGCCGGTTTCGCCTTCGTCTTTCCTTGGCTTGATGCCTGGCTATTCGTCATCTTTGCGGTAACCACGCTCGTATCAGCCATCGGTGGATCGCGCCTGTATGCACGTCTCAATCGTGATGAGGGGACACTCAACCAGCTCCAACAACAGCTCATTGGCAAATCCGGTGTGTGCATTGCACACACCGAGGGGGCCCACATCCGTGTGCGCATTGATGGGGTTGAGTGGGCGGCATTGGCCGACGGTGAGATTGACGTTCACGATCCAGTGGTCGTCATTCGGTTCCATGATGCACGACCAGTCGTACGTCGTGGGTAGTAATCAACGCCATGCCATCATCTGCGTGTGGGTCGTACTGATACACCCAATTGCACGCCTCATTCGTTTATTTTCATCAATTTTTCAGCCTTTTCACTACGAAGAAGTGTTGACGTAGTGATAAGTGGATGGTACTATGCAGTGAAGTTATGTATATTTGAACGACTGAAGTGGTAGTGCTATGAATCATGAACTAATGACCATCCGTCAACTGGCTGAGCGTGCTGGTGTCACACAGCGAACTATTCGCTACTACACAGACGAAGGGTTAATTGATGCACCAGTTGATCGCGTGCGCACACCGCGCTACACGGAACGTCATCTGTTGCAGTTGCTCGCCGCTGCACGCCTCAAGGCAAGCTTCTTGCCACTCCGCGTCATTCGTGCACGCCTCGCCGGTATGGATGATACAGAACTCCAAGAAGTCATCAATAGTGCCCCGCAACCCGTCGAAGAGATTGTTGCGAACGAGGTCGTCAATGAAGTAGTTGCCACGCACCATGTAGGTCGTGTCATGACAGGGAGTGCCAACTACGCTGCGGCACCCACGAACGACACCGAGGTACGCTGGCACCGCTACGTCATCGATGATGGCATCGAAATCCACTTTCGTGATGACCGTCGAATCGACACCGGTGAGCTCCGCCGTATCGGCGCAATTTTGCGCCGCAAACCATAACGCATCTAGCACAGTTCGGTAATACACGATCCCCCACGGCTATATATTCCGTGGGGGATCGTATGTCGGCACGCGCTACGGCCATGCGTCATGCCCCTTACTGCCCAGGGACGTTGTAATCGCCATCCTCCGGCGCACGGTACTTGCCGAGCTGCACATTACCAAAGATGTCGTAATGCCAATCGCCATCTGGTGGGAGTGGCAACCCAAACAGCATGCAGTACGCAGTCTCGCTCAACGGTTGTGTGGCCCATGCCATATCTGAGGTGTCAAATGCCACAGATGCACGTTCATCACCAAGAATCACTTGTGGCTGCACCGGTGCGTTGCCGACAATACCGTCATCGAGATCTTCGTACATGTCACTGACGTCGTCATCGTCGTCAGCGCGATAACTCTCGTATGCGTTGCGCCACGCCCGGCTACTGCGCAAATAATCAATCGTTTCATCGGATATATCATCACTCCGATCACCATCCATATCAACGAAGTCGTCGTCGTCATCATCGAACGGCAGTGGCGGTTGGAGTGAATTCAACAGTGCATCGAATCGGAAAATTTGATATTCCTCGCCAGCGTGCGCATCATCTGCACGGTGGTTGAGCCGGGTTGTGCCCACATCTTCTGATGCACCCGTGTATGTGTTCAGCTCCGTTTGGACGCGTATTCGCCCACTAACCTGAACGAATACCGCCAGATAATCACGACTGCGTTGACTCAACGCAACCGCTTCGTCCAACTGCGTGCGCATGGCATCTAATTCGCTCACGTTGTGGCCATTACCACCTTGCGCGTAAATTGCTCCCAACACCTGGTTGCGAGCCGTCGTTAATGCGTGATAGGCCGTGTTGATGTGATCTATCACGTCGTTCATCGGTACTTGCATGCGCGTGCTCCTTTCGTGGTGATGCTTGTTTTCATCTCTGGCCAACAACATCCGTGGATTGTCGTTATCGAGTTCACACCTCCTCTCCGTCCGAGATGACAAGAACATCACGGAACATCATTGTGTCCCGTTTGTTCATTTGTAGCACCAGTATACCACGTCATGTTATCACTGTCAAATATCACATTTGTGGTTTTATTTTGGATTATTTATTGATATTTATAACATTAACGTGCATAATTGTGGGTATTGATTTGACAAATATCATTTTTACTGTTACAGTATTACTGTAATTAACAGTCGCACTGCCGATTGCGAATTCGCATACGTCAAATTGACGAACCAAGGAGAATGCCGATGCCAAACATTCACTGTCAGCTGAGTCGCACCGTTCTACACAACCACGTCGACGACCAAGGTCGCAGACACGACACCATTCTACGCATCCAGGTACAAGCGCCATCATCACACCAGACCACGCGACCACGCACACCACTCAACATTGGTATCGTGATTGACCGCAGTGGGTCAATGGCTGGGCAAAAGCTCACTGATGCGCTTGAGGCGACGCGACGGATTGTTGATCAGCTGTTGCCAGACGACCGCTGTGCAATTGTGGCGTTCGATCAACGAGCGAGTCTCTTAGCCGACGCTATGCCGGTCACCAGTGCCCAACAACATCTCATGCATGCGGCGCTCGCAAATGTGCGGAGTGGTGGGAGCACCAACATATCCGAAGGGTGGTTCATGGCGGTCGAACGGCTCCAGCGTGGGCATGTCGACGGAACGTATGTCAGTCGCATCTTATTGCTCACCGATGGGCAGGCCAACCAGGGGATTTGCGAGGCCGATCAGCTCGCACAACTTGCAACCACATATGCGCAACAGGGGATAAGTTTGAGCACGTATGGGTTAGGGCTTCATTACAACGAAGAGCTCCTCGACCAACTGGCGCGTCATGGGTTGGGCAATCATCACTTTATTGCGCAATCAAGCGACATTGACAACTACTTTCAGCATGAACTGAGCGAGATGTTTGGCGTGGTGATGCAGAAGGCTGAACTAGAAATACGCATTCCAGCTGGATTCAGTGCCGAAGTCGTCGGACAACCACCGCATCAGCAGTCACCCGAGCGCTTGATCATCCCACTCGGCGCCTTGATTGCGCAGGAGCAGCGCACGCTCTACGTACGCCTGATGCCGACTAGTGATCAGCTCAGCGGCGACATGGAACAAGCGGTAGTACTCCGTGGTCAAGACGCAGAAGGCAACGCCATTCATGTCGATACCAACTACCGCGTGCGTCTCAGTGCTGACGCACAGGTTCGCACCCTTGTAGCTGATCGCACCATCGAGCACGAAGCGGCGCTGATTGATTTGGCCTGGGTACGTGCCGAAGCGTCACGCTTCAATGCGGCACGTGAATTTGAGCGGGCCCGCACCTTCGTGAACGAAATGCATCAACGGAGCACCATCTACGCGCAATTTGATATCTATACCACGTTAGCCAGCGAAATGGGGCAATGGCGCGATGAACTCACGCGCAAACGGAGCTTCCACTCCAAAAATTTATCCAGCCGCTTTTCCACCAAAGACCTTACGATTCTGCGTGCGCAATATGACCGACTCGTAGCATCAAACGCACCACTCAGCGAGATTGCAGAACTCAAACAGTTGATTGAAATGCTCGAAGACTGGATGCGCCGACGCCAGTAGCACACAACGAATATCCATGGCATGCGTTGTGATAAATCGATCGCCAAAGAGACGCTATCTAATTAAGAAAGGACCTCAGCCCGTATGTTGTCACAAAATCATGTGAGTCGGAGCCCGATTGCCGCCAGCGCAGTCGAATTTGTGGCCAAAATAAGCATCACCGCAGAGACGGATGTTGCTGCGAATCGTCGACTACCCCTCAATATTGGGTTGGTCATTGATCGTAGTGGCTCAATGGAAAACGCGCCAATCGAGTATGCCAAAGCAGCTGCCATTCAAGTTATTGAAAAACTACACGAGCACGACTACTGTACGGTCGTCATTTTTGATACAGAAATTGATGTCTTAGCCGATGGCGAGACGATGAATGAGGTCAATAAGCGACGGCTCATTCATCGCATTCAACACGTATATGCACGCGGGGGCACTGATTTACATGCAGGATGGCATACCTGTGTGAATCGCCAACTCCGCATCAACAACCGTGAACTTGTCGGGCGGGTGTTCCTTTTGAGTGATGGGCACGCCAACACAGGACTCACCGATGTAACACAGTTAGGAGCACAAGCAGCTGCATTCCATCGCCAGGGGATAAGCACCTCAACCTTTGGTATTGGTGACGGATACAACGAAGTCATCATGGGGGCCCTCGCCAGCAACGGTGAAGGGAACACGCACTACATCTCCGAAGTACAACACATCGAAGAGTGTTTTCGACAGGAACTGGCTGCGCTATTTACGGCGGCCCTGCGTGACACCCAACTACATATCACGGTGCCGACGGGCTACAGCGTACAGATCGTTGGTGAGCGGCCACACACACTCCGCGATCGAGAGATGACCATCCACTTCGGCACCATTATGCGCGCAGAACAACGCAACATCTATCTCCACATCAAAGCTGACACCCCACCTGCCGCAGGCAGCGTGACGATGCCAGTGCGTGCAACGGGCCTTGATGCACAAGG
>VGPG01000004.1 GCA_016875555.1 Chloroflexota bacterium | reverse complement strand
AGGTGTAGGTGATACGGGCAACGGAGGCACCCGTGTTGTGTACGATGATTGATGAAGACTGGGCGCCATCACCGTAGTTAACATTACAGAGCACCGACGGCATAAAAATTCTGTTACTGCCCGGTGAGACAAGGCTCTCGTACGTGGCCGCACTGCGACCTGTGGTGCTGGTTTCGAAGGCTGTGGCAACGACCTTTGAAGTGCCGGTCGTTGAGATGCGTGCAGAACCTTCGAAGGCACATCCACTCGGGATGACGTATCCTGAGGTGGTCGGATTACTTATTGAGGTTGAACCCAAGTCGATGGCGACGATTTGCCCAGCTGCGATACTCGAAAATGTCTGGGAAAACGCGGTATCGCCGTTCGGCCAAAAGAGATTTACGGTGATGTCGTCAGTGGATGGGCCGATGTTTTGGACGTTGAATCGTGTTGTCAAACTACTTGCCGTACATGTCTTGGCCACGTAGGGCAATGAAATGGTGGTGTGTGCGTCGCTTGCAGAGAAGCCGTTGGACACCGGGCGCACGCGAATCACAGGACTCGATGATACCTGTACCATGGTGGTCGCAAGTGGTTGATTGGCACTGATGACTGCACCACTGTTCCATGATGTGGTGGAGAGGCGTAGCACTGACACTCCAAGCGATGCACTGGCATTGGGTGCAAGGGTGCGTGCACTTCCATCGCTATTCATGATGGGATAGTTGATGACCGTGCCACTTTCGTCAATGAATTTGATGCTCAAGTTTGCAGCACGTGTCCCGACATTCATATACGTCATTGAGGTGATGAATTTGGCATTATACGTGTTGGTGGATGCCGATGCCGGGATAACTGTGGTC
Organism: Chloroflexota bacterium; assembly: GCA_016875555.1. Classification (GTDB taxonomy): domain Bacteria; phylum Chloroflexota; class Chloroflexia; order Chloroflexales; family Roseiflexaceae; genus UBA965. Next base: position 35,633 of record VGPG01000004.1, on the reverse strand, counting down.
AGCAAGAGTATGGCAATCACACTCCCATAACTTAAGATGCGTTGAAAGAACGACATGAAATACCTCCCAAAAGTGTACGACTGTATGTAGCATAGCCGAAACATACGGTTATATGCAATAATACATTCGGGTTATTAGGGGATATATCATGCAAATAACACGTGTTTTCGTTCTCATTATCAGTTGTATGTGGTTGATTGCCTGTACTTCAACATCGACCACAAGCATCGAAGTTCCTCCATCACAACCTGGGTTGGGATTGATACGAGGGCGGATGCAAGATGCCCAAGGGAACGCCTTGGCAAATTGGAGTGTCCGTCTTGCGCCCATTTATGGGAGTGGCGATCAACAGGCGTATGTACTCGATGAAGCAGGCGGGGTAGGTGGTGTGACCAACGACAATGGTGAGTTTGCCATTGTGAATGTGCCACCGGGGCGCTATGTCATTTTGTTGATTGTCGAAGAAGGCGTTTCAGTCGCCATCATTGATGCAAATGGCATGGAGAAAGTTGTAGAGTTGTCGGCCGACAAGTTAACCGACATTGGCACGGCACGGATTACTCTGCCGGCGCAATAGGTGGTGGAATCGTCAACGTGTGCAGTGTGTCGACCTGTTGTTGGCGCTGGGCGGCAATAATCGGTAGTTGTGTTGGTGCAGTGTCAACTGCGTGAATCACGGCCTCGGGGGTGAGCGTGTCTATTGCCAGACACCACGCCTCGAGGCCGATGTCGTGCATGATACCGTGTGCTTTGGGGTGATAGGCGATGACGACTGCAGGTTGATTCATGGCAAAGCGTATGAGTGCGCCATGGAGCCGAGTTGAAAGCAGCGCTGAAAGCGCAGCGTACTGCTGTTGTAGGGCGTAAGGTGATGGGGCAACGGGCATGATGTGTGCGAACGGCAGGTGTGTGGCGAGGCGATGTACGACAACACGGTCGTCCCATCCTGGTGCGTGATCGGTGCACTGCGCAAACAGCTGAATCGACCAGCCAGCGGTATGAAAGTGTCGAGCCACGGCAATGATACATGTTTCGTAGGTGTGTTGGTACTGTGTGTGGCCTGTTTGTTGTCCATAGTCCATTAGCGTGATACCGAGAGTGGGGGGTGTGCTTGGAGGTGGCAGGGGTGTTGGTTTGGGTAGTCCCCACACAAAATCTGGCGCACGATGATAGGTGATACCGAGGTGTTGGAGCAGTTGTGCGCTTTGTGACTCGCGTACATAGATGATGTGTGCACGCGAGAGTATCCATGTAAGCAGGATGCGCATGGGGGTGTGATGAATCGGGCCAATTGACTGTGGCAAGAGTGCGAGGGGGCGACGCCAGATGACCGCAACAAGCATGTCGGCACATACCCACCAATCCCAACTCATGAATTGCCACCACGGCGTTCGTGACGGCTGGTTGTAGAGATATCCACCACCACTCGCACATATCAGGTCGGCATGGAGTAGGCGCATCAATGCGTGTTGTTCCGCGGGGTGCATCCCCCAGGTTGAGTGAATGCCGAGATAACGCATACCGATGCACCAGATGAGTGCACTTGTGCGTCGGATGCGCGTGGTGCGCGAGGCGATGTTCCCGTGAGCATCGTAGACCCAATGACTGATGCCTGGTGTGCTTTGTGTATCCGGCGGCACCGCGTAACAGCGATGGATGGTCGCCGTGGGGAATTGATGTGCGAGCCAGGCAAGCTGTTGTTGGTGAATCGCGTAATCGCCGAGATTGCGAATACCGTGCATGTTGGTCAGGACCACGGTGCGCGGCGGCCACACTGCCGGTGCGCTGCGGTGATGCCGCAATCGCCACAGTCCGCCGACGAGATACCCGCAGGCGAGCATGCCCTCGGTGATGAGCTGTGCCTGAATGGCACCGTGGATGCCGGTTTGGGCGATGAGTGGGGGCATGCTCACCCATAGAATGACTACCGTGATCATCTGGACAACGATGCGCCACACGAGACGTTGCCGGTGGATGAGCAGCATGACACCGAAAAAGATGCCGCTCTTGATGAACGGCAACACCATGAGTTGTGATATGAATGCGACACTCGGTGCGAAGCTTTCACCATATAACCATACAATGACCTGCCCTCCACCAGCTGCGACGAATCCGCTTACGGAGATGGCATAGAGTGCAAATGCGTATGCGCTGCGCCGAATGATGACCGATTGCTGTGTCGGTGTGCTCTGATTGAGTACGGGTAATGTGGTGCTGAAAATCATGGATGGAATGACCACGGTGTAGGCAATAAAGCTCCACGCACCGCGAAAAATACCGACGTCGCTGGGGAGTGCGTAGCTGGCGAGCAGAATGGTGGTCGTATAGGTGTATATTTGCGCGAGTATATCTGAGACAACGAATGGCCAACTCGTGATAAGGTTGGTGGGTGCTATGGTTGATGCATGGGGTAGTAGTCGGTATGCAACGGTAAGAATAATGGCATAACTGACGGCGTGGATGATGAGGAGCCAGAGAATCTGTGCTGGTGACCAGATGGATACAACCAAGAGGAGTATGCTGGGAGCGATAAGTTGTATGGCGGCAACTGCACGATGACGATTGAGTGCGCGCAATCCCTGAAGCAGTGTGGCGCTGATTGATTCAAGCAGAATGACCAGTAGGCCTAGACTGAGCAGTGGGAGTGCTAGCTGGTCAATGTACCCGACAAAGATGAGTGCCACAATCACCCAAATGCTGATTTTGATGCGCAGAATGCGTACCATTTGATGACGGAGTTGTGCTGAGTGTCGACTACCGTAATCGAGTAACCAGGTGTCAAATCCAGCGCCGATGATGGACCCGGCAATGGCCAGCCAGGCGTAGAGGGTTGTGTAGACGCCATATTCACTACTGCCCAGAGCGCGGATGATAATGACTTGGGCGATTGCGGCGACGGTTTGACTGACGATGGTACTACTCAAGGCGGCGACGATGTGCGACCACCATGATGAACGGTGTGTCATGCGCGTCTCCTCCAGCGTGCGTGCACGACCAAGCACATCCCGCCGATGATGCCGTGCACGATGGCGATGATGCGTCGCCATGCAGGTACCGGTGGTGCAGATGCAACAGATGTAGTGTGTGTCTGATGAAACACGTGGTGCCAACGAAAGCGCAGATAGGCAATGGCCGAGGGATCATGGTGCCAGGCATGTGCGACATGCACGGCAATCATCCCTGTGCTGGAGTGTTGTGCACTATGTGCATGTGCGGCCGGTGTCATCCAGGCATCGTGGATGATGTGCAGGGTTGGCGTGTATGCACAGGCATACCCGTGTTGTAGGAGTCGCATCGCCATGTCAACATCTTCGCCCGATAACAACCATGCACCCGCTCCTAGCCATGGATGGAATCCGCCGAGGTTGCGCACAACGGCACATTGCATGAGCATTTGATTGCCGTGACCGAGACACTCGAGCACGGCCACCGGCTGCACCGTCCGAAAAGGAGGCGTGGCACGCCGCACCGCATGGCAGATATCGCCGTTGGCCCGTGAGGCCCACGTTGTATATCCAGCATGCGTGGGGTAATCGTGAAGCTGGTAGTCGGATCCACTCGGCGTGGCTTGGCCAAACCAGAGTGCAACTGTTGGGTCACGTGTGATGCATGCATGTGCGTGCAATAACCAATCAGGTGCGGGACGACAATCATCGTCAGTGAACAAAATATAGGGCGTCGTGCAGTACTGTAGTGCCAGATTTCGTGCACGCGCTAACCCGCGATGCGGCGTGTGCACATAGGTGATGTGTGCAGGCCAGTGCTGAGTTAGGGGTATGTCAGATTGATCAATGATGATGATGGTGTGCGTCGCACTCAGCATGATCGTGTGCATATGGTGCATCCATGCACTGAGGTGGTGTGGGCGATTGCGAGTACACAACGCAATGCTAATCGTGCGCATGATGCATCCCCCAGGCAACACCTACATACCACCATGTGCGTAGCCACCAATGTCCATACCAATGACCGACGCGCCATGCCCGGAGTGTATCGTACAACGCAAATAGTGGAGCACCGCACACGAGCGCCAAAGCAGTCACCGATGCCGGGAATGGCAGTGGACGCACCTGCGTGGGATGCCGCAGGCGGATGCGTGGCCAACACACGCCGTAGCGCCAACAGCGTCGAGTGATACTCAGCCAATCTGTGGCATGTGGATGATGGGTGATACGCGCTTGTGGGAGCGTCATCAAGGTACCGAGACTGCGGAGTTTAAGTGCAAAATCGGCATCCTCACCGGCAGGAGTGTGAAATGTGGGATCAAATCCACCAACCTGAGTGAAGGTGACACGACGTACCACAAGCATCATGCTTGCCAAGAGCGGTGGGATGCGTTGGGCATAGCGGTGGTATTGAGGAGCAAACGCCATACGATGCAACGCACGTGGCCAATACGTGTTGTGTGGATGATCAACAAGTACCGCACCACACGCCACGACGTGAGGTGCCACAAAGACATGTGCAAGTATGTGTGGTACATCTCCATCAATGCGCACATCGTCATCAATAAAACAGAGTAGTTCACTGGTGGCATGCATGGCACCGAGATTGCGTGCCGCCGCTGGACTGATCAATGCTGGCGTGGTGATGCTCATGGCATTCGGTGGTGCAGGCGTTGCTGCAGGGTGGACAACGATGATGTGGTGCCCGTACCGGTGTAACTGCATGATAAGGTCGTGGCAGTGCGTAGGATTGCGGGTGATAATGATGCAGGTGATACGCATGGCGGTGTTCATGTGCGCACCTTCATGTGATGGTGGTTGAGCCACTGCAGACCGATACTCTCCCATGTGAGGTGAGCGACTTGGGCGTGACCGAAGGTGCGATTGATGCGTGGTTGTTCACTCAGCGCATCAATCGCATCTGCAAGTGCGCGTGCACTCCCGGCAGGAACAAGCCGTCCGTTCACACCGATGAGTGTGGCACGATCTCCAACAGGACTGGTAATCACCGGAACGCCGTAGGCAAGACTTTCGACGATTTTGAGTGGGTAGCGCGCGGCTGCTGCTGGCGTGTCACGCACGGGATCTACGGTTGCGTGCGCATGCGCAATGACTGCATGCGCTGTGGTTGATGGGACGTGGCCGAGCCAGATACAACGTGACATAAGATTTTTTTGGTGTAGTTGTTGTCGAGCCATTTCACTATCAGGGCCACTCCCGGCAATCACGAATGGCATGGTGGAGCGTGTGTGGGTGAGTGCCTCAATGAGCACATCGACGGCATGCGTCGTAAAGGCAATTCGTCCGACATAGGCCATGTACTGTGTGGGCAGATCTGCGGGGCGTAATGGCACCGGTGGAATCTGTTCAATACCATTGGGGATATGGGCCACATGGCGATGTCCTGCCTGATTGAGTTGCTGGGTGTGCCACGCCGTGGCAGCGCTGACGCTCTGGACATAATGGGGTAACCGTTGCTCAACACGCGCCACTAGTGCGCGCTGCCATGACCGGTCAAACCGATGACTCAGATGTTCAATATCATCAACGTCGAGAATAAGCCGTGCGGCGGTTCGTCGTTGTGCGATGAGTGCGGCCAACCCATTCATCGGCTGCGCTTTGCAAATGGCAATCACGCTGGGCTGCGCCTGAATTGCATGACGTGCGAGGCGAATGATTGCCCGTAGCGCCGTCGTGATAAGTGTCATCCCGTGGAGCGGTTGTTCGTGCTTGTCAACGTGCATTTGGGCCACATGATGGATTGAAATGCCGTGCTGTATGACAGTGGTTGATTCGCTATGGGCATAATCGGGGTGTAGGCAGATGACTTCGGTTGGGATGCCATGCCGTTGTGCGATGCCTGCAAGCGGAATCCAGCGTGCCCGTGGCCCTGGGTGGTGGATGGCGCTAGTACTGAGCATGATGAGCTTCATAGGGCGCTTTCGTTGACAAGCGTGGTCAATGCAGTCAGGCATGCATCCCACCCCGTTGTATGTGCAGTTGCCGTCTGTGGTGCGGTCATAAAAAAGCGATCAAGTGTAGTGCGCCACGCACTGATATCGTCACTTGGTAGGGCGGCGTATGGCGGTGTATTCCCCGCTAACGCGCCCACGGTACTTGTGATGATTGGGATGCCAAAGAACTGTGCCAGAGTTGCAACACCACTCACGGTGCCGCGACGATAGGGCAAGACTACTACATCAGCAGCCACAAAATAGGTTGCAACGTGTTCGTTGGGGATGTAATGATCGTAGATGTGGATACGATGTGCGATGGCGTAGATGTTTATGAGATGCCGCACGTCGGTGCGTAGTGGCCACCATTCACCGGCGATGATGAGATGATAGGCGACACGACTTTGCGCCATGGCATGAATGATAGTGTCAATCCCTTTGTAGTCCCGCACAAAGCCGAAACACAAGACAACGGGAGTATCGTGGGTGATATGCAGGTGTTGGCGAGCCTCAGATTTGCTGGGAATGTCACGAATAAGAGCATCAAAGCTGGGTAACGCACACGTGCGATACGGCGTCTTCCATTGCGATGGTGCCTCCCCCAAAAAGAGCACTGCATCGGCACGTGCGAGTACCCAGTAGGTGATGCGCGCTTGCCAGTCAGCTGCATCGGGTTCGACCAGTTGATGACAGATGGCGATGGTGGGGATGCGTCGTCGACGTGCCTGCCAGGTCACAAAGAGAATGAACGGGAGCCAGAACGGCGACCACCACTGCCAGATGATACGGTCAGCCTCGGGCATGTGGCGCCAGGCGTACCACCAGCTCCACGGATTGAGAGCGTCAATCCACGTGTCCACGGTGCACTGCACGGTGTGATGACTCGGATCTGGCGCAGTTGATCCAGGAAAAAGCCACGCTGGGTAGAGACGGTGAAACCCCCAGGTTATCAGGTGGTAGTGCGTCCCCAAGTGGTGTGCCAGTAGTGTGCCAAAGTGCGCAATGCCACCCCGATGTGGTGTGGTTGGAGTGATGAGCACGACGCGCATCACCTAGTACCCCCACCGTTGTTGGATGCGCCAGCGCAGTAAGTGCCAGCAGAGCATGTGCCATGGTAGGGCTGGCCATGTTGCTGGTGGGCGATTGGCAAAGAATGCCTGATTGTATGCATGACAAAATGCACTGACCGACGTTGTTATGGCCGGTAGCTCGTCAGTGGTGAGTTCGTCTAATTCGAGTGGCGTCGTACTCCGTGATACGCTGAATCCGACGAATTGATAGAGCGAGATGAGCGCGGTGTACATCCAGTGTGCTCGGCGGATGTGCGGTGTGCGGTGCCACGCAATCCAGCCCGCATAGACGAGGATGACCCCAAAGAAGATGGTGATGAGTGCATACCACGGTACTTGGAATCCCGTGGCATCTGCTGCTGACGATTGTTCATCAATCGGCGGCTCGAATCGTTCGAGGTTGCCATCGAGATCATCTTGGTTCAACGGATCATCTGGTCGTACCATGGTGGGCACCGGTGTGATGTCACGGTTTGCATCGCTGGGGGCACTCCGGTCAATGACGCGTGTGTATCCCGCTGGCGTGGGTTCGAAACGTTGCCAACCGTAGCCATCAAAGAAGACCTCCACCCAACTATGTGCCATGGATTCGCGGACCACGTAATCGCCTCGGGATGGATCGCGATCACCGCCGGTGTATCCCTGAACGTAGCGCGCTGGAATACCCTGTGTGCGGAGCATGACGGTCATGGCCGTCGCAAAGTCATCGCAGTAGCCGATTTGTCCCTCATAGACAAAGTAATCAACCCAATCGCGTGATGTGGGTGGTCGTGGACGTTGCTCATCGTACCTGAAGGTACGTAAATACTGCTGAATCGCCATGGCCACATCGTAATCGGTGGTGGCATTCGCTTCACGGGCAAGTTGGCGTGCTAGCTCACCAACCCGTGCAGGGACTGTCTCAGGGAGAACGGTATAGTGCGCACGAATGGATGCAGTGGCGATACTTGCGCCGCGTAACTCGCTGTCGTAGACGCGTGAGATGTGCGAGGTTTGTGTGTAGGTACTGGTTGCAAGCAATGGGATATCGCTGGTCAAGTAGAGTACGCCCGTTGACCCAACGCCGAGTTCGGGGAGTGCAAATACGGTGGCATCGCGATTATACGCCACCGGATCACCGAGTGTCATCAACAAATCATCACTGCGGTCGCGTGATAGCGTAATCGTGCTGTTCACGACTTGGCGCGCATTATTACTGTTGATGATGGTAGTGCCGGTCGGCAGTGCTTCACTGATGCGTTCGTTGGTCAGTGTCCATCCTTGACCGGTATAGCGATCAAAGACCATGGCACGTAAGTACTCGGGCATCGAACTTTGGTAGCGGAGCACTTCGAGCTCTGTTTGATTGCGACCGCCACCCACTTGCATGCCACTTTTGGAGAATCCGCCTGCGACGTTGGTTGCGCCACTACCAAATGCTTGATCCCAGCCACTGCGCACAGTACTCACCGGTGAGCGCAGGGCCGACCAGATGCGTAGGGCAGTCTCGTTGGGTGTAGGTAAGGGGATCGCATTGGCGATGATGAGCGTGGGCACGACGATGAGCAGTGCATTCCAGAGCGTTTGGAGTGGAGCAGTGACTGGGCGATCAACGCGACTTGCCCGCCAGATTGCATCAGACATGGTGATATGGTGAAACAAGATGCTGAGCATGGCCATGGCCACAAACAACAACAACGCGGTTTCGCTTTTTTGTTGACCGGCAAACGTGTAATTAACAAAGAGGGGAATTGCCGACAGCACCACACTCAGCCACGGTTGGTGCTGATGCAGGAGTAACCACGTGTTCAACATGACAACCACGTAACTAATCAGTGCGAGCACGGCAATATACAGGATGGGGTCGTTCGCCGGCTCACCTGCAATAATACGGCGCCACCAGCGAATGATGTGCATGGCAATTTCACTGAGTGTATCGCCGTATCCGCTGAGTTGTGGCGTATACGCAGCACCGAGTTCTGCGGTGACAGCTGCAAGCACTGCCCCTTCGAGTTGCCAGACGATGAACGCCATGCCCATCACAAACAGCGTGATGTAGGTTGTGAGGGAGTCGCTGTTGAACCACCAGATGACGAAGCTGGTCAGGAGCACACCACACACTGCGGCGCTCATGAGTACGCGACTATGTGGACTCCATCCTGCGAGATGAATGGACTCGTAGACAACCCATTGCGCACATACTTGGATGATGATGAGAATGAAGTGGGCCCAACCAAAGGTGAGCTGTGGTCGGAGCCATCCGTGCAGATTAGGTGTGTGTGGGCGTGTCATGTGTCTCTTCCAAGTCGAAACAGACGTGAGCATTGTGCCAGAGTGCCGAGGCTACGTCGTTGATGGGTAATTGATGGAGATTGGCTATTTGATGCGCAATCAATGGAACGTAGGTAGGTTCGTTGCGTGTGCCACGATGCGGATGTGGCGCAAGGTAGGGGCTATCGGTCTCAATGAGCAATCGGTCGAGTGGTAGTGTGCGTACCACCTCGTGCATCTGTTGATTATTGCGAAAGGTAATCGGGCCGCTGAGTGACAACATGCACCCGAGATCCAAACACGCCTCGGCATATGCCATATCTCCCGCAAATGAATGCATGACAACACCATATGCATGCCGCACATCCCGTAAGACGCGCAGGGTATCAGCATGGGCGTCACGTGTGTGAATCACGATGGGGAGTTTGAGGGTGTTGGCCAGGGCAATCTGACTCCTGAATAGTGTCTCTTGTACGGCAACAGGTGCCTTGCGATGATAATGATCAAAGCCAATCTCCCCAATCGCAACCACGCGTGGTTGTTGGGCAAGTTCGTGGAGTTGGTCCAACCAGGTTGGATCGTCGGCCGCTTCGGGATGATTGGGTTGGACCCCAACCACAGCCCAGCAATTGGGCGTCGTATGGGCGAGTTGAATAGCACGTTGCGACGACGGCACATCATAGCCAATCTCACAAAACTTGGCGACTCCTTGGGCTTTCATACGCATAAGCACGAGTGATCGGTCGTCGTCGAACTGTGTGCTATTGAGGTGGCTATGGGTATCAAAAAAGCAAACGTCGCGGGTTGTCATGTGTGTGGTGCTCTGATAAACAGTAATGAGCAGATGTATAATCGTACCCATGGGTACATCTCTATTGTATATCAGGGAAGATGAGTATGGCATCACAATTGTTTAGTCCGTTGCAGATTGGCCCGCTTGCTGTGGCAAATCGGTTGGTGGTGGCACCGATGTGTCAGTATTCGGCCAATGATGGGGTGATGTCAGATTGGCATATTGCGCATCTCACGTCTATGGCGAGTGCTGGTCCTGGCATGGTGGTCATCGAGGCAACTGCAGTTGAGCGAATTGGTCGTATCTCGTACGGATGTACCGGCTTGTACTCCGATGATGCGCAATACGCCATGGCACACGTCATTCGCACGGCGAAATCCGTTGCGCCGCATGTCACCTTCGGCGTGCAGTTGGCGCATGCAGGTCGCAAAGCCTCGTCACCGCGTCCGTGGGATGGTGGATCACAGATGACACCGTTCAATGGTGGGTGGCAAACGGTTGCGCCGAGCGCATTACCCTTTGATGCGAATTGGCAGACGCCGATGGAGCTTGACGATGCCGGGATTGAGCGAATTATTGCTGCGTTCCGCGATGCGGCGGTACGAGCGGTGCATGCCGGCGTTGATGCGATTGAATTGCATATGGCGCATGGCTACTTGATGCACTCATTTATCTCGCCGTTGAGCAACAAACGTACCGATCGGTGGGGTGGCGATTTCGCCGCACGCATGCGCTTCCCACTTGCAGTCGCTGCGGCAGTGCGCCATGCAACCCCTGCGCATATCGCGCTCGGCGCGCGTATTACCGGCACCGATTGGCACGAGCAGGGTCTATGCGCTGATGATGCGGTGGCACAGGCACAGTTGCTCAAAGCCGCCGGGTTGGATTTTATTTGTGTGTCGAGTGGTGGTGCGGTACCGGGTGTCAAGATACCTGTGGCGCCGAGCTATCAAGTGCCGTTTGCCGCTCGCGTCAAAAGAGAGAGCGGGATTGTGACGCGCGCTGTCGGCATGATTAATGACCCGCACGTGGCCGAGCAGATTGTGCAGGATGGTCAAGCAGATTTGATTGCCCTCGGGCGCGCCATGCTTGACACCCCGACTTGGCCGCGTCAGGCAGCGATGGCGCTCGGCGATGAGCCGTTTTATCCCAAACAGTATGAGCGTGGTGGCCCCAAATTGTGGCCACTCAAGAAATAGCAAGGGATCAGTTGATGTTTGATGTTATTGTGGCGCGACACGTGATGTTGCACGAACAAAGCCTGGCACCGTTGTTCACCAAATTGACCGAGGAGCAACTGCGTCGGCAGCCGACGAGTGCCATGAACTCGGTGGCGTGGAACATTTGGCACCTCCTGCGCATCGAGGATATCACCCTCAACCGCTTTGTGGCGAACCGCCCGCAGGTGCACTCCACTGGCAACTGGCAGGCTCGCCTCGGCATTCCGTTTGGGCATATGGGCACGGCGATGCCGCTTACTGACGTGGCACTGCTTTCGCAGCACATCAACCTCAATGAGCTCGCCAATTATCAACAGGCCGTCTATGCCCAGAGTGCTGAGAATCTCGCCGCCGTTGATCATACACGTCTTAATCACCAGTGGGATGCTGATCACATGCGGGCCGTGGTGGCTGGCGAGGCCGTGTGTATCCCGACGATTACCGAGGGAGTCATTAAGTACTGGGGCGCGCTGACGATTGGTCGCTTCATTCTTGATTACACGCAAGTGCATCCTAATATGCATATGGGCGAAATCGGTGTCATTACGGGCATGTAAATTGCATATCGGCGGGGTGTTGTGAGACGCCCCGCCTAGCGTGTTGACGCATCGACACGTCTGACCACAAGCAACAGTACCATCGCACTCAACAATAAAATAAGACTCATTGCAATCGCTGTGGCGCTGTCGTAATCAGCGTTGATATAGATGGCGAGGGCGAGCGTGCGCGTTTGACCGGGCATGCTCCCGGCAAAGATCGCCGTTGCGCCGAATTCGCCCAATGCGCGAGCAAGTGCCATGGCAGCCCCGGCTTGTAACCCGGGCATCGCCAACGGCACAATCACAAAGCGCCAGAGTTCGTAACGCGATGCGCCATCGACCAGCGCGGCGTTGATAACGTCGTGATCAACACCCTGCAATGCGGCACTTGCGCTACGAATATACAACGGTGCCGCCACAAATACCTGTGCGAGTATTACTGCGAGTGGGGTGAATGGAATGTTCCACCCAACTGTGCTTAGTGTAGGACCGAGCCAGCCGGTGCGCCCAAATATCGTGAGGAGCGCCAGACCTGCAACGGCTGGTGGTAACACGGCGGGCAAATCAACCAGAAAGGTGCGCCACCGACTCTGTGGATTGCGGGTGAGCCAGACTGCGAGTGGCGTGCCACCGACGATGACACAACCGAGTGCAATGATGCTCGTGTTGGCCGTGACGATGACGGCTTGGTGTAACTCGTGACTCCACAGCGCTTGCCACAAGTCGGCAAGCGTGCTACGACTGCTCAATCCGATGAGCGGTACAACGAGCAAGAAGAGCATGGGGAGCGCGATGATGGTCGTTCGATGGTGGTGCTTCATATCTTTGTATTATGCACGAAAGCCGTAGGATTGCCAGATTGTGGTTGCACCATCCCCACGCATGAATTCCATAAACGCCGGCGTGTCTCCATGCGCATTTGGTAATACAGTTGCCACGTATTCTGCACGAACTCCATATCCTTCTGGGATAACAAGTGAGCGCACTATATTGTCAGGTAATTTTGCAATATCTGCGGTGTATACAAGCCCTACATCGGCTTCACCGCTTTGTACTTTTTGTAGCACGGCTCGGACATTTGTCTCAAGCGAGACCACGTTTTGGTTGACGTTGGTGGCAAAATCAGCGCCATAGATGGCCGTCAAATTTGTAAGTGCCGTCTGCGCATATCGCCCGGCTGGCACCGTACTATCGGCCAGAACGACTCGGGTGCCTGGCGTGGCAAGATCGCTGAGTTGTACAACGTCACTATCGGAGTGTGCCACGACCACCACATCAGCGTGCGCAATGACGACCACATCAGCGGCTGAGACAATCTTGGCGGCGATGATTTTTTCCATGGCAGTACGGTCAGCAGCCGCAAACAGGTCGAATCGTGCACCGTCAACAATTTGTTGTGCAAGTGCCCCTGATCCAGCCGCCTGAAGTACTGCCGCAGGACGTGGCTTTGGTTGGATGAACGCTGCATCGAGCGCGCGCATGACATCGTTGAGTGATGCGGCGACCGCCAAAGAAAATCCCGTCGCGGCCGAGATGCGTGATTGCCCACATGCACTGAGGACCGCCATCCCGAGGGCACTGCCACCCCACCTGAACATTCTGCGCCGTTGCATGGCATTCTCCTCATGCATGGACTGTGACACCTGTGTCCAGTATATACTTATTTAATAAGTATTGTCTAGTATACTTGCGGGTGAGATTGGTTGACATACATACGAATTCGATGTACACTTGCACCTATGAAAGACGTATCGATGTTGAACAGCCGAGTGTTGCGACGAACTATCCGCCGACGAGTCCGAACAGGACCCGGGGCGGCGTTGTGCATTGGGTTGTAGATAGACATACGACCGACCTGCCAAGCCACACCACCCCGGGAGCATCAAGCCCCCGGGGTTTTTGTATGAAGTAAAGGACAAACACAATGGTGCGTGTGGGTATTTGTGGGGTGACGGGATATGCGGGGTACGAGGCCTTGCGTTGGCTCCGTCGGCACCGCGACGTGCAGATTGTCTTTGCTACGTCCGAGGCACAAGCGGGCAAATCATTAGCCGAGGTCTACCCGGGGCCACTCGACACGCCGCTCGTGGCAGTCGATGATGCGCCGTTTGATCAGGTCGATGTAGTGCTGTTGGCGTTGCCACACGGTGCGGCTGCGCGAGTGGCCGTCAAGGCATTGGATGCCGGGGCGAAGGTGGTCGATTTTTCGGCCGATTTCCGCCTGAATACACCAGAGACGTATGCCAAATGGTACGGTCACGCCCACGAATTCCCCGAGATGTTGCCCATCCCCTACGGACTCCCCGAAATCAATCGTGCCAATATTGCTGGCGCCAAACTGGTCGCTGCCCCTGGGTGTTACCCGACGTCGGTCATTTTGGGCGCGATGCCACTCCTCAAAGCAGGCGTCGTGACCGACACCACGATTATTGTTGACGCCAAATCAGGTATTTCAGGTGCTGGTCGCGCCCCCAAACTCAACACGTTATTTGCCGAGACGCACGACACCGTGACGCCGTATAACATCGGCCATGTGCATCGGCATGTCGGCGAGATTGAGCAAGAGCTCGCCAAGGTTAGTGCTGGTGCAGCCCCGACGGTCTTGTTCAATCCACATCTTATCCCCGTCGTACGCGGCATGTTGAGTGCCTTGTACATCAAGATTGACTCGTCGTTGAGCGAAAGCGCCGTGCGCGCCTTGTATACCGAGGCATACGCCAACGAGCCATTTGTGCGCGTTTTGCCGGCCGGGCAGTTGGCGGCGATGGCGCATACGACCAACACCAATATGTGTGCCATCTCGGTGATGCTTGGTCAACCGGGCACGGCGATTATCATGTCGAGTCTTGATAATCTGGCCAAGGGCGCGGCAACGCAAGCGATTCAGTGCATGAACATCATCTGTGGGCTCGACGAAACGGCAGGGTTGGTATGAGCATTTCCATTGTGCCAGTCACCCTCAATAATCTTGACATCGTGATCCCTTTGATTGCCGACTATCAACGCTTTTATAAGGTAGAGCCGGACGATGCGCGCAACCGCATCCACTTTGGTCGACTTGCGACTGCACCATCCCAAGGGGCGCAGTGGGTAGCGTTAGATGAAGATGGTGTGGCAGTCGGGTTTGTGACGGCCTATCGCGTCTTGTCGTCGACCCTAGCGATTGAGCGCTGTTTGCTCAACGACTTGTACGTGGTGCCTGGCGTGCGTGGTCGTGGTGTTGGGCGACAGTTGATCGTGCACTGTGCCGAATGGGCCGTGGCACAAGGGTACAACGGCGTCTACTGGCGCACAGCTGATGATAACCATACGGCGCAACGACTGTATGATTCGCTGCCGACGACGCGGCGTACGTGGATTGACTATACGCTCGATCGCAACGCGCTTGAGTCGTTGCGCAATAAATAACGATATGCACAACATGTGCTGATGTGATGAGAGTGCAGGATGGGTATGCATGTGACGATTGTGCCGGTAACGTGGGCCAACATTGACCTCGTGTTGCCGTTGATTGCGGAGTATCAGCGTTTTTATGAGGCGACGCCGGATGCTGCGCGAAATCGGGCGCACTTTGGTGCGTTGATTGATACGCCAGCGCTTGGCGCGCAATGGGTGGCGCTGACAGATGATGGTCAGGCGGTCGGGTTTGTGACGGCGTATCGCGTGCTATCGTCGGTATCTGCAGT
This sequence comes from Chloroflexota bacterium, assembly GCA_016875555.1. Classification (GTDB taxonomy): domain Bacteria; phylum Chloroflexota; class Chloroflexia; order Chloroflexales; family Roseiflexaceae; genus UBA965. The sequence continues at coordinate 20,176 of VGPG01000004.1, read as the reverse complement.
TGGGCAGTGTTTGCTCAATGATTTGTATGTGGCACCAGCGATGCGTAAAAACGGGCTGGGGCGGCAGTTGATTACGCATTGCTACACATGGGCAAAGTCCGAGGGATATGCTGGTGTACATTGGCAGACTGCGCCGGATAATCACACCGCGCAACGATTATATGATGCATTACCGACGACGCGGTCGGTGTGGTATACCTACGAACTCAACGACTTGTAGCAGGGAGAAGGCAGATTGAACACACTGCGTGTCATCAAAATTGGTGGGAACGAAATCGATGATGCGGCCTTCGTGGCGCGATTGACGGCGGCGGTGGCCGCAATGCGGCCAGCACCAATTTTGGTGCATGGCGGTGGCAAAGAGATTGGCCAAATTCAGAGTGCCCTCGGCGGTGAACCGCGCTTTGTGGCCGGGTTGCGCGTCAGTGATGCCACCGCCATGGCTGCCGCCGAGATGGTCCTCGCCGGCGCCGTGAATACGCGATTGACCGTGGCGTTGACGCTCGCCGGCGTTGATGCCTGGGGGATGTCGGGCGTTGATCGTGGTCTCATCAAAGTCACCAAGCTGAACCACCCTGAAGGTGACTTGGGGCGCGTCGGTCAACCGGTCGCCGTGCGCAGTGCGGTGTTGTGGCAATTAATTGATGCGGGTGTGGTGCCGGTGATTGCGCCTGTTTCGTTGGGCAGTGATGGCAGTTATAATGTCAATGCAGATGATGCAGCTGGTGCGGTGGCAGCCGCTTTGGCCAACGACGGACGCAATGTGGCCGTCGAGGTGACGTTTGTCACCAATGTGCCGGGCGTTAAGCTGGCCGAACAGGTGCAGCCACAGTTGACAGCGGCGCAGGTTGCGCAGGCCATCAGCAGTGGTGAGATATATGGTGGTATGATTCCCAAAGTTCGAGCTGCGTTGGCAGTGCTGGCAGCGGGTGCGGCACAAGCGCGTATCGTTGACATGCAGGGGCTTGAGCAGCTGGCGAATGGCATTGATGCCGGTACGTGTGTTATTGCACAAGGAGGGCAGCAATGACAACCATTCGTGCGGTGCACACGGCACCAAGTGATGTTAATTTGGTCAGCGTGCGCTTGGCAACGGCTGCCGATGTCGATGCCATCAAGGTGGTAGTTGATGAAAACGTTGCGCTCGGACACTTGTTGCCGCGTACGCGCGAGAACATCGCCGCCTCGATTGGCAACTGGCTCGTGGCCGAGGTCCAAGGGCGCGTGGTTGGGATTGGCTCGCTCCTCGAGATGGGGCCCGCACTGGTTGAGGTGCGCTCGCTGGCAGTGTTGCCCGAGTATCGGCGCTATGGTGTGGGTGGCGAGATCGTCAAGTCTTTAGTTGAAGAAGCACAGCGACGTGGTTACCCGACGGTGTTTGCGCTGACGCGCGCCGTGGGGTTTTTTGAGCGGTTGGGGTTTGTGGTCACCGAGCATGAGCGCTTTCCCGAAAAGGTCTGGCGTGATTGTGTACTTTGTCCGCTCAAGGATCGGTGTGATGAGACAGCAGTTGTGATTGAATTTGCCACGCGGCACAACACCGCACATGGGGAGGGAAAGTAAGGCATGCAGGCAGGTTTTCAACGCACACCAGCCGTGCTCGCACTCGAAGACGGCACGATTTGGACCGGCTTTGCGTTTGGCGCGATTGGGCAACGTACGGGTGAGGTAGTATTTAACACCGCCATGACCGGCTACCAAGAAGTACTGTCGGACCCGTCGTATTTTGGGCAGATTGTCGTGATGACCGCTCCGCACATCGGCAATACCGGTGTCAACGACGAAGACGGCGAAAGTCGCAAATGGTGGCTCTCAGGATTTGTGGTGCGGGCTGCCAGCCCACGCGTCAGTAATTGGCGCGCTGATGCATCACTCGATGCCGAGATGCGTGCCCAGGGCATTGTCGGTATTACCGGCGTTGATACCCGGGCGCTGGTGCGGCATATTCGCTCCGCAGGAGCCATGCGCGGCGTGATTTCGTCGACCGAGCTCAATCACGAGGCGTTGGTGGCTGCTGCACGTGCTGTCCCCACCATGGAGGGGCTTGATTTGGTGCCGTTTGTCACCTGCCCCGAGAGTTATACCTGGGTCGATGGCGTCGGCGAGTGGGGCCTCGGCTCACGTGGCACGAAGGCCACACGCGATTTGCACGTGGTCGCCTATGACTTTGGCATCAAACACCACATTTTGCGCTTGATGGCGGAGCGTGGCATCCGTATTACGGTGGTGCCCGCCAATACACCGGCTAGCGACGTATTGGCCCTCAAGCCGGACGGCGTCTTCCTTTCGAATGGTCCTGGCGACCCCGCCATGGTGACATACGGCGTAGCATCGGCCAAGGAGCTGTTGGGCAAGGTGCCGATGTTCGGTATCTGCTTGGGGCACCAGATTTTGGGCTTGGCGCTCGGTGGGACAACCTACAAGTTGTCGTTTGGCCACCACGGTGCCAATCAGCCGGTCAAGGCCTACGGCAAAGTCGAGATTTCGAGCCACAACCACGGCTTCGCCGTCGCGGCCGACTCGTTGCCCGCCGGCGCTGGTGTGACCCACGTCAATCTGAACGACCAGTGTGTCGAGGGGCTTGAGGCGCCTGCGCTCAAGGCCTTTGGTGTGCAGTATCACCCCGAGGCTGCGCCTGGTCCGCACGACGCTTCCTACTTGTTCGATCGTTTTGTAGCGCTGATGGAAGGGTAGGAGATGCCAAAGCGTACCGACATCAAAAGCATTTTGATTATTGGCTCAGGGCCGATTGTCATCGGTCAAGCCTGTGAATTTGACTACTCGGGCGTGCAAGCCTGTAAGGTGTTGCGCCGCGAGGGCTACCGCGTCATTTTGGTCAACTCTAATCCGGCGACTATCATGACCGACCCGCAATTTGCCGATGCGACCTACATCGAGCCCCTCACCCCTGAGGCGGTCGAGCAGATTCTCATCAAAGAGAAGCCCGATGCCATTCTGCCTACCGTGGGCGGTCAAACCGGCCTCAACTTGGCAATGAAACTGCACGAGTTGGGTATCCTCGAGAAGTACAACGTGCAACTCATCGGTGCCACACCCACCGCTATCGCGCTCGCCGAAGACCGCGAGCTCTTCAAGCAGGCCATGCTCAACATCGGCCTTGGTGTGCCACTCGGCGAGACGGTTACGACTGTCGAGCGTGCGGTCGAAGTTGCCACCAAAATCAACTACCCCGTCTTGATTCGCCCCTCGTTTACCCTCGGTGGTAGCGGTGGCGGTATCGCCTACGACGAGGCGCAACTGCGCGAAATCTCGGAGCGTGGCTTGCGCGCCTCGCCGGTGACGCAGGTGTTAATCGAGCAGTCGGTGATTGGGTGGAAAGAGTATGAGCTCGAGGTCATGCGTGACAAGGCCGACAACTTTGTGGTTGTCTGTACCATCGAAAACCTCGACGCCATGGGTGTGCATACCGGTGACTCAATTACCGTGGCGCCAGCCATGACGTTGACTGACCGCGAGCTTCAGCGCTTGCGCGAAATGGCCAAGTTGATTATTCGCACGGTGGGTGTCGAGACGGGTGGTTCGAACATCCAGTTCTCGGTTGACCCCAAGACCGGCACATCGTTTGTGATCGAGATGAATCCACGTGTGAGTCGTTCGTCGGCGCTGGCCTCGAAAGCAACCGGGTTCCCGATTGCCAAAATCGCCGCTTTGTTGGCGGTCGGCTATACGCTCGACGAAATCCCCAACGACATCACCAAGTTGACGCCGGCCTCGTTTGAGCCGAGCCTCGACTATGTGGTGGTCAAGGTGCCACGTTGGGCGTTTGAGAAGTTCCCCGGCGTCAATCCGGTGCTCGGCCCGCAGATGAAGAGCGTGGGCGAGGTGATGGCCATTGGTGGCACGTTTGCTGAGGCCTTCCAAAAAGCTATGCGTGGCCTCGAAATCGGCGCGACGGGTTTTGTAGGGAGCAATCAAGTCAAGGTGGTCGGCGATGACGACATCAGCATCCCGACGCCACGCCGTATTTTCCGCGTGTGTGACGAGATTCGCGCAGGGGCTAGCATCGAGTCGATTTGTGAGCGCACCGGGTATGATCCGTGGTTCGTTGAGCAATTCGTCGAGATTGTTGAGGTCGAGCGTGAGCTGAGCAAGTACGCCTTGACGACGTTGCCGTACGATCTGTTGTTTACCGCAAAAGAATACGGCTTCTCAGACCCGCAAATCGCCGGCTTGTTGTCAGATAAACCGACGGCAATGCAAGTGCGTCAAGCCCGCAAAAACGCCAAAGTGGTACCAGTCTATCGCAAGATTGACACATGTGCGGCTGAGTTTGCTGCTGATACACCATACTTTTATAGCACCTATAGCCGTCAGCCCGGCAGTGACGAGGCCAATGTCACCGATCGCCCCAAGGCGATGATTATTGGTGGTGGTCCAAACCGTATCGGTCAAGGTATTGAGTTTGACTACTGCTGCGTGCATGCGTGCTTTGCCTTGCGCGACATGCATATCGAAACTATCATGATCAACTGTAACCCGGAGACGGTCTCTACCGATTACGATACAGCTGATCGTTTGTACTTCGAGCCGTTGACGCTCGAGGATGTGCTCAACATCTACGACTGCGAGGCGGGTGCTGACTTTGGGCCGGCAGTGCGCCACGTACCAGCCTTGGTGCAGTTCGGTGGGCAGACGCCGCTCAATTTAGCCAATGGGCTCGAGGGTGCGGGCATGCCGATTTGGGGTACGTCGCCCGACGCTATTGACTTGGCCGAGGAGCGGGGGCGCTTTGGTGATTTGTTGCGCAGTTTGGGTGTCGAGCAGCCGCCGAGTGGCATGGCCTCGACGCTTGCGGATGCACGTGCGATTGCGCACCGTATCGGCTTCCCCGTGTTGGTGCGCCCGAGTTATGTGCTCGGTGGACGTGCCATGGCGATTGCCTACGATGACGAGAGCTTCGAGCGCTTTATTGCGGAGGCGACGGTGGTCAGTGCCGGTGCGCCGGTGTTGATCGACAAGTATCTCGAGGATGCGTTTGAGGTGGATGTTGATGCCATCGGTGATGGTGAGCGCATGGTGATTGCCGGCATCATGGAGCACGTCGAAGAGGCCGGTGTGCACTCAGGCGACTCGGCCATGGTGTTGCCGCCGTACAAAATTAGTGCGTATCATCTTGAGATTATCCGGGATACGACGATTCGCATCGGTTTGGCGTTGAACGTCAAGGGCTTGATGAATGTCCAGTACGCCATCAAGGATGAGGTGGTGTATGTGATTGAGGTCAATCCGCGTTCGTCACGCACGGTGCCGTTCATTGCCAAGGCGACGGGGTATCCATTGGCACGCATTGCGGCCATGGTGGCAGCCGGCAAGACATTAGCCGAGCTCGAGTTTGTTGAGGAGCCGAAGGTCGACGGGTTCTTCGTCAAGGAGGCCGTTTTGCCGTTCGACAAGTTCCCTGGTGCGGCCATCATGTTGAGCCCCGAGATGCGTTCGACGGGTGAGGTGATGGGGCATGCATCGAACTTCGGTTTGGCCTTTGCCAAGGCCGAAATAGGCGCCAATCAGCGCATCCCTACCAAGGGCGGTGCGTTGCTGACCGTCAACGACAACGACAAGAATGCAATTGTCAAGATTGCTCGTGATTTGACCCAACTCGGCTTCGACTTGTATGCCACGAAGGGTACGGCCGAGATGTTGCAGGGGGCAGGCATTGCAGTGACGACGGTCAACAAGATATCGGACGGATCGCCACACACGGCCGATTTGTTGGCCCAGGGTCATGTACAGCTCGTGATCAGCACGCCGCTTGGTCCGCAGGCGTATGCCGATGGACAGGCGTTGCGTGCTGCCGCAATTCGGTATGGCGTGATGCTTGTGACCACATTGACTGGTGCTGCTGCCACAGTAGCCGGGATTCGTGAGTTGCAGAAGCGCACGTTGACGGTGCGCTCGTTGCAGGATCACTACGGTATTGCTAAGGGACGCTAAGGGATGACCACAACGCGGGTGCAGTTAATAACCCCCACGCACATTGAGCAGTTCCTGGCGGCGGTGCCGCCAGGAGAGCGGCGGCGTGCGGTTGACGTGTGCGCGCGTGGTGGAGTCACGGTTGAACAAGTTTCTGCCACATCGGCTACGATTTTGGTGGAGGATGCATCACGGGCCTATCGTGTGACCACGATGATTATTGCGGGGCGTATTACCACGTTGTGTGAGTGTGCGCATCGCGATGAGGGGCCGTGCGTCCATCGTGTCACGGCAATGACGGCCTTGTTGTCGCACATGACGACCAATCCGCCTCAAGCGTGGGAGACGTTGTTTGCGGTTCCCGACAAAGCACGCATCGTGGCCAATGCCACGAATGTGGCGCATATTTGTTTCTTTTTGCAGGTGAATCATCCATTTGGTGTTGGTGAAGAGGGGTGGGCGGTGGTGCCTGCGAGTGTGACGCCGCGGGCAGGGCGTGATGACTGGCAAGGTGCCGATATTCGCCCGTTGCGGGCACCACCGACACCTGCAGGATACCCGCATACACCGCCATCCATGTTGCAGGCGGCCGCCATGTTGTGTGAGCAGATGCTCAATGGTGCACAACCCGCACAGCGTGCGTGGCTCTTTGCGGGGGCACTAGCGTTGCTCGGCGGTCAGAACGTGTATATCGTACGACAGGCGTTGAACTTCAGCCAACCGATTCAGGTGATCGGTGCGGTTGGCGAGATGCAACTCGCATGTGACGACGATGGTGCTGATTTGGTACTCCAGAGTATCGTGTATACCGCACACCAGACGCTTACAGTAGACATGGCGAATCGTACGGTGTTGCCGTTTGCCCCACATTGGTTGCTGACAGGTCAACATGTGGTGTGTATCGGTGAACGAACGCCGATGATTGATCAGCTGCTACAGGCGCCGCAATTGCGGGTGCAGGCTACCGATCGTGAGCGCTTTGATCAACGCTTACTTGAATTGGCACACCGCATTCCACTGTGTGGGGCTGCGTTGCGGTGGGATGATATTGCGGGTGAACCTGACGTGATTATCACGCTGGGTGAATACGCCGGTGCGCTCCACGTGACCGTTAATTTTGCGTATGCTGAGTACCTTCTCGCCTTTGACGAAAGTTATCCGCGTCAAGCAGTGTTACATGGGGCCGAAGAATTGCATTTGGTCCGTATCAAACGAGACAGCGATGCCGAAAAAGGCGCAATTGCGTTACTCGAGCAACAAGGGTTACGGCTCAATGATGATGGCTGTTTCCGCTTGCGGCGTGCCATACCAGCGACTGATTTCATGGTGCGCATCGTGGGATTCTTGGCTTCGAGCGGCATGCAGATTCGTGGTGAAGCAAATCTGACGACCGTACAGATGCGCATTGACACGCCGCAAATTCGCGTACAAGTCAATTCAAGCATTGACTGGTTCGATGTCTCTGCAGTGGTGAACTTCGGCGACTTATCGGTCGATCTGATTACCGTGCGTCGGGCCGTGATGCGTCGTGAGCGGTACATTTTGTTGCCTGATGGCTCACTTGGCTTGGTACCCAGCGAATTTGCCCAGCGTCTTGCGCCGATATTTGCCATGGGCAGCGAGCGTGATGAAATGATGCGCTATGCTGGTGCGCAAGCTGCGGTGGTTGACCAACTGGTGCAAGAGGCGCAACATGCCACCGTTGATGCGCAATTTGAGGCGCGACGCAATCAGTTGCGTTTATTTAGTCAGATTGAGCCGCAGCCGTTGCCGATTGGATTTACGGGGACATTACGGAGCTATCAAAAATCGGGCTACGACTGGTTGCACTTTTTGAACACGTACGGCTTTGGTGGCTGTTTGGCAGACGACATGGGCGTCGGCAAGACGATTCAGACCCTGGCGTTTATTCAATCAATGCGTGAACGAGCCCCCAAAGCACCAGCCATCCTGATTGTGATGCCGCGCTCGCTGATTTATAACTGGCAGCGCGAGGCTCAGCGCTTTACGCCACAACTGACCGTGTTGACACATATTGATCAGGGGCGGAGTAAGACCAACAAAATATTCGATAAATATGACGTGATTCTTACGACATACGGCACCATGTTGCGTGATGTCGAAATGTTATCGCAGTATCGATTTCAGTACATCATCCTCGACGAATCGCAGGCCATCAAGAACCCATCGGCCGAGACGGCGCGGGCCGTACGGCGCTTGCAGAGCGAGCGTCGGTTGTCGTTGACGGGGACGCCGATTGAGAATAGTGCGGTCGAACTGTGGTCGCAATTTTCGTTCTTGAATCCGGGTTTATTGGGGAGTGCCGAGACGTTTCGCGATACATTTACGCGTGACGGCGATGGGCGCGAGGCGGCGCTCAAATTGCTCAAGCGCTTGACGTATCCGTTTATTTTGCGCCGTACTAAGGACCAAGTTGCGCCAGATTTGCCGTCACGCACCGAGCACGTGCTGATGAGCGAGATGGATGCCGAGCAGCGCAAGTTGTACAACGCACAACGCGATCACTACCGGGCGTTGTTGCTCGGTTTGATTGATACGGCTGGGCAACAACAGGCGCGCGTTAAGATGCTCGAGGGTTTATTACGCCTGCGCCAGATTTGTAATCATCCACGTTTGATTGACCCCAAGAGCGCAGGGACGTCGGCCAAATTTGAGTCGTTGCTCGACACAATAGAGACGCTGAGAGCGTCCGGGCATCGGGCGCTCATCTTTTCGCAGTTTGTGCAGATGCTGACGATTGTGCGCGAGGCGCTCGATGCGCGTGGGATAGAGTATGCGTATCTGGATGGGCGCACGCGAGACCGCCAGCGGATTATCGACTCGTTCCAACACGACGATCGCTATTCGTTCTTTTTGATTAGTTTGCGCGCGGGTGGGGTAGGCCTGAATCTGACGGCGGCCGACTATGTGATTCACGTGGATCCATGGTGGAACCCGGCGGTTGAGATGCAGGCGACTGACCGTACGCATCGAATCGGTCAGACGCGCCCAGTGATGGTTTACAAGATGGTGGTGCGCGATTCGGTCGAGGAGAAGATTCTTCAGCTGCAGGAGCGCAAACGGGAGTTGGTAAGTCAGCTTATTACGCCAGAACGGGGCGGGGTGAAGACGTTGACCCGTGATGATGTAGAGCTTTTATTTACATAACACAATAAGGAGTGGTCACATGGAGCGTCCCAAAGTCAAGAAGGTCGTGCTGGCCTATTCAGGTGGTCTTGATACCAGCATCATTGTGCCGTGGTTGAAGCAAAACTACGGCAACCCGGAGGTCATCTGTTACTGCGGTCATTTGGGTCAGGACGACGAGTTGGTGGGTATCGAGGAGAAGGCCATCGCCAGTGGCGCTTCGAAGTGCTATGTGGAGGATGTGCGCGAGATATTCGTGCGCGATTACCTCTTCCCACTCATTCAATCAGGTGCAACGTACGAGCGCTTGTACCTGCTCGGCACCTCGGTGGCCCGCCCATTGATTGCCAAGCGCCAAGCCGAAATCGCCTTGCAAGAGGGCGCCGATGCCTTGTCACACGGGTGTACCGGCAAGGGCAACGACCAGGTGCGCTTCGAGTTGACCTACATGGTCTACGCACCACAACTGAAGGTGATTGCGCCATGGCGTGAGTGGAACATCCGCTCACGCGAGGATGCCCTCGACTACGCCGCCGAGCACAACGTGCCCGTGTCGGCCACGCTCAAGTCAATCTACAGCCGTGACCGCAACATTTGGCACATGTCGCACGAGGGTGGCATTTTGGAGAACCCGTGGCATGAGCCCGAAGAAGAGATGTACACGCTGACTAACTCGCCAGAGAACGCCCCAGATCAAGCCGAGTACGTCGAGATTGGTTTTGTCAAAGGTCGCCCGGTCAGTGTCAACGGCCAAGCCATGGGCCCAGTCGAGTTGTTGATTGCACTCAATAACCTCGGTGCCAAGCACGGTATTGGTCGCATCGACTTGGTCGAGAACCGTTTGGTCGGCATGAAGAGCCACGGCGTCTATGAGACCCCGGGTGGGACGTTGATTCGTACGGCACACCAGGCCATCGAGCAATTGGCGCTTGACCGCGACACCTTGCACTACAAGGATGTGGTTGCCCATCGCTATGCCGAGGTGGTCTATTACGGTCAGTGGTTCACGCCGTTGCGCCACGCCTTGCAGGCATTCTTTGACGTGACCCAAGAGAACGTGACCGGTACTGCGCGCCTCAAGTTATACAAGGGTAATGCCATGTTGGTTGGTCGCAAGGCAGATCGCACCTTGTACAACCCAGACATCGCCAGCTTTACGATGAGTGACTCGTACAACCAAAAGGACGCAGAGGGATTCATCAAGATCTTCGGCCTGCCCATGAAGGTGCAGGCATTGGTTGATGGGAAGTAACGAACCATGAACGATGTATTCACCCTTGCCCCTGGCTTTCGCACGGTAGCGACGGCCTGTGGATTGAAAAAGAGCGGCGCGCTTGACCTGACGTTAATCGTCACTGATGCGCCGTGTAGTGCAGCGGGCGTCTTTACTACCAACCGCGTCAAAGCGGCACCGGTGTTGTATGACCGTGAAGTGCTTTCGACCTCGGCTGGGCGCATGCGGGCGGTGATTGCCAACGCCGGCTGTGCCAATGCTTGTACGGGAGACGAGGGCAAGGTGAATGCACGTCGCATGGCGCAGCTTGCCGCTGACATGATTGGTGCAACGGCCGATCAAGTGCTGGTACTCTCAACCGGTGTGATTGGCCGCCAACTCGATATGGACAAAGTCTCGGCTGGGATTGCCTCGTTTACACCAGATATCTGGAGTGAAAACGCCATTGCCGCCTCAGAGGCCATCATGACCACCGATACTCACCCCAAGCGTGCCCATGCGACCATGCAGGTGGCAGGCCAGACGATTACGGTGGCCGGTATGGCCAAAGGCGCCGGCATGATTCACCCGGGCATGGCCACCATGTTGTCGATTGTGACCACCGATGCGGCGGTTGCACCAGAGTTGCTCTACGACGCACTCAAACGCGTCAGCGACATGAGCTTTAATCGTATCAGCGTTGATGGTGACATGAGTACCAACGATACCGTGTTGCTCCTTGCCTCCGGCGTATCGGGCGTGACCATTGGGCAGGCTGAATTGGCCGAGTTCGTCGAGGCGTTGCGCGTTGTGTGTGTCGATTTGGCCAAAAAGATCGCCCGTGATGGTGAAGGTGCCACCAAGTTGGTCGAAATTCGTGTCACCGGTGCTGCCGATGACCACATGGCACATCGCGTGGCCGATAGCATTGCCTGTTCGCCACTGGTCAAAACGGCGATTCACGGCAACGACCCGAACTGGGGGCGTGTGGTGTGTGCGGCTGGGTATAGTGGGGCCGCCATCGACCCAGATGCATTGACGCTTGACTTCGGGCTGGGCGCTGAGCAGATTCGTCTGGTCAAGGCCGGTATGCCGCTCGACGTTGATTTAAATGCGGCGTCTGCCTTGTTGCGCCGCGAAAACGTCTACATTACGCTCGATTTGGGCTTGGGGCAGGCGGCGACGACCATGTGGACGTGTGATTTCAGCAAAGAATACGTCGAGGTCAACGCACACTACACTACCTAAGCTAGTGACTATGTGTACAAGGGAGACAACGTGTGATGCGGTGGACGAGTGATGATCGTATTGTGGTAGCTATCATAGTCATGGTGACCTGCGTGTGTTACGCGCCGGTGTTGTGGGGTGGTGCAGTGGCCCTTCCGCTGAATGTGGTGGCGCAAATTGCCCCGTGGAGCTACTCGTACGAACGTCCTGGATTTGTTGGTCACATGTTGTTGAGCGATCTTGTTACCAAATACTACCCCTATCGCCTCTTCATGGCGCGTGAATTCTGGGCCGGCCAAATTCCATTGTGGAATCCCTACGTCTTTGCGGGGACGCCGTTTTTGGCAGTCGCAAACAGCAGTGTGCTCTACCCGGTCAATTGGGTTTTTGCCATGTTGCCGACTGCATATGCATTTGGTGTGGTAGCCTGGTTTCACTCGACACTCACGGCCGTGGCGAGTTGGATGCTTGGGCGGATGAGCGGTGTGCGTGCCTATCCGGCGCTATTGGTGGCCATCGTGGCGTTCGGCAATGGATTTGTGGCCAAATGGGTGTCTATTCCTGATATCGGTGGTGCAATTGCCTGGGCTCCGGTGGCACTTGTAGGCGCGCTACACGTGACGAATGCAGTGGGTACGGGCGATGTGACGCGGCAATGGCGTGCCGTATTGCTGTTCGTGGGAGCTAACGTGATGGCGTGGTTGGCACAGCCTGATACATCGTTTTTTATTACGGTGGTCTCGGGATGCACCATCATAGCAGCAACGTGGCAGTTGCATCGCGAACGCATGCGTACGACGCTGATATGGACGGCGGTGAGCGCGCTTTTGTTTGTCGGACTCTTTTTGCCGCAGTTGTTACCCACGCTCGAGCTGACGAGTAGCATGCTCCGCCGCGTCAGTGGTGGTAATACTTCAGGATTCATGACATTCATCTTTCCCGAGGTGTTCACGAATTGGCATCAACCGGGCGATTGGGGTGTTCAGGGGAACAAGGCCGTCGCAGAGCACTACATTGGCCTGATTCCGCTGGGGTTATTTGTGTGGGGAATGTGGCGCGGTGCTGGCCAGATGATGCGCCTCTGGGCTGGTATTGCCGTACTTGTCTGGCTCTTTTCGTTTTCTGCGCCGGCGATGTGGCAGTGGATGCCAATCGTGTCACAGTTCAATGAATTGACTCGGTGTTTGGTAGTCGGTCTTATTGCCATGGGCGTCGTCGCAGCGCGTGCCCTCGATGATGTGTTGATGCACGGTCATGCGCGGCGCGCGTACGATGGCTGGCTCCGTGGGTGGGCGGTGGTGTGGACGCTGTTCGTGTTGGCGGGTATCGTGTGGATGCGACGTTCAGATCCGGACATTTTCTGGCAGGCACTTCGGTCATGGCAAGGCGTAGGTGGAGTCATCGCCATCAATAGTGTCGTCGCAGGAGTTTTGCTGTGGCGCGTGTCCATCCCCTTCAAGAAGTGGGTGATGGTTCTGCTGTTGCTGGTTGCTGCCGGCGATGTGTGGTGGTACTGGGCACCGATGCAGACGTTTCAGTCACCACACACCATGTATCGTCCAACTCCCGATTTACAGCGTGAAGTGCAGCCACGTAGCGATGATGACCCAATCGTGCCTCCCACGCGCATGAGTCAGTTTTTGCGATCGCAATCAGGCGTGTTCCGCGTGTTTAGTGCGGACTACCCGTTTTATCAGTCAAATACGGGCATGGTCGCCGAGTTCCAAGATATCCGTGGGTTTGAGTCGTTGATGTGGGGGTCATATGCGCAATTTTTGCGTCGGTGGGAGGGCAAGCAGCACGACGAGCCCATCGGCGTGAGCGTCTATATAACCGGTGCATCAGCGACGCCACAGTGGCTCGATTTGGTGAATGTGCGGTTTGTGCTCTTCAAGCCGAAATCACCGAACATTGACGCCTATCCAGGATTGCGCCTCGTCCATCAAAGCGATGAGGGCAGCATCTACGAAAATCTCGATGTATTGCCACGTGCATATATTGTGCATCGTGTGGAGTACTTTGCAGATGCGAATCGTGCATACGAACGACTGCGCGACCCGCAGTTTCCATTACGGCAGGCAGTGACAACGACTGACGTGGTACCGGAACTTGCGGTGCCTGGTGCTGATGTTGCGGCCGATGCTGATATTCCAACAATTACGTCATACACGGCGAATGAGGTGCGCATCACGGCGACGGTGCAGAGTCGCGCCGTGTTAGTCCTCACCGACACCTACTATCCGGGGTGGCATGTATCGGTGAATGGTGTCGAACAGCCCATCTACACCGTCAACGGTGTCTTTCGCGGTGTGCTTCTTGACGCTGGAACCAACGACGTGCGTTTCTGGTATTGGCCACAATCATTTGCTATCGGCATATGGGTGGCTGGTACAACAATGGTGCTGTGTCTACTGGTGACAATCGTGCTCGGCCTTCGTGAGCGTACCCGTCAGGTGTAATGGATGATGGCGGTGCGGTACACACAAATGGATACTGCGGCGTTGTAGTAGCGGTGAATTCTTGCGGCCAATGAATTGGGGGTATGCGATGTGGGGTGGGCGATTTAGTGAGGGCATTGATGCCCGCATGGCCGAGTTCAATAACTCGTTTCCGTTTGACCGGACCATGTGGGCCGAGGATATCAGCGGCAGTATGGCGTGGGCACGGCAGATATGTGCGGCTGGTGTGATTACCGCGGCTGAGCGTGACGAGTTGTTGCGTGGATTGCAGGCCGTATACGATGAGTTTGCCAGTGGCGCTTTCCCAGCAAAAACTGACGACGAAGACATCCACTCGGCTGTCGAGCGCCGTTTGGGCGAGATCGTGGGCGGCGTCTCCGGCAAACTCCACACTGGTCGCAGTCGCAACGACCAAGTCGCGACCGACATCCGCTTGTGGACGATGGGTGCGATTCGGCGTGCCGACGAGGCGGTGCGCATGGTGCAACAGGCCATCGTCGATCAAGCTAAAGCAGCCGGCGATCTAATCATCCCCGGCTATACCCATGTGCAACGGGCCCAGCCGATTCTGCTGGCACACTGGTTGCTCTCCCACTTTTGGCCACTCGAGCGCGACCGCCAGCGCTTGGCGGATTGTTATGCGCGCGTGGCGATTTTGCCACTAGGCTCTGGCGCCATTGCCGGTACACCGCTCAAGGTTGATCGTAATGCGCTGGCGGCTGATTTGGGCATGCTGGGCATCTCGGCCAATAGTGTCGATGCAATTAGTGACCGTGATTTCATCGCCGAATATCTCTTCTGTGCCTCGATGATTGGCATTCACATCAGTCGCTTGTCCGAGGACATGGTCTTCTACTCGAGTGCCGAATACGGCTTTGTGACGCTTGCTGACGCCTATTCCACTGGGTCGAGCTTGATGCCCCAAAAGAAGAACCCCGACTCATTCGAATTGGCGCGCGGCAAATCAGGGCGTTTGGTTGGCAGTTTGATGACGATTCTGACCGTGCTCAAGGGCTTGCCGTCGGCCTACAACAAAGACCTGCAAGAGGATAAAGAGCCGTTGTTTGATGCGGCGCGCACCCTCGAGTTGACGTTGCCGGTAGCTGCAGGTGCCTTGGCGACGGCCAAGTTCAATCAGGCAGCGCTCCAACGTGGCCTCGATGACGCCATGCTGGCGACGGATGTAGCAGATTATCTGGTCGATCGTGGCGTGCCGTTCCGCACGGCACACAAGGTGGTTGGGCAGTTGGTGCGTATGGCCGAGGAGCGTGGTGTCAAGATGGTTCAACTGCCGCTTGAGGCGTTCCAATCGGTTGACAGCACCTTCAAGGCTGACGTGATGGCGTGCTTTAGCATGGCTGCATCTGTGGCGGCACGCACGGTGCCAGGTGCCACTGGCCCGCAGGCAGTGGCCGAGCAGCTCACGGCAGCCAAGGCCTGTTTGGGCGTGCGCTAAGAGCAACGGATTGTATGGGTGTGGAGTACGATGATGACGCCGCAATGGTTGGTGTGGACGCGACGCCTGCAAGCTATCGCGCAAACAGGGCTGCAGTATGGTCGCGATGTCTACGACAAAGAGCGCTACCAAGAGTTGAGCGACATTGCGGCCGAGATGATGGCCCATGGGAGTGGCATGCCGGTTGAGCCGGTGCGCGCACTCTTTGCCCAGGAGCACGGCTATGCCACGCCCAAGGTGGGTGTACGGGCGCTTGTCTTTGATGACCAGGAGCGCTTGTTACTCGTACGTGAAAAAGCCGATGGCGGCTGGACGCCGCCGGGTGGTTGGGCTGATGTGGGGGCGACCCCGTCTGAGGTGTGCCTCAAGGAAGTACGTGAAGAGACCGGCTACGAGGTGCGGATTACCCGGTTAGTTGCGGTGCTCGATCGTGATAAGCAGGGGCATTTGCCGATACCGTGGCACATCTACATCATCTTCTTCCTGTGTGAAGTGGTGAGCGGTGAGGCACAAATCACGACAGAGACCAGCGATATTGGTTGGTTTGGTCGTGACGAAATCCCCGAGCTGTCGCTCAATCGGGTGCAACCGCACCAGATTGACTTGTTTTTTGCACATCATCGCGATGCCACATTGCCGGTGTCGTTTGATTAGAGTTGAGATGAAAAAGGCGCAGATGACATATGGTTCATGCGTCGTTGTATCAGCAAAGGGTAACTGACGATGACACATTCACTCTACGGTCGCGATTTGCTCAAGATGAACGATGTTACGCAACAGGAGATGGCCGATCTGTTGACCATCGGTTTGACACTCAAAGGGCGGTTACGCCGCGGTGTGCCACATGCGTTGTTGACTGGCAAAACGCTGGCGATGATGTTCTTTAAGCCATCGACGCGCACCCGTGGCGCATTTGAGGTGGGCATGACCCAACTCGGCGGCCACGCCATGTTCTTGAGCTCAAACGACATGCAACTTTCACGTGGTGAGACGATTGCTGATACGGCGCGCGTCCTTGAACGCTATGTTGATGTCATCATGGCGCGCGTCTTTGCGCATAGCGTCTTGACCGAGATGGCCGATGCCTCGCGCGTGCCGATTATCAACGGGTTGTGCGACATGCATCACCCAACCCAAACGATTGCTGACTTGATTACCGTCAAAGAATACTTTGGGGGTACGCGTGGCGTCAAGATGGCCTATGTCGGCGACGGCAATAACATGGTGCACTCGTTGTTGCATGCGGCGCCGTTGGCGGGTATGAATATCGCTGTGGCTACGCCATCGCACTACGCCCCTGATCGTCTGGTTGTCGCCGAGGCACGTGCGCTGGCCGAACAAAACGAAACCGAGCTGGTGATTACCGATGACCCGTATGAGGCTGTGGCCAATGCCGATGTCATCTACACCGATGTCTGGGTCAGCATGGGCCAGACCGATGTGCCTGAGCGCATTCATGCACTTGAGCCGTATCAAGTCACAGACAAATTGATGAGCGCTGCTCGCTCCAACGCCAAATTCATGCACTGTTTGCCCATGCATCGTGGCGAAGAGGTCACTGAGAGCGTGGCTGATGGCCCGCAGTCAATCGTCTTCGATCAAGCCGAGAATCGCCTGCACGCCCACAAAGCCGTGTTGGCCATGCTGTGTAGTCATGAGGTTGAAGGGATGTTGTAGGGCGTGTTGGATCATATTTGCAAGGGCGCATCGCCATGCGCCCTTGTTTTTTGTGTAGAAATTAATCGGATTGGTTATGAATTTTGTGAAAAAACGAGGCCCATGAGAGATGCATGACCATGCGTCTCTCATGGGCCCTACCTGTCAACAGCATCTTAGCGATCTTTCTCGTGGCCAATCCACTCTTGGTCGCCATCGGCCCAATGCTCTTTTTTCCAAATCGGCGCAATCTCTTTGATGCGGTCCATAATCCAGCCGGTGGCCTCGAGGGCCGGCCCACGGTGTGCCGAGGCCACGACGACGAGCACGGCGGTATCGCCGATTTCGAGGATGCCGATGCGGTGGTGGATGGCCACATTGACCAGCCCAAAGCGCGTTGTAGCCTCAGCGGCGATGTCGGACAGCACCTGCTCGGCCATTTCGACATAGGCTTCATACTCGAGGCGAGCGGTGGCTCGATCGCCGAAGTGGTCGCGTGCCGTGCCGGCAAAGGTTACGATGGCCCCGACATTGGACGCACTCACATGCGCCACGAGTGGCGCTGGGTCGAGTGGCTGTGTGGTGACCACAAACGGCCTGAAGGTGCCGCCGCTTACCGGTGGGATGAACGCTACGGTATCGCCGTCGTTGAGCGCTGTCTCGGCCGGTACAAAACGAGCGTTTTGGGCGTATAACACACGTCCACGGAACGGCGCAAGTCCTGGGTAGCGCTCCTCCAGCAGCTGCCACACGGCGGCTAACGTACTCCCGACCGCAACCTCAAGTTGTTCACTCTGGTGTTTGGTAATATCGCGTTGTCCAGCAAAATAACGCACCGTGATGTGCATATGCTACCTCATAGGCACGCCGCGTTGGCGGAGTTCATCTTTGACCTGGTGAATGGTGTAATTGCCGAAATGAAAGATGCTCGCCGCCAAGACTGCATCAGCCCCACCGATCATCAACCCATCGTATAGATGATCCGGCGTGCCTGCGCCACCCGAGGCAATCACGGGGATGCCGACACGGCTCGAAATAGCCTGCAACAACTCGAGATCATAACCGGCGTAGGTGCCGTCGGCGTCCATGCTGTTGATGACTAACTCACCAGCGCCGAGCTCGGCACCGCGTACTGCCCACGCGACGGCGTCAAGTCCGGTTGAGCGTGCGTTGGCGCCGGTGTGCGTGAATACCTCCCAGTAGGGCGACTTGTCGGGGTGTGGCACGCGTCGAGCATCAATTGAGAGCACGATGCACTGGCTGCCAAAGCGCTTAGCGCCGTCGGTGATGAGTTGTGGGTTGAGTACTGCTGCCGTGTTAATCGAGATTTTGTCGGCACCAGCGCGGAGCATGCGATACATGTCGTCAACCGTACGGATGCCACCGCCAACCGTCAGAGGTATAAATACCTGTGCCGCGGTGCGTTCTACGACGTCAACCATGATATTGCGCTCGTCAGAGCTGGCCGTGATGTCATAAAAGACCAACTCGTCAGCACCGCTATCATTGTAATGTGCTGCGAGGACCACTGGGTCACCCGCATCGCGATGGTCGACAAACGAGACCCCCTTGACTACCCGGCCGGCTTTGACGTCAAGACATGGAATGATGCGACGTTTGAGCATGATTAACGCGTCTTTCCATCGGCTTCAGCGGCAGCAGATTGACTCGTCTTGATGCGATCGAGCATGCCGTTCAGCATCTTTGAAATCGATCCGTAGAGTTCCATCTCGCGCTCTTCGATGTCTTGAAAATGCGCTGTTTGTTCGTGTTGTGCATTCTTGAGTCGATTGCTGGTTTTGGTAAGGCGTTGTTCGAGGTCACGTACATGGCTATCGATGCGTTCGATCCAGGCAGTAATCTGGCGAATGTGGCGGTCTTCCATTTCTTGGATGGAGGTAATTTTGTCGTCTTGTTGGATACGAATTTCTTCGATGCGCTGTTGGTTGACCAAGAAGCGCTCAGTCGAGGTACGTTCGATTTTTTTGCTCTCTTGCAGGAGTTCGGTGATACGATTCGACAGCGCGACCATCTGCTCGGGCATTTCATTTACGACTTTGTCGATTTGGGCACGGAAGTCTTCGATGCGGAGCATGCGGCTTTGTTGTTCGCTGACGAGCAGTTTACTATCGGCCACAAGTTGCTGATTTTCGATGGCCTGGCGACGCAGGTGTTGCTTCTCGATTTGTACTTCTTCGAGGATTTTGCGGAGTTCGGTACGACGCGTGTCCTCGGTGCCCTGGAGTGTTTCGATGCGTGTTACCAGCGCCCGGTAGCGTTCTTCGGCTTCTTTGACCAAGGCGAAGAGTGAGCCAATCTTTTGGTCGAATTCCATGAGGCGATTAATCAACCCGGCCATCGTAATACGGTCGGCCTTGCGTGCCTCAGCTAATTCTTGGATTTGGTTTTGCATGTCGCGAATTGGGCGAATGCTATCGTCGATTTTGACGAGTGAACTCGCAACTTCTTTGCGCAGGGTGCTCATGTCACGACGAAAGCCTTCAACCGTTTGGGTGATTTCTTGGGCTTGACGCACAAACTGATTCTGCAGCTCGGCGACTTGGCTTTCGCTGTGGCGCAACTGTTCGATGGCCAGCTGGTACTTTTGGTTCTGGTCGTTCATACCACGGCGCAAATCGTCGATTTGTGTTTGGAGTTGGGCAATTTGTGCTTGCCCTGCCGCCCGCTGACGTTCGTCGGCGATTTTGTCGCTGATACTGTTCGTTGAATTGGTCATACGTCCTCCTGTTGTAACGAGTGGAGTGCATCTTTGAGCTGAATAGCGCCGGTGTAGAGTGCACGCCCAACCACGGCGCCGTGGACGCCGAGTCGAGCGAGTGTCACGAGTTGATTGGTGTGGCTCACACCCCCCGATGCGATAATCTTGGGTCCATTTGGCGATAACAGGGCTGCGGTGGCCTCGTAGTTTGGTTCGCTGAGCGTCCCATCACGACTGATGTCGGTGTAGATGATGCGCGCCACGCCGAGTTCTGCCATGTGTGCCACCAAGCTGCTCGCTTGGACTTTCGATCCTGCCAACCACCCGGCCGTCTGTACGAGACCGTCGCGTGCATCCACGCCGACAAT
>VGPG01000003.1 GCA_016875555.1 Chloroflexota bacterium | reverse complement strand
TGCTAGCGGCCAGAACGAATACGGCGAGAGCGCCAAGGGCAGCATGGTCACCATATCGACCTACCGCCAAGACACGTTCGAAGATTTGTGCCGTGGCCCACACGTGGCCAACACCAGCGAAATCCCGGCTGACGCATTCAAGTTGATGAGTGTGGCCGGCGCCTACTGGCGCGGTGACGAGAAGCGCCCGCAACTCCAACGCATCTATGCCACGGCGTGGGCCTCCAAAGCCGAGCTTGATCATTACCTCTTCCAAATCGAAGAGGCTAAGCGCCGCGATCACCGCAAACTGGGCCGCGAGCTCGGGCTCTTCTACTTCTCCGAGGATGTCGGTCCCGGCTTGCCGCTCTTCACCCCCAAGGGTGAGATGTTGCGCTACCTGATGGAGTCATACGTGCGTGAGACACAGACGCGCTACGGCTACCAGCACGTCTGGACCGGGCATCTGGTCAAAGAGACGCTGTACCACAAGTCAGGCCACTACGACAACTACCGCGACTCGATGTTCCCGCCGATGGTCGATGGCGACGTCGTCTTCCGGCTTAAGCCGATGAATTGTCCGTCACACATGACGCTCTTCAAAGAGATGGGGCGCCACTCGTACCGCGAGTTGCCCATGCGCATGGCCGAGTTCGCCACGCTCTACCGCTACGAAGATAGCGGTGCCTTGAGCGGGTTGACGCGCGTGCGCTCACTCACCCAAGACGACTGTCACGTCTTCTGTATGCCCAGCCAGATTCAAGAAGAGTTCAGCCTCTGTCTCAAGTTGATTACCGAGATTCTGAACGCCTATAACCTTACCGACTACCGCGTGCGCTTGTCGCTTCGTGGTGACGAGGGCAAGTTCGTCAAAGACGACGACAAGTGGGAGTTGGCCACCAACGCGCTCAAGCAGGCACTCGACGCCAACGGCGTCGCCTATGAGGCTGTAGCGGGTGAGGCAGCATTCTACGGCCCCAAGGCGGACTTCTTGGCCAAGGATGCCCTCGGCCGCGAGTGGCAGTTGTCAACGATTCAAGTTGACTTCATTCAGCCAGCCCGTTTGGGTGTCGAGTATGTCGGCGAGGATAGCCAGATGCACACGCCAGTGCTCATCCACCGCGCCGTAACCGGCTCAACCGAGCGCTTCTTGGGCGTGATTATCGAGCACTTCGCAGGTGCATTCCCGCTCTGGTTGGCGCCAGTGCAGGCCGTGATTATTCCTATTTCGGACGAAAAGCACGGGGCATTCGCCCGAGAGGTGCAAGCCAAGATGGCAGCCTTGGGCATGCGCGTCGAGGTCAACATGGGGCGTGACCGCATGCAGGCCAAGATTCGCGATGCGCAAATGCAAAAAGTCCCGTATATGTTGATTGTCGGTGACCGCGAGGCCGCCGCCGGGGCTGTGGCTGTGCGTACCCGCGGTGGGCAAGATCTCGGCGCCATCAACGTCGACGAGTTCATTGCCCGCGCCCAACATGAAATCGCCACCAAGGCGTAATGACCAACCGAGCCCCACGCCGCATTGTGCGGTTGTGGGGCTTCGTTTTTAGAGGTGAGCTATGCGACGTTTTCTCTTCGGATTAATCTTTGGGCTTGTGGCCGGCACCGTTGTCGGCATCTGGTGGTTGCGCCGTATCGGCGCCCTCGACGACCCTAACAGCTTTGTGGGATCGCTGGTAGCCACGGCACGTCAAGCCGCCAAGGCGCACGAAGCCGAGTTGTGGGCCAAGTACAATGCCGGCCAAGCGCCGACCGAGCCCGATGTTGATGCGATTTAGCAGGTAGGATGGATATGTTTCAACTTCTGCGCAACGCCCTCAAAACTATCCATTCCGACAAACACTGGTGGCACGCGATTGGCATCGGTGGCTTATGCTCGCTGACCGTCTTCGGCTACCCGATTGCGGCCGGCCTGATTCCCGAGCACATGGAGAACACCCGCAAGGGTTTTGCTAGCCCGCTCCCACCATTCATCGATTGGAGTACACGCTGGCTACTCGGCCTCTTCGCCGCCCTGATCGACTTCTTGTATTACCTGATGCCGCTGATGGTGGCCGTGCTAGTCTTCTTTTGTGCAAGCTTGTTGATGCTCAGCCAAGGTAGCACCGAGGCGCAAACCATTCTCGTCACAACCTTTTTAGGCGGCATGGGTAGCTGGTGGCTGGTGATGTTCATCACTGGTGTATCGGCAGTCGGTCGCTTGATTTATGTGGATGACAGTGGTTTTGAGCGATCGCTGACCGGATTCCCTTTGCGTGAGGCCTTGCGCAAAGGGGCTCGCGGCTACTACTTCAAGGCGCGCATCGCCAGTTTGCCGCTCTACATTGCGCCACTTGTCTGTGCCCTGCTGTTGCCACCAGCGCTCGATTTGGGCGGTTGGGCTGGCTGGATTGGCGGCATCGTCGTCACGTGGCTCTTCTTCTCAGCCCTACTTTATGCTCATGTCGCCACCATGCTCATCTACCACGCCGTCGATCAAGATTTGGCCTGGAGCGATTACCCACGCCCACAACTCGGTGAATAATCCCTGCTCCTATGAAACCCCTCATAGAATATGATTTCCATGAGGGGTTTCTATGTATAGTGAACCACCAATCACGGGCATCGTGTCCGTGGTGGACAGGTCGGAGTTACGGTAACCCTACTTGGTAGTACGGCTGTGGGGCTTGGTGTCTCCGTAGCGGTTGCTGTGATGCAACGATCACGCGGACCACACGTGGCGGTTGGGCTTACTGTAGCGGTTGTAGTCAATGAAGCTGTGACTGTGGGAGTTGAGGTTGGTGTCTCCGTAGTAGCAATGGTGGCAATTGGTGTTGTGGTAGCGCTCGGTGCCACGACACCGATAGTCTCAGTTGCGACCACAGGGGTACTGGGAGCTATCACTGCAGGTGTGGTGGGTTCTGATGCAGTGACCGCGCTGGCAGTTGGTTGTTGTGCGCTGATGACCTGTTGCCAGGCTCCATCAAGTTCAGGCGACGGGGTTTCGCAGTAACTGGCGAGAGTGAGTTGTATGTTGGTGCTTGTACCAATCATGAGATACGTGGCTGTTGCGTCCTGTGTATAACGCCTACCGATACCTTGGGCGCTCAACAGGCGGATTGGGGCATCGCCCACAATCCTGATGCGCGCCGGCTGGGCATTGTCACACGTGGGCAGGCGCATCACGGCGGGCTGAGTTAATTCTTGAATGGCAATCTGCACCAGCGTGTTGGCTTGGAGCGGGGATGTGCTTGACCACAGGCCTTTGATGGGTTCTTTGTAGATGTCGATTTGGCCGCCGATAATGCTGATATCCACCGAATCGTCACAGGCATCTGGGGTGCCATCGTTGTCAAGATCGTGAAAAATCGGTTTAGGATCAATGCCCAATTCGGGCACGCCAGGCGTCCAGCCGTAAATACCCTCATCCGTCTTCGGACAGGGGTCACACGCATCACCAGTACCGTCGTTGTCGCTGTCTTTCTGACCTTTGTTCGCCGTAAACGGACAGTTGTCGTTGTCATTGGATTTGCCATCCCCGTCGTCATCCGGGTCACACGCATCGCCGTCGCCATCTTTGTCACTGTCTTTTTGGTCGGGATTCGCGTTCAGCGGGCAGTTATCTTTCACATCGAGCACCGTATCATCATCCATATCTCCGTCTTCGCTAGGGTCACACGCAGTACCAATTCCATTAAAATTAGCATCCTTCTGGTCGTTGTATACATCAGGGCAGTTATCGGGTAAAAAACCCCCCTTCCCGCTCTGCCCGTAAACGAATTCATCGAACCCGTCGCCGTCTTTGTCTTCGTCACAACTGTCGCCTACTCCATCACCGTCCATATCTTTTTGGTTGTTGGGAATTTTGGGGCAATTATCCTGACTGTCAATGACTCCGTCGCTATCGTTGTCTTCGTCTTCGATGCCGTCACAGTTGAGATCTGGCTGTCCCAGTCCAACCATGGCAAAGGAATTTCGGAGACGACAGACATCGGTTTTTTTCCACCCACCCACGTTATTGCTAGCCGCAACGAGCGCATAATTGACCATCGCATTGCGTCCTTGGAGCAGAGTTGCATTGGCGGGCACGGTGCGTAGCGCATAATACGTCATCTTGCCAATCCGTGCATATGCGAGTGCCAGTGCAGCGGGCACTTTGATGAGAGAGCTAGATGTGGCATCGGGGTCACAGGTCGCCTTGGACGGGCAATTGTCCATGTTCCCTTCCGCAAACAAGAGCGCTCCGCGCGTAAATATCGTCATGTTTTGGTAGATACTCGACTGAGATTTGTACTCATCCATGTGTCGATAATCACCGTTGTTCGGTTGCCAGAGATTGCGGAATACTTGGCCGGTGCCCGTCTTTCGTAGATACGGTGTCGCTTCGTTCTGTTTCGCTGCCAATGACGCTGCCATCAAATCTGCGAAAGCCTCACGCAGTGCACGTGCCTCTGCACCGCTCCCCGATTTGCCGAGGGCATGCATGACTCCGTGGGTATATTCATGGGTCATGGCCATCAACGTAACCTCTTTAGGTTCAAATTCGATGATGTTACACGTCCCCCCAATCCAACGTGACGGTTGCCCGATGACTTTCGTGTTGACATACACGGCCACCTCGGCGTCGTCGTTGTCCCATGAGTGCTGGCCGTACTGGTCGTGGTACCACTGATACACGGTACCAATGTGTGCAAATGCGTTAGTATCGTCGCTCTGCCCGTAAACGAATTCATCGAACCCGTCTTCGTCGGCAAGTTGATCATCGGCGGTGGTGTCCCACCAACAGTCGGTTTCAAAGCCAGTTTCGCCGTTGCCATCTTCGAGATCGAGGTCGTAGTCGGCACGCCAATCAGCATCTCCGGCTGTCAATGACCATTGTTCGATGATAGTGCCACGATGTGCATCCACTAGTACTGCGGTTGCTGGAGCATCACTGGTGACCAACCAGCCGAGTTGCAATGGTGTATCAGCAGCAACACCGGGTGTATCAACCCACACCAATTGTGGTGGCATCAGCACCCTAGCATCCGCCACTGCGGCCTGCGCAATACGTTGTGCATCGGGAGCGCTGAGGTTGGGCGTGCTGGCCGCACGTGGTCGATTGACGGTAACCGCCAGATTCGCCATCAGGCTGTGTGCGAACCCATCGCTGACGAGCACGTGTAGTTCACCCCCATAGACGGGGATGTCGGTCACGTACTGTTGCAAGTGGACGACTGTGCCGATGTCGCTGACATAACTGCTCCTCACGCGCAATTGAGCGTCTGAGTGCATCGGGAAGAGTTGTGCGTGTTCCTGTAAAAAACGCTCTGCTTGGGCACGTGCGTCAGCACCAGACACTGCTACCCGCATGTGAATCGAGGCCGGCAACTCGTCGTGGTACGTAACACTAACAGGAACTGTCGATTGTGCCGCCAACGTGGTGAGCGCATCAGCGGGCGGTGGTACAACAGCAACAACAGGGGTGGCGGTGATCGCATGATCGACCGTAGGGCTGGCAGTGGACATTGAGGGTTGTGTGGTGTTGGGTTGATTGCAGGCCACACAGAGCCACGCCACGACGAAGAAACGCAGACAACGTGCCATGGTTCATTCTCCTATGATGGCTGGTCTGGTAGCTTCTGCTTCGACCAAGCCCCGAGAAATTCAAAAACCAAACCGGGTTTGTTGCGTTGATACGAGGGGGGTATGCCTGAATTATACATCCTATTCCACGTCGTGTGTTCCGTTGCGCCAAGCGGTCAAATCGACTGCCCTTTGAATTGACTGGTGTAGAGTTGGAAGTAGAGTCCTTGTTGTGCCAACAGCTCCGCATGACTCCCTTGCTCCACAATCGCACCGCCTGCGATGACCAGTACCTGATGTGCATCACGGATGGTGCTCAGGCGATGCGCAATGACGAAGCTGGTACGCCCCGCCATCAGGCGCAACAATGCCCGTTGAATGCGGATTTCGGTGCGCGTATCAATGCTACTAGTGGCTTCGTCGAGGATGAGAATGCGTGGATCTGCCAAAATCACGCGCGCAATCGCCAAAAGTTGGCGTTGCCCCTGACTCAGATTGCTCGCCCGCTCCGATAGTTGCGTCTGGTACCCCTGGGGCAGTTGGCGAATAAACGTGTCTGCCTCCGCCATCTCGGCCGCGCGCATGCAATCTGCATCGCTGGCATCGAGCCGCCCAAAGCGGATGTTTGCCATCACGCTGTCCGCAAACAAAAAGGTGTCCTGCAACACGAGACCGAGTTGGGTGCGCAAATTGTCTTTGGGGATGGCCTGAATATCCACGCCGTCAATCGTGATGCGCCCCGCGTTGATTTCATAAAAACGACTGAGTAAGTTGATAATCGTGGTTTTGCCGGCCCCCGTGGGTCCCACCAACGCAAACATCTCGCCTGGTTTGGCCGTCAACGACATCTGCGTGATTATCGGCGTGCCAGCGTCATACGCAAAATCAACGTCGGTAAATTCGACCAGCCCTTGGAGCGCGGTCGGTGCCTCGCTCGCTGGCGCCGTGTCGATTTCGGGCGCCGTGTCGAGAATCTCGAAGACACGCTCGGCGCCAGCCAGTGCTCCTTGGATGGCGTTGTACATGTTGGCTAGTTGGCGGAGCGGACTGATGAAGTTTTGCGCATAAATGATAAACGTGGCAATCACGCCCACGGTGACGAGGTCGCGCAACGCCAGCCAACCGCCAAAGGCGGCCAGGACAATGATGAAAAAATTCCCCAAAACGCTGGTGAGGGGCATCAACAACAACGCATAGTTGTTGGCGGTGACTCCGGCCGCATACGTTGCCTGGTTGTGTTGCCGAAAGGCCTGCAACACCGATTCGTTGCGCCCAAACGCCTTGACCACCTTTTGCCCACTAATCGCCTCTTCCATCACCGCGTTGAGTTCGCCCATGCTCCGCTGGAGCTCGCGGAAGCCACGTCGTGTGTAGGTGGCCACAAACTGCGTAAACCAAAACATAATCGGTACCACCACCAACGACGCCAGTGCCAACCACACGTCGAGGGTGACCATCGCAATCAAAATCCCCACTAACGACAGCACACTCGCGACCAGCGCTGTCACGTTTTGCGACACCGCTTGATTGATGGCGTCAATGTCGTTGGTCAGTCGGCTCATCAGTTGTCCGGCCGGGTTGCGATCAAAAAACTGCATCGGCAGAGTTTGCAGGTGGCTAAACAAGTCTTGCCGGAGCTTCTGTAACGCTCGTTGTGACACATTGGCCATGGTGCGCCCGGCCAATGCCTGAAACAAGTTGTTGACCAAATAAACGCCGAGCATCAGCACAGCGATACCGGGGAGATCGGCCGTGCGCATCGGCACGATATATTGATCAATCGCTACGCCGATGAGATACGGCGATAGCAAGCCGAGCGCTGTGTAAATCACCACAAATACCAGCACAATCATGATGCCTGTGCGGAACGGGGTGAGGTAGGCCACGAGGCGGGCAAGTGCTTGACGCGTATCTTGGGCCTTTTCGATGCGCCCAATCGCCATTGGGTGGCGCCCACCCATGCTGGCGCGCGCGCCGGTATGATTCTCACGAGGATTCGATGATGTCATGTCGGTATCCTATCTCATTCCGCATCGTGTTCGATGGTTTGCACGACGCCATCGCCGAGTTGACTGGCATAGATCTCTTGATAAATCGGACTGTGTTGCATCAACTCGCGATGCGTGCCCTGGGCGACAATCCGGCCGTGATCGAGCACCGCAATCGAATCGGCGTTGAGCACCGTGCTGATGCGTTGCGCCACCACCAACGTCGTGTGTGCCGTACCCATCGCCTCGAGTGCGTGTTGAATCTTGGTCTCGGTCTCAACATCAACAGCGCTAGTGCTGTCGTCGAGAATCAAAATCCGTGGTTTGGTCAGCAACGCGCGGGCAATAGCGATGCGTTGCTTTTGGCCACCCGACAAATTGACGCCGCGCTCCTCGATATGCGTGTCGTAGCCGCTCGGGAGCATCACGATGAAGTCATGCGCCTGTGCGGCCTGTGCCGCCGCAATCACCTCGGCCTCGTCAGCATGTGGGGCGCCGTAGCGGATGTTGTCGCGTACACTACCCGAGAACAAAATCGTCTCTTGGGGCACAATCGCAATCTGCTGCATCAACGAGCCATGCTCGATATGTCGCACGTCCATGCCATCAATCAAGACTCGACCGCTACTTACGTCGTAGAATCGTGGCACCAGATTAATCAACGAGCTCTTGCCGGCGCCCGTGGCGCCGAGCACGGCCACCGTCTGCCCTGGTTCGATGACCAGATTGATGTCGTCAAGCACCGGGTCAGGCAGATGCGGGTTGTAGAAAATGCGCACCTGCTCGAACACGACACGCCCCGTGATGGGTGTCGTCAAGCGGATGGGGTCGGTGTGTTCTTTGACGGCTGGCTCGACGTCGAGCACCTCGTTGACGCGTGTGGCCGAGGCGACGCCGCTGGCCCAGGTGTTGGAGAGCATCGTCATCATCACCAGCGGCGTCATGGTGGTCAGCAGGTAATTGGTGAAGGCCACGATTTGGCCGACCGTCATGTCGCCCTCGGCGACGTGCAAGCCGCCCCACCAAATCACCACCACCATGCCGATGTTGACGCACATGGTCAATACCGGCATCATCAAGGCCATGAACTGCATGACTTCGATTGAGTTCGAGGCAAAATCGTTGTTGCTCGCCAAAAAGCGTTTGGCTTGGGCGTCACCGCGCACAAAGGCTTTGATCAGCCGCGCACCGGCGACGTTCTCTTGGAGGACGGTATTGAGCACGTCGAGCTTTTGTTGCACCATGCGGTAGAGTGGCTCAGTGCGCATCACAAACACCACGATAATCACCGAGGTAATCAGCAAGAGCGGCAAGAGGGCCATGGCCAGATTGAAACTGGTGCTAAACATCAAGATGATGCTACCAATCATCAACATCGGCGCCCGGGTGCCGATGCGCAGATTGATTTGAAAGTAGCGTTGCACTGCTGCCGTATCGCTCGTCAAGCGCACCAAGAGCTGCCCGGTGCGCAACTGATCGAGATTACTAAACGACAGCGACTGTATTTTTTTGAAAAGGGCCAGACGCAAATCGCGCGCCACCCCCTCGCCGACTTGAATCGACGTGAAGTTGTTGCCCACAGCGACCAGCACACTCAACAGCGAGATGCCGACCATCAACAGACCGGTCTCAATCACGACGTCTTGGTTTTGCTTGGCGATACCTTCGTCGATGATGCGTTGGATCAAGCGGGGGATGGCCAAATCCAAGAAGACCAGCGTGGTCAGGAGGATAAACGCAGCCACGGCGGGACGCCAATACGGCCGCACGAAGCGGGCTAGTTTGATGATGTCTTGCATACCTACATGCTTCCCGTTGCGTTATGGGTCTCAAAAGATGTGTGTGTAGTATACAAGCAAACAATTCGCCATACTCTGCGCTTCAGGCTTATTTTAGGAGCGCAAATCCGCCCGTATCAACGAAGTATTGCAGACGTAATTGCATGCGGCGCAGGTACTCTGGAATAAATTCAGCTTCCGCCGGGTTTGTTAAGACCAAGAGGTCGTTGAGTAGCAAAATACCACGGCCAATCAACAGCGTTTCAAGAACCTCAGGCGCAACCGTTAGTTGGGGATTCACGCTGTGATAGCCAGCCCACAACTCGTCTTCTGCATACGGAATATCGCGTACATAGTACAAGGTAATTGCCACATCCTGAATCGGTAACCCAAGACCGGCATCATCAAAATCAAAGACTGCAAGATTATTGTTATGCCACATCACGTTGTAAATATGCATATCCCCGTGGATGGGTTGCACCGCGGTATGTGCATTGAGCGCAGCATACACTTGCGCAACGCGGGGGCGCACCGTATCAAGCAAGGCACGCATCTCTGTTGAGATATGGTGCGCCGCAACACCTGACAAATGATCCTCGCTGTTCATCAATGGTTGATTGACAAGCGGGAACTGGGCATCGGCTGTGGGGCGCCACTGGGCACTATGGCGATGCAGATGCGCCATCGTCGCGCCGATGTGGCGCACTTGGTGACGCGACGGTCGAGCGCCGACGATACGACCAGGCAACCAGCGCGCCATGGTGGCGACGAGTGTTTTGTGCATCGGCGCAAACGGCAGCTCGACAAACGGCTCACCCGCATCCGTGTATAACTGCGTTGGCACCACCACATTGGTCGTTTGGGCAAGTGCCGAGATCCATTGCTGTTCGGCATAGAGACCTGCACAGTCGCGGAGCGAATGCGTGTTGAGGCGCAGAGCGTACTTAGCCCCTGTTGTATCAGTCACCGCATACGTCGTATTAAATCCATGGTTGATACAGCGCAACGATACAGGATTCACGCCAAATGCGCGGCTCGCGCGATCGGCAATTGGGCGCAATACGGCGAGTTGCGCGCGCTGGCTCATCGTGGCAAATTCGCGAGAGTGTACTGACACACAATCCTCTTCATCGCTATAATACAGATATCACTCATTTTGACACATAACACAAGGACACAGCATGTCGATTGCAATCATTGTCCACGGTGGCGCATGGGCCATCCCCGACGACCAAGTCGAAGAGCATCGTGCCGGGTGCCGCGCCGCCCGTGATGCCGGCTGGCAGATTCTGGCCAATGGCGGCAGCGCCATGGATGCCGTTGAGGCCGCCGTGCGCATTCTTGAGGATGCACCGATTTTTGATGCGGGCGTCGGCTCAGTGCTCAACCGTAGTGGCTATGTCGAGCTTGACGCTGCCATCATGGACGGCGACAATCTGTATTATGGCTCAGTGGCCGGCGTGCGCCGTATCCGCAACCCAATCACACTGGCCCGTCACGTCCTCAATAGCCCAGCCGGTATGTTGGTCGCCGAAGGCGCCGAGCGCTTTGCCAAAGAGCGCGGTATGGCGTTTTGTGACCCCGAGGAGTTGATTGTTGAGCGCGAATTCAAGATCTACGAGCAAATCAAATCAACCTACGACACCAGCAAAGACCACGCATCAACGCCACCTCCGGGCGAACGCGACGCACAATTAAGTGCCGGCGGCTACCCGCACCGCCCCGGTGACACGGTCGGGTGTGTGGCCGTTGACAGCAACGGTTGGATTGTGGCCGGCACCTCAACCGGCGGCACCGGCTACAAAATGGTCGGTCGTGTCGGCGATGCCCCGATTCTCGGTGGTGGTCTCTACGCCATGAACGAGCTCGGCGGCTGTTCGACCACCGGCTGGGGTGAGTCTATTATGCGCGTACTGCTCGCCAAAACCGCCGTCGATAACTTGCACGATGACATTCACCCGCAAGATGCCGCCACCAAGGCCATCGAGCACTTGGCCAATCGCGCCAAAGGCATCGCCGGTTGTATTCTGGCGGATCGCCATGGGCGCGTCGGCTGGGCTTTCAATACACCACGCATGGCCCATGCCTGGCGCACTGCTGACGGCCAAGATGGTGCCGGCGTCTAAAGCGTTTTCGACCTCCGCTGCATCGGCCATACTCCAGTGCAGCGGTTTTTCTTTGGGATATGCGTCACACACCGCGTTCGCACCATTGGGGCTTGAGACTTCATCGCACCCGGTGTTTTGCTATGATACTCACAAGATGGATTCAGGGAGGATGAGCGATGCGATCAGATCTTGATATTGCGCAGGCAGCCACATTACACCCAATCGGGCAGATAGCCTCACACCTCGGCATCGAAGAGCAGTATATTGAGCCGTATGGTCGGCATATGGCCAAAATCGACACCGCCGCCATTCATGGTCCGCGGACAGCGCGCTACGTGGTCGTCACCGCCATTACACCTACCCCTCTCGGCGAGGGCAAAACCACCACAACTATTGGACTCGGTCAAGCGTTGGCCAAACGTGGGCATCGGGCAGTGGTAGCCATCCGGCAACCTTCAATGGGTCCCACATTCGGCATCAAGGGCGGCGCAGCCGGCGGTGGCTACAGCCAAGTGGTGCCCATGGAGCAATTTAATCTGCATCTGACCGGCGATATTCATGCGATTGGCGCCGCCCACAACTTGCTGGCGGCGATGATTGATAATCACCTGCATCACGGCAACAAACTTGACATTGATCCGTATTCGATACGCTGGCCGCGCGTACTCGACATCAGCGACCGCGCCCTGCGCAACGTGGTAGTTGGCTTGGGGGCCAAAGGCGACGGTCCACCGCGCCAAGTCGGATTCGACATTACTGTGGCCTCCGAGGTGATGGCCGTCTTGTCGCTCGCCAGCGATATCCACGATTTGCGGGCTAGGCTTGGGCGCATGGTCATCGGTCAACGCAAAGACGGCACCCCCGTCACCGCCGAGGATCTCAAGGCGGCCGGCGCCATGACGGTGCTGCTCCGCGAAGCGCTCAAGCCCAATTTGCTCCAGACCCTAGAAAACTCGCCGGCGCTGGTGCACTGCGGCCCGTTCGCCAATATCGCCCACGGCAATTCGTCGGTGATGGCCGACCGCGTCGCCTTGTCGCGGGCTGATTATGTGGTGACGGAGAGTGGATTCGGTGCTGACATCGGTTTTGAGAAGTTCGTGCACATCAAAAGCCGCGTCTCGGGAGTTACCCCCGATGCCGTCGTGCTAGTCTGCACGATCCGCGCGCTCAAGGCGCATAGCGGGCGCTACAAAATTGTCGCCGGCAAGCCGCTCGACCCCGGGTTGCTCGTCGCCAATGCTGACGATGTGCTGGCCGGATGTAGTAATTTGCGCGCCCAAATCGCCAATGCGGCCATATATGGGCGGCCAGTAGTGGTTGCGCTCAACCGCTTCCCCAGCGATCATGCCGAAGAAATTGCCGTCGTCAAAGAAATCGCCCAGGCCGCCGGGGCATTTGCCACCGTCGAAAGCAACGTCTTTGCGGCCGGTGGTGACGGCGGGCAGGAGCTGGCGGCGGCGGTGGAGCAGGCCTGTGGTCAGCCGGGGGCGTTCCGCTATTTGTACGATTTGGCGTGGTCGCTCGAGAAAAAAATCGAGACCTTGGCCACCACCATCTATGGCGCCAGTAGCGTGGAATACAGTAGCGAGGCACGCAAACAACTCGAGAAATACACCCAGCTGGGCTACGGCAATCTCCCCATCTGTATGGCCAAAACGCAGTATTCGCTCAGCCACGACGCCAGCAAAATCGGCGCCCCCAAAGACTACGCCTTCCCCATCCGCGAAGTGCGTTTGGCGGCCGGGGCGGGATTCATCTACCCGCTGGCGGGTGATATGCGCACCATGCCCGGCCTGCCTACGCACCCGGGTGCCGAGCGCATCGACATCGACGCACAGGGGAATACGGTGGGTTTGTCGTAGGTGAGACAAGGCGCACACCGTACATACTGGTACATTGGTATAGGTATCGAAGATACAATCTGTATTATCCATATCCGTCTAGATGATTTTACAAGACCTACATGTGTATTTAATACAGATAGTGTAGTGTACATCTGTGGGAAGTAAAATCAATCGTCAAGAGAGGAAAGCATATGCCAATCCAGAATCGACGGCAGTTTTTGCGTCTGGCAGCGACACTGGGTGTCGCAGGACTCTACACCGCCTGCGGTAGTGCCGTTCCAGTCGCACAGAATAATGTGGACGCAAATAAGAAGAGTACGGGCACATTGCGCTTGGTGCACACCTTGGAATGGGCCGGGAAAGAGGTATTAGATCCCGCGTCACCAGTACGTTTTTTCCCGACTATCGAGTTGTTGTACAATCGCCTCGTCCGTATGGATGAAACTGGTCAATTAAAACCAGAATTAGCGGAATCTTGGCAAGCCAACGAAGCGGCCACGGAATGGACGTTCACGTTGCGCAAAAATGTGACCTTTCACAATGGCGCACCGTTTACCGCCAAAGATGTGCTGTATACCCTCAACAATGTGATGAATCCCAAGCTCGAATCGCCGGGAGCCGCCGTATTGGCGCTTATCAAGACCGCCGAAGTCAAGGCTCCCGATGACCATACGGTGGTCTTCCCACTCAATCAACCCCACGCTGATTTCCCACTCTTGTTGTTGCATTATTCCATGTACATCATCCCAGATGGAATCGGCGAGGCTATCAATACCACGGGTGTAGGCACTGGCCCCTTTAGCCTCAAGCAATTCGCACCAGAAGGTGTGACGACCGTCGTCGCAAACCCCACCTATTGGGATGGAGCACCTGGTGTGGCCCAAGTCGACATTGTGGGCATCGCTGATGCGCAGGGCCGTATTTCTGCGCTACTCGCCGATCAAGTCGACTATTTAGAGGCTACGAGTCCCGATAGCGTGGCACTGATTCAGCAAAAACCAGACTATGTATTAATTAATCTCCCATCTGGGAGTTGGCCAGTCTTTGTGATGAATACGACGGTTGCCCCGTTTGATGATGTGCGTGTACGTACGGCTATGAAATTGGTGATTGATCGTGATGCCATGGTCAAATCGGTGCTCCGTGGCTATGGGAAAGTTGCTGGAGATCATCCAGTCTGGTCCGGTGACCAGTACTATCAAGATGTACCGCGCCCTCGTGATCTCGCCAAAGCCAAAGCACTACTCGCAGAGGCCGGGTTTGCCAACGGGCTCGAAGTGACGCTGTATACGTCGGACATTGATGTCAACATGATTCCGATGACCGTACTCTACAAAGAAATGGCCGCAGAAGCTGGCATCACCGTCAACATTCAACAAGAAGCCGCAGACGGGTATTGGAATGACATTTGGATGCAAAAGCCGTTCTGTTGCTCATCGTGGGGGGAGCGTACTGCCGATCAGGTGCTCAACGAAGTCTATCGTTCGGGGGCGACCTGGAATGAAACCTTCTGGAGCAATCCAACCTTTGACGGATTACTCGATCAGGCACGGCAACAGTTGGACTATGCACAACGGAAAGCCGTCTATCAGCAGGCACAGCAGCTGTTGTCTGATGAAGGCGGCGCAATTATTCCATTCTTCACCGATATTTTGTCTGCGGCCCACAAGCGTGTCAAAAACATCAACACGCGTTACTTTGATTATGCGAAGGTGACACTCGAAGGATAGCCATGGCTTCGTATGTATTCGGTCGGTGTTTCTCCGCATTGGTGACACTGTTTGTGGTCGCGGCCATTATTTTTGTGGCGACCGAGGTGTTGCCTGGCGATGTCGCGACGGCAGTGCTTGGGCGTGATGCCACGCCCAAGCGGCTGGCTGCTTTGCGCGCCCAACTGCAACTCGACCGTCCGGCCAGCGCGCGCTACATGGACTGGTTGTATGCGTTTGTGCAGGGCGATTGGGGATATTCACTGGCGCGCCCAAAGCAAGCCATTTTACCACTCATCGGTGAGCGGGTACGCAATACGCTGTGGTTAAGTGGCATTGCGGGGGTGATTGGTGTCCTGCTTTCGTTGCTCCTCGGCGTCGTCGCAGGGCTAAAGCGCAACACGTGGTTCGATACCTTGGTTTCCACACTCTCGCTCATTGGCATGAGTTTGCCCGAATTCGTGATTGGTTCGCTGTTGATGCTGCTTTTTGGCGTAATCTGGGCACTCCTCCCCGCGGTGACCATTGTACAGCCGCAAGCCACATTCACAGCATTGTTTCCCAGCATGATATTGCCTGCGGTCACCTTGGTGATTGTGATGGTCGCCTATATTTTGCGCATGGTGCGGAGTAGTGTGATTGATGTGGCACACAGTGACTATGTCCAGATGGCGTACCTCAAGGGTGTGCCACATCGGCGCGTCGTGTGGCACCATATCATCCCCAATGCACTCATTCCGACCATTAATGCGATTGCCTTGACAGTGGCGTGGCTGATTGGTGGGGTGGTGGTCGTCGAAACCGTCTTCAATTTCCCTGGGATTGGCCGATTGCTCACGTCAGCAGTGAGTGATCGCGATTTACCGCTGGTGCAGGCACTAGGACTTGTAGGGGCAGTGTTTTACATTGGTATCAACATCGTGGCCGATATCGCCACCTTGTGGTTGACGCCACGACTGCGCACGCAGTATTGGCGTGTAGCTGATGAGTAGCAGGATTAGTGCATGTCGTCATCGCGCCCATGGCTCCCTCACATCTCACTGCCGACATTAATCGGCATCGTGCTACTGGCCATCCACCTGATTATGGCCATCGGTGCACCGTGGTTGGCTCCGTATCCACCCAACACGATTGATACGAATAACGCGTTCCAAGCACCGTCTTCCCAGCATGTCTTTGGTACTGACCGCTATGGGCGCGATATTTTGGCGCGAGTCATCTATGGTGGTCAAGTAGCATTGGTGATTAGCCTGGCGAGTGCCGTGTTGTCGGTCTTGCTGGGCGGGCTGATTGGGGTGATTGTCGCCTATGTCGGTGGGATTGTCGACGAAATCACGATGCGGGTAATCGATGCGGTGATTTCAATCCCCGGGATTTTGTTGTTGTTGGTGATTGTGACTGGGCTTGGTACAGGCACGCCGGTCATCATTTTGGCAATGGTGTTGAGTTACATGCCAGGTGTGATACGGGTGATTCGTGCCACCGTACAAGAATATGTCCCACGTGACTTCATCGTGGCCGCTCGGCTGCGGGGTGAACGGGTCAGCGACATTGTATGGGTCGAACTGTTGCCCAATATTCTTGATGTGCTCTGCGTCGAATTTGCCATGCGCGCCTCGTGGATTGTGCTCTCCGTGAGTGGTTTGTCGTTCCTCGGATTCGGCGTGAATCCGCCGACCCCCGATTGGGGGTTGATGGTCAACGAAAATCGCGCGGTGTTGGTGCTGTCGCCGTGGGGCACTATTTTCCCCATGATTGCGGTGGCCACGTTGGTGGTGTCGCTGAATGTGGTGTCAGACGAAATTGCCAAGGTGTTTGGCATTGATCGTGGTGTACGCCGATGAATACACCACTGCTGAGTGTGGACAATCTGACTATCGGATTCCCGAATACGACGAGCACCGTAACCCCGGTGGTGCGTGACGTGAGTGTACACATCGCACCAGGGATGCGCATTGGCGTCGTCGGTGAGTCTGGGTGTGGCAAAAGCACGTTGGCATATGCGTTGTTGGGCATGATTCGTGGCGCCGGCGTGCGAGTGCACGGGACAGTCACGTATGCGGGTGCGCAGCTCTTTGACATGCCCCCCGCCCAACTCCAACACATCCGTGGCGCCGAGATTGCGCTGGTGCCGCAAAACGCTGGCCAGTCGTTGGCGCCACACCGTACGGTGTATGCACAAATTGCCGAAGTGCTCGAGATTCATCAGCAGCTGCAGGGCGACGCCGCATGGCAGCGAGTCGTACAACTGCTGGCAGACATGCGGTTGCGCAATCCTGCGCGTATCGCACGCCGCTATCCTCACCAGTTGTCTGGCGGCCAGCAACAACGGGTCGCCTTGGCGATGGCGCTGGCTGGCCAGCCCAAGGTGCTGGTGCTCGACGAGCCGACCACGGGGCTGGATGTGACCACCCAGGCACAACTGCTGGCGTTGTTGCATGCATTGACGAATGATACGGATATGGCCATGGTACTGGTCAGTCATGATTTGGGGGTGATTGCGCAGACGTGCCAGCAGGTGATGGTCATGTATGCAGGCGAAGTCGTGGAAATGGGTGATACCGCCGACGTCTTTCAACAGCCACACCACCCGTATACGCGTGGGCTGATTGCTGCCATGCCACAACTGACCGCCACACGGTTGCCGTATGCCATGCCGGGACAGATGCGCCGCAGTGCAACCGACCAGCAATGTGCTTTCTTGGATCGCTGTGCATTCGCACAATCCGTGTGCGCCACTACGGCGCCCACACTGGAATTCGTGGCGCATACGCGTGCGGTGCGGTGCCATCATTGGCAGACGGTGGCTACACACGACGATGTGGACAGTACGGCCACACCACTCCTCGACCGCGCACCTGTAGGCGAAGGTACACCACTACTGGCAGTGCGCCAGGTTTCTGCCACCTACCACCAGCCGGATTGGCGCTGGTGGGTGCGCACTCCGCCCCAGCTGGTGGTTGCGCAGGTCGATATCACGCTCACACCCGGGCATACCTGCGCGGTGGTGGGCGAGAGCGGCAGTGGCAAATCGACGTTGGCACGGGTGATTACCGGCTTGCATCAGCCTGCCGCAGGTAATGTATATCTGGACGAAACAGTGTTGCCCGCCACCGTGACACAGCGTAGCCAGGATGCACGCCGGCGCATTCAGCTGATTTTCCAAAACCCCGATCTATCGCTGAATCCCCGCCACACGGTCGCTGAGCTGTTGTACCGCCCACAAGCGGTATTTTTTGGGCGGACGCGCGCCCAAGCACTGCCTCATACCATCAGCATGCTACAGCAGATGCGCCTCGACGAACAGTATCTGAACCGTGTGCCACAACAGCTTTCTGGTGGTGAAAAACAGCGCGTGGCCATTGCCCGGGCATTCCTCGCGGATCCCGATGTGGTGGTGTGCGACGAAGTGGTGTCTGCACTCGATGTGTCGGTGCAAGCATCGCTGCTGCAGTTGTTGGTCGACATCCAACGGCAACGGGGCACCGCCTATCTGTTTATTGCCCATGATCTGGCAGTGGTACGGGCGGTGGCACATACCGCCATCGTGTTGTTTGCTGGCCACGTGTGCGAGCAGGGTGCGACTGCCGAAGTGTTTGCGGTGCCCCATCATCCATACACCATGCAGTTGCTCAGTGCGGTGCTGACGGTGCCACGTCGCACGGTGCAACCACAGGTGAATCTACCCGCCGATGATACGACGCTGACACACGGTGGTTGTCCGTTTCGTCAGCGGTGTCCTATTGCTATCCCACACCTGTGTGCGGACGTGGTACCTCCCTGGCAACAGGTGGCGGGATCGCACACATTCCGCTGTCACCATCCACCTGATGTGCTCGCATCCCTTCGTGACCAATTTGCGTTACCGACAACGTAGAGGAGAAATCTATGAATGACATCATGCGTATGGGGGTTTCGTTACCATCAGCACAACTCGCACAGTTCAGTGAGTGGATAATTGCCGATCAACGAGACCTCGAAATCGACGACCCGTTTTATGCGAACTGTTTGGACGAGGATTTGCACGATCGCGTGCATGCCATCCGCACCCAGTTGGCCACCTTTACGGGACGACTCGGTATCCATGGACCAACCGAAGGATTGTCGCTTTTGTGTGATGATACGCTGGTCACCCATGTGATACAGCAACGTTTGCGCCAAGGTCTGGCGTTTGCGGATGCGATTGGTGCGACACAGATGGTGTTGCACAGTCCATTCGGCTGTTTCGGACATCCACAGATTGTGCACACCAACAACACAGGGTTCCGCAATGAAATAGCTACTGTGCACAAACTTTTGGATCCGATTGTGGCTCATGCGGAATCGCAGTCGTGCCAAATCGTGCTCGAAGTCTGTAGCGACGTGCACACGCGGCCACTCATCGAACTGGTGCGCTCGTTTGACACCCCATTCGTACGTTTGAGTGTAGATGTGGGACATGCTCATCTGATGCAACAATTCGGTGGCCCGTCACCAGATCAGTGGATTTTTGATGCTAATGATTTATTGGCACATGTGCATTTGCAAGATACCGATGGATTATACGATCGCCACTGGGCGCCTGGCGACGGCACACTCTGCTGGTTTGCCGTGTTTCGCGCATTGCAATCGCTATCACATGCACCACGTATGATTCTGGAAGTCTCCCCTCACGACGTCATGCGTGGCTTTGATTTTCTGGCACAAAAAGGGTTTGTGAACTAACACATCCCACCGCCGAGACGCATGCGTCACATGCGTCTCGGCATATATTACGTCACTTTGCTATAATTCACATGGTTTGAGAAATATTTGAAAAGGAGCATACTACGATGAAAGACCACCGTGCCAAACACTGGAACACCCGTGACCTACAAGCCCTCGACATCCGCACCAAGGATGGTTGCGTCGGTCTGTATGCCAGCGACAAACCGCTCACCACTCCAGCCGGGCTGTGGGTGAGCCACACCACGCGCGACATTATCAGCGCCATCCAACGCGAAGCGTGGCTGACGGGCAAGCTCGACGTCACCGACATCAACTACTTTTCG
The DNA here is from genome assembly GCA_016875555.1 of Chloroflexota bacterium. Lineage (GTDB taxonomy): Bacteria > Chloroflexota > Chloroflexia > Chloroflexales > Roseiflexaceae > UBA965. The sequence goes on along the minus strand of VGPG01000003.1, from coordinate 27,086 downwards.
TTGTATGCCACGCAGTACGACCTGATCGCCGTATCGTTTCCGCAGTTGGTCGCGCAGTTGCCCCATCTGCTAGAAGCGCACGACATCACACTCACGCACGCGCCTGGCCCCGAGCACGTGGATCAGCTGTGGGCGTGGCGCGCGTTGGTGCAGTGGCTGGCCGCGCAGCAGTGCACGTTGCCCAACGATGATGCAGCGCCCGATGCACACTTCATTGACGTGGTGACCCGCGCGCTCCACGCACTACATCCGGCGCAACAGACCGCGGTGATGACACTCTACCAGAATCATCGCGCCAGCCTTTTGCTGGTTCTGATGGTGGTGCTGGGTCAGTGTACTGCCGAAGAATACGCCGAGGGCATCATGATCGTGCTGCCGCATCACCCCACGTTTGATATGACACAGCGCAAGCAATACGCCAAACAGCTACCGCTCTACATGCGCGATGCCCAGCGCTCCAACCAGGTGCGGATGTCGTGGTAGACCTGCACTTGGTCGTCGTCGCACAGCAGGTTATGGCGCCCATCGGGGTAGGTGAGAAGTGTGCAATCGGCGCCCGTGAGCTGCGCCGCAACGGCACTGCTCCCCAGTGGGTCAGCCCACGTGTCGGCGCTGCCGTGCTGGATGAGCGTGGGGGTGCGCCAGTGCGGCAACTGTGCCGGCAGCGTGGCAGCCACATCCAGCGCCGTCGCCGCCGTCAGCATGGTCACATGGGCGTGGTAGATGATAGGGTCGGCGGTGGCGCGTGCAATATATGCCCCATCGCGCGACAAGCCTGACTCTGGCGCCGCAGGGAGTGGGATGGCAGCCTGGGGATTGATGCGCGCCAGCAGATTGAGGATCCCACGCACCAGCCCAGGGATGGGTGCCGGCAAGGCCGGGCTCATCAAAATCACCCCGGCCAGGCCAGTGGCATCTGCCCCCACGCTGGCCGCAGTAATCAACCCACCCAGCGAATGCCCGATCACAAACACCGGTGCCCCGTGCGTGGCCAAAAGCCGCCGTGCCTGCATATGATCGGCGACGGCGTGGCGCACATCGAGCACCCCGCGTGCCCCGGTCGCATAGCCGTGCCCATGCAAATCCATGGCGTACACACTGAATCCCTGGGCGTAGAGCTTGGGGATGAGCTGGTGGTATTCACTCACGAAGCGCAATGCGTAATCCGCATAGCCGTGTTGCAGGAGCACGATTGCCCGCGGCTGTGCGACTTCCCACGCATATCCCTGCAGTCCAGGCGCCACCTGCCATGCCTGCCACGGTGGCATGGTGGCAGGTGGTGCGGGGTTGGGTGATGCCTGCGTGGGGCGCGGTTGTGGGGCGAGGGGGCGCATCATCACGATCAGCCCGACAATCAGGGCGACACTCGCCAATAGAAAGAATGAGGTCATCGCAGTGCTCCGTACCAACCCGCACATCCATCACACAAAATACACACGATCTATCACCATCGCACCGAACAGCAACGCCAAATACAGCAGGGAGTAGCGGTACAGCCCCCACGCCGATTGCGTGGTGCCCTGACGGTAGAGGCGCACGGCGTAGTAGCCAAAAATCCCCCCCAGCACAATGGCCATCACCAAATACGCCGTCCCCAGCATGTGGAGTGGCGTGGGAATAATGGTCACAATGAACATGAGTATGGTGTACAACACAATTTGCCAACGCGTCTCGTGATCACCGGCCACTACTGGCAACATTGGCACACCGGCATTGGCGTAGTCTTTGGCGCGGATAATCGCCAACGCCCAGAAATGTGGTGGTGTCCAGTAGAAGATGATGGCAAACAAGAAGAGCGACGGCAACGAAAGACTCCCGGTCACCGCAGCCCATCCGACCAACGGTGGGAATGCACCAGCACCGCCACCAATCACGATGTTATTGAAACTGGTGCGCTTGAGCCACATCGTATAAATCAATACGTAATAGACCAACCCAGCAAACGACAACGCCGCCGCTAGCCAATTAACGGCCAACACCAGAATCGCAGTCGCAGCAATCATCAAAACGAACCCGAGCACGATTGCATGCCACCCAGGGATGCGTCCGCTTGGAATAGGACGGCGGCCCGTGCGCCCCATCAACACATCAATATCACGATCGAGATAACAGTTGAATGAGTGCGAGGCTGCGGCCATCAACCACCCGCCAATCGACGTCCAGATGACGAGCGCCAGGCTTGGCATGCCTGCAGGAGTGATGTACATACTCGTAATCGTTGTCAGAATCAACAACGAGATGACTCCTGGCTTGGTCAGACTCACGTAGTCTTTGACTTTTTCACGCCACGTGTATGTGACGACCGTATCACCGATGGTCACCATCTCCGGTGTTGGCATATCATGTTTTTTGTTTGGCCACACTAGTCGCCATGTTGTTGCAACTAACACGGCTGTCACGCTCAGCGTCACCAGACTCAGACTGGCGTGCACCGTGGTGTCAATGACCGCCGTGGCCACGCCCAAGCCGACCAGGAGTTGAGTGGTCATGAGTACTACAACACTCACCGCCAACCACATCACCATCGGCGTACTACTCCCAAACGTGCGCACCGTCTGAAACACCAGGATGAGCGTCAATATACCCGCAGGCACGCTGATGATGCGATGACTGTTTTGTAACTGAGCTAAATCCGTTGCATCCGTACACAACGGCAAGGCTGCACATACCACACTCCCCAAGCCGCCCAACAGAGAGACGACGACGAGTGCGGCCACCGTTGCGATTGCCATGATGCGATACTGCCGCCGCGCCGCCTCAGCACGAGCGCCAAGACGTTGATGCGCCACCTCTGGCACAAATGCCACACCTAACACATACCCACTGACCACCAGCGGTATAAGCATCATTTCATGAATAGTGGGCCATACTAACATCGGTATCGTTGCAATAAGTAGACCTACAGATGGCCAACGCAACGGTGCCGTATATACCCACGCCAGTGTCGCAACAAACAGCGCCATCACCGCGATCAACGGTACAATGACGGTTGCGTGTCGTTCAAATACTGGCAAACTCGCTACGCCGAGCGCCACGCCAATTGCCAGCGCTGTGGCAATTCGATTGCTCGGTGCGAGTGTTGGCAACGATTCTTGCATACAATACCCCCATTGACGCTCTAATGAGCGTTGCGAGTGTAGCATATGGCCTAGGTCGTGTCAATTTACCATAGCCGCTTTTGTGGTACACCCATGAACATTCGTTTATCGGTTGAGTTCCACTTCAACCGCACCATTTTCTACTCGAATTGACTTGACAGGCGCATTTTGGGCGATGACTTGATTAATTGCCGCTTGTAACGGACCCACCAATTCGTCAATCGGAATGAGTGATCCTGCCACTCCCGAGAGGGCTGGATTTTGGACGACCACCTGACCATCAATGGCCGCCAAATTTGCCGTGAGTTCAGTCGACAATCCGGCCACCGTCAGCACCAAGACTATTTGATCGGGGACCAAACGCACTTGGGTGACCTGCACTTGTTCGTTGCCAAAGTTACCTACAAGTCCATTAATCTCTGCTTCAGTGAGTCGAATAGTGTTCCCTTCAACCGCGATGGCTGGCACATCAATTGTGGGAATAGGAATCTCACCTTCGATGGCCGGCAGCATGTCCTCCACCACCGGCAATTGCTCAGTAACGTCAGTCATGACCAAGCCCAGCACATCACGTACGAGCCCCGTCAACGTGTTCGATTGTGTCACACCCACAAACACCACGAATAAAACTATTAAGCCCAACACGAGTTGTATGATGCGTTTCATATGTTCCTCAGCTTTGGCATGCTGGTCGCATGAATGCCAGCATGTATGTGTAGTGTACCAAATCTTGTGCATATGCATCGGTGATTGTCGATTGCAAAGAACAATGACACACATCATCATCGATTGACAACCTTGTGTGCTATACTTTGTAGTGTTTGTTTGTGGTGGGAGTGATGGTGATGAGTATCTTCGATTTTTTCAGCGTCATCGTCTTTTTGTTGGCCATGTTAATCGGGGTTATGCAAGGCATTGTGCGTCCAATGGTCACTGCCATCGTGGCATATGTCGCTCTTGTCCTTGCAGGCTTGTATTTCCAAAAAGTGGGTGACACATTCCACTTATACTCAAATATTAGCTTGCTCGAAAGCCACATTTTATCATTTTTGGGCATGTTCACCCTCTTCTGGACGGTCTTGCTCTTAATGGGCATGTACACGTTTCGGTTTTTTGATGCACAAAGTGGTGGCGCATTCTTGAGTCGTAGCCTTGGCATGCTTATCAACGGATTTGTCATCGTTGTTGTCTGGGGCATTGCGTCACACCTGTTGCTCCTCAGTCAAACAATCACCATTGAACCAGGGACAAACTCCTTTTTGCTTGTCCCCAACATCCAACAGATGATTGCTGAATCCGCATTAATTCGCCCCCTTGCCATCAATATCGCACCCCATGTTGTCAGTTGGATAGACATGTTTGTCTATAGTGATATATACGAATTATTTCCAGTGAGTAGCCAGTAACTTGCATGATTTCCACACACACGCTTACGACGCTTGAGTTTCCCGCTATCCGCACCATGCTCGCACGCCATGCGAGTTTTGTTGCGTCACGCCAGATGGCTGAGGCACTTGTACCATCAACCGACGCCTTCGAAATCGGCGTGGCGCTCAGTCAAACCCGCGAAGCACGGTATCTCCTCGACGAGTATCCTGATCTCACGATTGGGGCCGCACGAGACGTGCGCGACGCTGTCACATTGGCAGCACGTGGCGGCGTGCTAGATGCAATTGTCCTCCTCGAAATCGCACGAACGCTTGCTGCAGCGCGTCGCTTTCGTCAGGCGCTCGTACGCATTGATAGTACTCGTGTGCCCCAGCTGTTTGCATATATTCAACAACTGCCGATCTTCCCTGCTATCGAGGATCGCATTGAGCACTCCATCAACAACGATGGCGACGTACTCGATACGGCAAGTGCTAAACTCGCCTCGTTGCGCAACGAAATCCGCATTACCATGGGGCGCGTACAAGAACGTCTGCAACATATCGTCTCATCGGGGCAATATGCAGATGCCCTCCAAGAAAATATCGTCACAATTCGCAATGGTCGGTATGTGGTGCCCGTCAAAGCCAGCCATAAGCGGGTGGTCAAAGGATTGGTACACGACCAGTCCGGCAAAGGCATCACCCTCTACATCGAACCACTTGTCGTCGTTGAACTCAACAATAAACTGCGCGAGCTCCAACTCGATGAAGCCGATGAGGTCGCACGTATTTTGGCCGAGCTCTCCGACCTTGTAGGTGCCCACGCCAGTGCCATTCACGCCGGCATCACAGCACTCGCCACCATCGACTTTGCGTTGTGCAAAGCACGCTTTGCCGGGCAAATTCGCGCGGTCGAACCGCAGATAATCGATGTGATGCAAGGGCACGATCCACACGTACACCTCATCAAAGCTCGACACCCGCTGATTGACCCGACCAAAGTCGTGCCGATTGATATGACGATGCCACACACCACGCGCATCACCTTGATTACTGGCCCAAACACCGGTGGCAAGACGGTCTCGCTCAAAACCACCGGGCTCTTGGCAATCATGGCTCAGTCAGGACTCTTCATTCCTGCCAATGATGGCTCAACGTTGCCGATTTTTGGACAGATCTATGCAGATATCGGTGATGAGCAGAGCATCGAACAGAGTCTTTCGACCTTTTCGTCACATCTCACCAATATCATCAAAATTCTTGCCAATCTTGATCATGTGGTGGAGTTGACGCCGTCTCAGGTGCATGCCCGTGGTGTTGATGAATGGCGTCCACAGGCGGCTGTCTTTCGTGATGAATTACCTGCGCTGGTGCTCCTTGATGAACTGGGTGCAGGCACTGATCCTGTCGAGGGTTCGGCGCTCGCCCGCGCTATTGTCGAACACCTGCTCAATCGCGGCGTCTTCGCGATTGCGACAACGCACTATGCCGAACTCAAAGCGTTTGCGTATAGCACCCCTGGCGTCCAAAACGCCTCCGTCGAGTTCAATGCGGAGACGCTTTCACCAACCTATCGCCTGATGATTGGTGTGCCGGGTCGCTCAAATGCGTTGGCTATCGCCACACGACTCGGACTCGACCCTGCCATCATCGAAAGTGCTCGTGCGACCCTGCCCAACCAGGAACTCCAAGTCGACTCCTTGCTAGCCGCGATTCAACGCGAACGGCAAGAAGCTGCCGTGTTACTCCAGCGCGCCAACCATGTGCAGGCCGAAGCTGAGCAACTCAAAGCCGAGATGGCACATGAGCGCCAACGCTTCGACCAGCGACTCGAAGAAGAACGCTTAGCCGCAGCACACGCCATCGAAAACGAAGTCAAACAGGTGCGTGCAGAGCTCCGGCGTTTACGTGATGACGTACAACAAGTCACCGTCACCAAAAAGTGGATGGAAGAGGCGCAACAGCGCGCCGTTGATGTACAACAACAAGCAAGCGAGCGCTTGGCCAAACAACGGCGCCCTAATGCACCGGTAATCCAACCGGTTGTGGAGGTACAACGACCGATACAGGTTGGTGACGCAGTCTTTGTGCCGTCAGTGAACATGACGGGCGATGTGGTCACCATTGACGCCGAAGATGATCAAGCAATCGTCCAAGTTGGTGGATTTCGTATAACCGTCAAATTGAGTGAACTTCGACCCGGTCAACGCAAAGAACCAGTCGCTCAGGTGCAACGGCATACGTATGTACCATCAACACCTGAAGTTTCTATTGAAATTGACGTGCGTGGCATGCGTGCCGCTGAGGCGATCGAACGTGTTGACCGCTACATTGATGATGCCTATCGAGCCAGCTTGCCGTTTGTGCGAATCATTCACGGCAAAGGGTCGGGCGCATTGCGCCAAAGTCTGCGTGACCAGTTGCAACGCCACCGTCAAGTCAAATCGTTGTCCGGAGGTGGTGCAAGTGGTGGCGAAGGGGTAACTGTAGTACACTTGAACGAACACTGACACATGGTTTTGCGTCTTGTTTATGATGATGTATGCATCACAGGTATAGGGAGGTTAGCGTGTCTGAATCAATGATAACCCCATTATTGGTCGCGGCACTCGTTTTACCGCTACTTGGCGCACTCCTGTTGCGTCTGTTAATGCGGGTCCTCCCGTCGCGCGGTGTCGGTGCGGTTGCCATTTTGTTGGCCATCGCAATCGTAAGCATCGTACTCAGCTTGGCCAGCGTAAATATTAGTAGTCTGCGAATCGCAAACTTCACCTTGCTCCTCCCCGTGGCTTCTTCGGTCAATCGTCAGTCAGATGTCAACCTTGAAGCAGAGGCCGAACTCCTCGAAAACGCCGGCACACCAACGCCATACCCAGAGGTTACCATTACCCCCGTACCCACGTTCACACCAACCGTTGTTATCACCGCCACCGATGTACTTACCGACTCAACCGTACTCACCGATTCGACTGTGCTCACCGACACCGGTGTCATCACTGATTCGACCGTACTCAGCGATACCGGTGTCATTACCGATACCAGCGAAGAGGCTCAAGCAACTGCCGAACCGACGCCTGAGCCGACAACTGCCCCTGTCGCATCTCAACCAACTGCAACGTTGGTGCCATCACCCGAAGAACCAACTAATGTGACCGTGTACTACGTCAAACCAGGTGATACCCTCGGCGCAATTGCAGAACGCTTTAATGTGACTGTTGCCGAAATCGAAGAAGTTAATCCGTATCTGCAAAATCCTGATAATTTGCTTGTCGGACAGGAGTTGAATATCCCATGACCGCTCCATCAGTACGCTTTCAACGTAATCTCCGTGACGTTTTGGCCGCTGCTCAGCTCTATCAATCTGGCACCACGAAGCACCGCATCTATCAAGTGGTGGCGCTAGTGTTAATTGCGGTGGCCAGTTATCAAGGGTTTACGCTGGGATTCACGCTGAATCAGCTCTTACTCATCACCATCGGGATTTTGTTGGCGATTGACCCCGTCCCGTTAATTTTGATGACGGTCACTGCTCTCAGCCAGCCCGACAAGGTCACTGCGATTACCATTGATGATCACGGAGTGCATGTCCAATCGGGTGATGCATCGCGCACGTTCGCGTTTACGCAGTTTCGCAGTGTCGTCGAGAATCGACAGTACTACTTACTCGTCTACGGCAACTGGTCATATATCTCCATTCCGCGGCGGGCATTTCAATCGGCCGATCACCACACCCAATTCATGAGTGCGCTCAACCAACGCCTCAAGGATCGGACATGAAATTCTCATGGCCGTTCATCATTTTGGTCAGCCTCACTCTGGTTGTGGTGATTGCCGCCAGCGAACGCGTCTGGCGGCTTACGCAACATGAGAGCCCGATTACACCATCAGCCACGAATGCGCCGGTCCTACAGCCAACCGCCTCAAATCTGCGCGTAACTGCGGCCCTCGCCACCAACGACACACCAGCTCCCGTTCCTGCCACACAGACACCGTTGCCAACACAGACGCTCATTCCAACCGTCACGAGCACCCCGCTCCCGCAGGCACAAGGGTATCTGGCGTACCGCGTCAAAGAAGGTGATACGCTTGACCAGATTGCACAGGCGTCAGGATCTATTCCGCAACTCATTCGTGAATACAATCGACTCAACAGTGACATTTATCCGCAGCGTCCCCTCATCATCCCCCAGACAAATCCAGCCGCCAGCACACTCGAAAGCCAACCCGTCATCGTGCAACGTGGGGCAAACAGACCGGCAGTGGCGCTCACACTGGACGCAGGCGCTGATAGTGCGCCGACCGGTGCTATGCTCGATGTGCTGGCTGAGCGCAATATTCAGATTACCTTCTTTTTGACGGGTGATTGGATTGAGCGTAATCCCGAATTGACCAAACGTATTGTGGCAGATGGTCATGAGGTGGGGAATCATTCCACTAGCCATCCAGACTTTCGCGGACTTGACGAAAGTGGCATGCTCCTCGAGCTTCAGACCATGTCCGACCGACTCTATGCCGTCACGGGCACTCGCCCAGCTCCTTACTTTCGCCCACCCTATGGTGCATACGACGAACGGGTGTTGCGCGTCGTCATCGCCAACGGTTACTTGCCGATTTTTTGGACGCTCGACAGTCTCGACTCGGTCGGTGACCCAAAAAGTGCCGATTTTTTGGTGGATCGCCTAACAAATACACTTGCTCCTGACAAGCGCAATGGTGCCATCTTGCTCGCACACTGTGGAAACGCCACTACGGCAGAGGCATTCCCGCGTATTCTTGATGCCTTTGCCGCCCAAGGACTCGTGGTAACAACCCTCTCCCAAACGCTGTAGATTGCGCATCTGCAGGTCGGCGTGAAGTTGCATGCACTCTGTTGCATATTTCACATATAATGACAATAATGAACTATATGCACATAGGTGATTCATGACGGCATCGTTTAATCGGCCAAATGAGATGGCCAAGGCGTACGACCCCCAACAAGTCGAAGAACGACTCTATCACTGGTGGGAGTCTCAACAGCTCTTTCAACCACGCTATCATAGCGAAAAAGCCCCATTTGTCGTGTCAATGCCACCACCCAACGTGACTGGCGAGCTCCACATGGGGCATGCCATGTTCGTCACCCTCGAAGACGTCATCATCCGGTGGCAACGCATGTGCGGTCATCCCACGTTGTGGGTCCCCGGTACCGATCATGCCGGCATTGCCACACAACTCCAAGTTGAGCGCATGCTCCTGCGTGAAGGTACTAGCCGCGTCGCCGTTGGTCGTGAGGAGTTTTTGCGCCGCACCTGGGATTGGAAGCATGAGTTTGGTGGCAAAATCACGCAACAACTCCGTCGCCTCGGCGCATCGTGTGACTGGTCGCGTGAGCACTTCACCCTTGACCCCGATTTATCGCGTGCCGTTCGCGCCGCCTTCAAAAAGCTCTACGACGACGGCTTAATCTATAAAGGCACACGCCTCGTCAATTGGTCACCCAATCTGCAAACTGCCGTCTCTGATCTTGAAGTCGAGTACGAAGAGCGCGACGTCAATATGTGGCATATCCGCTACCCGATTGCCAACGACTGGCAAACCGGTGCGTGGGGCAGCGGCGCATGGTCACAGGCTGCCACTGAGTACATCACCGTCGCTACCACCCGACCAGAGACCTTGATGGGTGACGTGGCTGTGGCCGTCAACCCCGAAGATGAGCGCTACAAGCACCTCATTGGCAAATTCGTGGTACTCCCAGCTGTCAATCGCCGTATTCCAATTGTTGCCGATGAACATGCAGATCCTGCATTTGGCACCGGTGCCGTCAAAATCACCCCTGCTCACGACCATAACGACTATGCCGTGGCCCAGCGCCAAAGCCTGCCGATGGTCAACATCATGAATCGCGATGCCACACTGAATGAACACGCCGGCCCATATGCTGGCATGGAGCGATTCGCCGCCCGCAAGCGCGTCTTGGCCGACCTCCACACCGAGGGTTTGTTAGTTGCCACATTGCCTCACCGCATGTCGGTCGGCATTAGTCAACGTGGCGGCGAAGTCATCGAACCCCTGCTGAGTGAACAATGGTTCGTGCGCATGCAACCACTAGCCGATTTGGCACTCGAGGCCGTACGTAACGGTACGACGCGCATCGTGCCCGATAACTTCGAGCGCGTCTACTTTCATTGGCTCGAAAACATCCAAGATTGGTGTATTAGTCGTCAACTTTGGTGGGGACACCGCATCCCCGTCTGGTATACCGCCGACGGGCAGATGATAGTGCCTGGTCCTGATGATCCAGATCCAACTGGCCCCGGCATCACTCAAGACCCTGATGTCCTCGATACCTGGTTCTCTAGCGGTTTGTGGCCATTCTCGACACTCGGCTGGCCCGATAACACCGAAGACTTGGCGCGCTACTACCCGACCAGCGTCATGGAGACCGGCTACGACATTCTCTTCTTCTGGGTTGCGCGCATGATGATGCTCGGATGCTATTTGACCGGCCAAGCGCCGTTCCATACCATTTACTTGCATGGTCTGGTGCGCGACAAAGAAGGCCGCAAAATGAGTAAAACCTACGGGAATGTCGTCAATCCACTTGATGTCATGGCGCAATTTGGCACGGACGCATTGCGCTACACCCTTGCTACAAGTAGTGCCCCCGGGCAAGATCTCAATCTCAACCCAGAACGCATCGAATCAGGGCGCAATTTTGCCAACAAATTATGGAACGTGACCCGATTCGTGCTTGGTCGCTTTGGCGACTGGAAGCCAGATAACTCTGCCATCGTCACCGGTCATTGTTTGCTCAATTACCCGTACACTGTCGCCGATCGCTGGATCATGTCGCGCTATCAACGCCTCGTCAGTGACGTCGATCGCTTGATGCGCGGGTACAACTACGGCGAGGCCGGCCGTCAGATTCAAGAGTTCATCTGGAGCGAGTTCGCCGACTGGTACGTTGAGATGGCCAAAGCACAACTTGAGGGCGATGAGCGCCGCCAACTCTTCACCCGCGAGGTGCTCTATACCGTCCTCGAGGGTTCACTGCGCCTGCTCCACCCCTTCATGCCCTTCGTCACCGAAGAAGCGTGGCAGTACCTCACTGGTCGCGCCGCCCATGACATGCAGGCTGAATCCATCATGTTTGCCCAGTATCCGCAACCAGATGTTGCGTTGCTCGATCCTGAAGCCGAACAAGCCATCGATCAACTCCGTGATATCATCGTCGGTATCCGCAATATTCGTGCCGAATACAAAGTTGAACCGGCGAAATTGGTCAGCGCCACGGTCGTTTCTGCACAATACGAACTCCTCGACGGACAACGCACACTGCTGGCGCGCTTGGCACGCATCCATATCGATGAGCTCTCGTTCGTTCCTACACTGCCACAACGCCCCAAAGCCGCGGCCACAGTGGTCATCGGTGCCGTCGAAATCGTCGTCCCATTGGCAGGTATGATTGACCTCGATGCCGAACGCCAACGGTTGGCCAAAGAGCTCGACAATGCACAACATGATGCTGAACGCCGTCGCACACGACTCGCCGATAGCTCCTTCGTCGATAAAGCACCGGCGCATATCGTGCAACGCGAACGCGAAAACTTAGCAGCCGTTGATGCCCAAATCGATCGTCTACGCCAACGATTAGCTGATTATGGCGCATAATTTATCCACATATGTGGATAAAATGCATACAAACACACCATCATGACCCATATGGTGTACAACTGAGGAGATGTATGCTATCACAACGAGTATTTATCACAGGCGGAGCGGGGTTTTTGGGCATCAATCTGACGCGCTATCTCTTGACACGAGGGCACCACGTTGTCTCGTATGATATTGCGTCGTTTGACTACCCAGAACGGAACCAGATCCATGAGGTGACCGGCGATATTCGTGATGTCGATGCACTATATCGTGCCATGGATGGATGCGATTTGGTCGTACACACCGCTGCCGCATTACCACTCTACAGCCCTGATGACATTCGCACTACAGATCTTGATGGCACGCGCAATGTGCTTGAAGCCGCCAAGCGCCGCGGCATCACACGCGTCATCCACATTTCATCCACCGCAGTTTACGGCATTCCTGATCACCATCCGCTCTTCGAAGATGACCAGTTGGTTGGTGTAGGACCCTATGGCGAAGCAAAGGTTGCCGCAGAACGAATTTGTGAATCCTACCGTCAACACGGCATGATTGTCCCCATTCTTCGCCCCAAATCGTTCGTCGGTCCTGAGCGACTCGGTGTGTTTGCCTTGTTGTATGACTGGGCCAAAGACGGACACGGGTTCCCCATGATTGGCAGTGGCAACAATCGCTACCAGTTTTTGGACGTCGAAGATTTGTGTCAAGCAATCTACTTGTGTGCCACACTCGATGACACCACGGTCAATGACACATTCAATATTGGTGCCAAAGAATTCACCACCATGCGCGAAGACTACCAAGCCGTACTTGATGTGGCTGGATTCGGTAAAAAGATTGTGCCGCTCCCAGCCGCACCGGTGATTTGGACGCTACGCTTCCTTGAAGCGCTCAAACTGTCGCCACTCTATAAATGGGTCTACGAAACCGCTGTGACTGACTCGTTTGTCTCCATCGAAAAAGCTGAGCAGAAGTTGGGGTACAAACCGCAATTCTCGAATAAACAGGCACTCATTCGGAATTACCACTGGTATGTAGCCAATCTCAATGCATTTGCCAATGCCAGCGGTGTGTCACATCGTGTGCCATGGAAGCAAGGTATTTTGGGTATTGCGAAACGTTTTTTCTAGGATGCTATGAAACTGTCGCCACCACAGATCGCCCTCAGCCTCGTGTTCGGATTCTTCCTAACACTCCTGGGGGCGTTTTGGGCTATCCAAGTTGTACGAACTCCACCACCTGGTGATGTTGTTGACCCGATGCGCCTCAATCTCAGTGAATTTCGTGATCTTGGTCTACACCAACAGGCTGATGGCACGTACCTGCTCCGCGTGGTTGCCAAGCAGTGGGTATACGACATCGGTCAACCGCGCGACACGCCAGCACGCATTCAAATCCCCACGGGGAGCACTCTACACATTGTTGCCACGAGCATGGATGTCGTTCACACCCTCCAACTGCCTGGTTATCCGCAACAAACGGCCATTCCTGGCCGCATCTCACGCAACATCTACCAATTCTCGACTCCTGGTAATTTCATCACCGTGTGTAGCGAATACTGCGGCCCCAAACATCACGAAATGACCATCATCATCGAGGTGACTGCCACACCATGACGCCAGTGGTGCGCCGTGTGACTCGTGATGATTCACTCATACGACCAGGCCCACCGTGCAGTCACCGACAAAGGTGGGACCGTGTTTACGGTCCCACCTGATTCACCCATACGTTAGCCTCTTTAGGCATCACGTACAATAATCACCTCTAAGGTGCGTGGCCCATGCACCCCTTCTACACGATTAAGTTCGATATCTGAGGTAGCTGAAGGCCCCGAGATAAATGTCATCGGCGCACGTCGATCACCAATTACCGATTCGAGACGTGCAAATGCCTCAGGCACGGTGCCAACGACCAACGATGCAGGCACAACACAACAATGATAATCCGGCAGAAGTGTGAGCATGCGACGACCTTGCCCCACTCCACCATCAAGGACAATCGTGCCTGTCTGTGCAATCCCTAATGCACATGTACTGATGACGCCATCGCTCGCCGCAATGTGCGCTGCAGGTAGATGATCATCCTCTATGAGTTCATACCCTTCTGGTCGCCACATCTGCACAAAATCGTGTGGCAGTACCAGCGTGCGATGTCCATGAACAGCCAATCGCTGCGCAATCATGCGCGCTACGGCCGACGTATCACATTCACCCACCCACGCTTTGTACTCTTCGACCCGATGGGCAAACTGTGCAATCCGCTGCGGTGCATCCAACTGATCATGTACCTCATACGCCGCAGATTCTGTTGGATGCTGCGATTGACGCACCCCGTTTGCCACCGCATGACGAATGCGGTGGAGCATTGCATCACGACTACTGCTCATGCTTCTGCCTTTCTCGCCACCAACTGCGGAATGACTGCTGCGGAATTGCCCCTAGATCGCGCATCGCCGTCCACGCCGCTAACGGCCCTGGACCTTGATCAATATACCCATCGTTGACGAATGGCCATTGTGCAAGACGTCCTGCCGATTGTGCAGCTTCATATGCACGACGATTCGCAAAAACCGTCGCGAGTCCCTGCATTCCCCACGCTTCAACATCAAGTGCACCGGCGAGTGTCTTTTGCTTCTCGGCCACCACTTGTCCACGCAGATGCACCAAGACTTCAGGAATATTGATTTTGACAGGGCATACATCGTAGCATGCACCGCACAACGACGACGCATATGGCAACGATGATGCATGTGCAGTGCCGACCAGTTGTGGCGTTAAGATTGCACCAATTGGCCCTGGATAGACCGATCCATAGGCATGCCCGCCGGTGCGCTCATAGACTGGACAGATGTTGATACAGGCACTACATCGAATACAATGTAGCGTCTGCCGTCCAACCGCATCTGCTAGGACTGATGTGCGCCCATTATCTAACAACACCAGATGGAATTGCTGTGGACCATCTCCTGGCGTGACACCCGTCCATATTGATGTGTACGGATTCATTCGTTCACCAGTCGATGATCGAGGTAATAACTGCATAAATACGCCTAAGTCCTGCCATTTCGGCAGAATCTTTTCGATACCCATCACCGTAATCAAGACATCTGGCATGGTCAAACACATGCGACCATTTCCCTCAGATTCAACCACACATACACTGCCTGTTTCGGCAATCGCAAAGTTTGCTCCACTCGTGGCAACTTTGACTGACATGAACTTTTCACGTAGATATTGACGTGCGGCTGCGGCTAACGCCTTGGGTTCATCGGTTAGATCAGGGAGGTTCATGGCTTTTTGAAACAGCGCACGAATCTCTGAACGATTTTTATGAATCGCTGGCACCAATATGTGCGAGGATTTTTCGTTGGCTAGTTGAATAATCAATTCGGCTAAGTCTGTTTCGATGGCCTGAATCCCTGCCTCTTCAAGATGCTCATTCAATCGGATTTCATCCGTAGTCAACGATTTAACTTTGATTATCTCGTTCGTACCGGTCTGCCGAATCAACTCCGTGACAATGTGGTTCGCCTCGCGTGCATCGCGAGCCCAGTGAACTACTCCTCCAGCCGCAGTCACCGCGGCCTCGAGTTGCACCAAATACGTATCTAGCTGTGCCATCACATCAGCTTTGATCTGCCACCCAGCTTCTCGCAATGCCTGCCAGTCAGACTTCTCATCCACCACCGCAGATCGTTTGGCACGAATCGTCTGCGTGGCCTTACCCATGTTTCGACGAAGCTGTGTATTTTGAAGCGCCTTCTTGGCGCCCACCTCAAATCGCGGCGAAAGCTCAATGATGACTGAATCTGGTTTCATTTATCCCTCCTGTGCCACGAGTATCTCAGCTAAATGAGCAATTTGCACACCACTTCTCTGTCGATGTAATGCACCACCGATGTGCATTAAGCATGAGTTGTCTGCAGCAACACACACCTCCGCTCGTGTATCGAGGATGTGTCGAATCTTGTCGCTTAACATTGCCATTGATGTGTCTGCGTTCTTCACTGCGAATGTCCCACCAAAACCACAGCATTCTGCCGCACCAACAAGTGGTACATAGTCGATTCCTCTGACCGCACGTAATAGTCGCTCTGGTGCATCACCCACACGAATCCCACGGAGCGAATGACAAGTTGGATGATATGTCACCCGATGCGGATAATACGCACCCACATCGGTTATCGCCAACTTATGTACCAAAAATTCCGAAAACTCGTATACCCGATCTGCTAGTTGCGCCACACGCTCTGCTAATTGCGTATCTTGTTGTACCTCTGCTGCGTAGCGATACATCTCGCGCACCATGCCCACACATGACGCGGACGGCGACACAATCGCATCATATGGCGTGAATATGTCGACAAACCGTCGAATCAATGGCATAGCCGCCTGCTGATATCCTGTATTAAAGTGCATCTGGCCACAACAGGTTTGCTCCTCCGGAAAAACCACCTGCTGACCTACGCGCTCGAGAATTTCCACTACCGCTTTTCCTGTGTTTGGAAATAACGTGTCATTGAAACAAGTGATGAACAACGCTACGTTCATATGCATTCTCTCTTCTGCTGGTTCTCTGTGTATTCTACACGATTGTTATCATGCCTCGTGCGTTACTCACGTATCGATCGCGTTGATCTACCATATGTTTCACGTGAAACATGTTGCGTCGCTCATTCATGAGTTAAACTGTTTCACGTGAAACAGTGCGAAACGAAAAAACAGAGCGAATTGTTTCACGTGAAACACTACCAGAGTGATACGTAGGTGTAATCAAATCACGAAAGAAATATAGTACAATTCGTTAGGTACATGCATATGCCGAAAAGATTTTCTTCCCACGTACCTTTTTGAGTATGTTTGACGGTAATTATTACGAGACAACTGATGCACCGTGCATCATTCGGTAATACATAGGAGTTGAGTTGTGACAGTATTACACCAACCACTTACCGCCCAGCGTAGAGGCATTGTCATCGCGTGTATCAATCAAAAGGGTGGTGTCGGCAAGACGACGACAGCAGTGAATATAAGTGGTGAATTTGCACGACGAAACCTGCGTGTTTTATTGATTGATTGCGATCCTCAAGGGAACGCTTCTACCAGTCTGGGGATTTCCAAGCGAAATCTCGAGCACAGCACCTACGAAATGATGATGGGCATAACCCCAGTACATCAGACTATTCAACCCACGCGTCGACCAAATCTCGACATTATTGCAGCGAGTGAACGCTTGTCGGGAGTACAAGTTGAGCTCGTGAATGTTGAACAACGTGATTTCCGCATTGCTTCAATGATCGAACCGATTCGTCATTACTACGACATCATCATGCTTGATTGCCCACCTGCGTTAGGATTCTTGTCAATTAATGCATTAGCAGCTGCCAACACCGTATGTATCCCGTTGCAATGTGAATACCTAGCACTTGAAGGGTTAGCTCAGCTCAAGAACATCATTGATCGAGTGCACGGTAGTCTCAATCCGCGTCTATCAATTTTGGGTGTTGTCATGACCATGTACGATGGCCGCACCAACCTAGCACAGCAGGTAGTCGACGAAGTTCGCAAGTTTTTCCCTGTTCACATCTGCAATGTACCGATTCCACGTAGTGTCCGAGCCAGTGAGGCACCGAGTTACGGACAACTCCTCTATGAATACGATCCAGAGGGGCGTGCAACGCTGGCATATCAACGTGTCGCTGACGATTTATTACAACGGTTGAATATGGTAGGAGGGCAACGATGAGTAAGCGCAAAGGTGGTTTGGGGAGTGGGCTAGATGCCCTGTTGCCTGGTAATCCATTTGATGGAATAAATAATGATACTCCTGTGGTGCGTGAAGTGCCAATCGGCGACGTACGACCTAATCGCTACCAACCACGCAAAACGTTTGATGAACTCGCGATTGCAGACCTTGCGTCGTCCATCAAAGAGCATGGCATTATTCAACCATTACTTGTAACACGCATACCGAGTGGCGGTTACGAATTAATCGCTGGTGAACGTCGTTTGCGCGCCGCCATGAGTGCAGGACTTGCCGTGGTGCCGGTTGTGGTACGCGAGAGTACACCACAAGAGATGCTCGAAATTGCCATCATCGAGAACATCCAACGTGCAGATCTCAATCCCATCGAAGAAGCCTTAGCATACCAAGCCCTCAAAGATGAGTTTCAGTTGAGTGATGAACAAATTGCCAAACGCATGGGTCGCACAAGTCGTGTGCAAATCACCAACACACGCCGATTATTGCGCCTAATCGAACCAGCACAAGCTGCGTTGCGTGCCGGGCAAATGAGTGCTGGTCATGGCCGTGCGTTACTCAAATTTGAAGATGCTCAGTCACAAGCGTTATTGTTGAATCTCATCATCAACGAAGGTATGACAGTCCGTGAGGCTGAGCAAATCAGTGACATTCCGCACTCAAGTTATGCAAGTGCTCAAGCGTATCTCCGTGAGATACGGACGGGCGTACGCCCCAGTCAGTCCAAGAGTGCACCAACGTGGAGTGAATCTGCTCCAGGCACCGCACGCACTCCACGGCATGATGCACAACCTGCTACCTATGAGACAGCAATCGAGGACCAAGCTATTGCGCGTCAACTTGAACAACACATTGGAACACCCATCCAGATCCACCGCACCCCGAAAGATGTACGATTAACCTTCGTCTTTCATTCGCAAGAGAAGCTTCAAGAGTTTCTTGATTTGCTCAGCCAATGATACCGTTTCGTTTCGTCCGTTCTGAACTATTCGTGTTTATTACATGAGGTTGGTATGTTGCACGAACTAAGCATTTCCAACTTTGCCATCATAGAACAAATCACCCTGCGTCTACGCCCTGGGTTTACCGTACTGAGTGGTGAGACGGGTGCCGGCAAATCAATCATCATCGATGCGCTCGGTATGCTGCGCGGTGATCGCTTTGACGTCAGTTATATTCGTAGTGGTGCCGACAAAGCACGCATCGAAGGGGTATTTTATGTACCCACGACTCCCCATATTCATGAACTTCTTGAGGAACATAGTCTCATTGACGAAGATGATGAAGCAAGCATCATCATTCAACGCGAAATCAATCGTGACAGTGGCCGCAGTGTGAGCCGCATCAATGGGCGCGCGGTGAATGCAGCAATTTTGCGCGACATTGGGGCAGCACTCATCGATATTCAAGGGCAGCATGATGGCCTGGCCATTTTCAACAACAAAACGCATCTCGATATGCTTGATCGCTTCGGTCAACTCACCCCATTGCGCATCCATCTCGGTGAGCAGGTAACACAACTACGGCAACTCCAGCAACAACTCGCAGATTTATCACAGGCCTCAAAACGTCGTGATGAACGCATCACTGAATTACGCCAACTCGTCGATGATGTGGCCCTCGCCAAGCTACGACTCGGTGAAGAAGAGGAGTTGCTCCAAGAACGATCACGCTTCCAAAATGGTGCTCGCATCACCGAGTTAATTACACTCGCATACCAGTATCTCAATGGTGATGAACGACGCAGTCGTGCACTGGTTGATACGAGCGTTCTACTGAATCAGACGCTGGCAGATCTCCACCGATTTGACGCATCTATTCAGCCGATTCTTGATCAGAGTGCTGAAGTGCAATTTGCACTCGAAGAGCTGGCCCGCACCGTACGAAGCTACCGTGATACTATCGACTTCGACCCTCAACGCATCGAACTCATCGAAGATCGTATCACCGTCATTCGCGATATTCAGCGCAAATACCGCGTGAGTATTGATGAATTAATTGACCGTGCCCAGAACGCAGCCCAAGAGATGAACCTCCTCGAACAAAGTGATGTCTCGCTTGCCCAACTTCAACA
Organism: Chloroflexota bacterium; assembly: GCA_016875555.1. Taxonomy (GTDB): domain Bacteria; phylum Chloroflexota; class Chloroflexia; order Chloroflexales; family Roseiflexaceae; genus UBA965. The sequence goes on along the minus strand of VGPG01000003.1, from coordinate 7,143 downwards.
GCAAGTTGAAACACTGCGTACACATGTTGGGGCATTAGCGCAAGAACTCTCGCGCAAACGCCACGATGCTGCTCAACGACTAGCACATGCAGTCCAAGTATCAGCCAAAGACTTAGCCATGCCGCATGTGCGGTTTGTGGTGCAACAACAACAACTCCCTGCTGCCAACCATGACGGCATTCCATGGACAACCAGTGATGCGGCAGGTGCACCGTTGGTACAATTCGACAAAACCGGTGCCGATAAAGTAGAGTTTTTGCTGACGCCAAATCCCGGTGAAGACCTCAAACCACTGGCCAAAATTGCTTCGGGCGGTGAAGGGGCCCGCCTCTTCCTCGCCATCAAGTCAATTCTCTCCCAAGTAGAGGTGGTCGGTACAGTGGTCTTCGACGAAGTTGATGCCGGGGTTGGCGGTCGTGCAGGGCTCGTCGTCGGTGAAAAGCTCTGGCACATCAGCCGCAATCATCAAGTGCTCTGTATCTCACATCTCGCACAAGTCGCTTCGTTCGGTGATCAACACTTCGCCATCAGTAAAGAAGTCGCCGATAAACGTACCATTACCCGTGTTGTTGAACTAGATGCCTCTGCCCGTGTTGATGAACTCGCCGCCATGCTCGATGGTCAGCCTGTCAGTGCCCAAAGTCGCTTGGTCGCCCAAGAAATGGTTACACGCGCACTCACCATCAAACAATCGTAACTCGTCCGCTTGTTCGTCATTTACACACCTGCTCGTGTATCGAAAGATTGATTATGCGTCAACCACATGCCTGGGTCGCTCGCTGGAGTGCAACCATCATCGAAATTGGCTGGCTGGCTGCCATCTTCTACGTGCCTAGCTTCTTTAACTTGCTTTCGTCACGTCATTTTGAACCCGATAAAGCCCTCCTCTTTCGCTTTATTGTGGTTTTCTTGTCCACATTTGTGGTTATTAACCAAGTAAGCACTCGTTTGTCGACCCCAGACACCGGGTCACCAGCGACGTGGTGGCACCGCTACCGCACATACCCGCTCATGATTGCCATCCTGAGCTACGGCGGAGTATTTGTGCTCAGCACGATCACATCAATTGTGCCAGATGTGTCGTTCTGGGGATCGTATCAACGCCTGCAAGGTACTTATACCAATATCAGCTATGTGGTGCTTGCGCTCATCATCATCCAGTATGCAACCACGGCGGCGCAACAATGGCGAATAGTCGGCATGCTGATACTCGCAAGTCTTATTCCCACGGCGTACGGTTACGTTCAATTTATGGAGATGGATCCACTCCCGTGGAAGGGTGATGTAATCACGCGCGTTGCATCAACCCACGGTAACTCAATCTTTATCGCAGCCTACTTGATTCTCATCGTGCCATTCGTACTCGCAAATGGCATTCGGCATTTACGCATTGCAGGTTCGATACCAGACCAACACGGCTCTACCAGTTGGTGGTGGAGCATTGGCCATGCTGCGAATGTGGTTGCACTCCTCACCATCATGTTTGGCGGTATGCAGCTCAGTGCCGTCGTTCGATCCATTGACACACTACACTGGTGGATGTACCCGGGAGCCATCCTCGGTGGATTTAGCATCGCATTACTACTCACCCAGTCGTTACCTCAACAACTGCGATTCAACAGCCTGTGGATTGTGCCAGCGGTACTGATCACGCTCTACGCAACCATAAGTCAGTTTGTTGGCCTTAGTTCGCATTCGCAACTCGTTCAGCCGGACCCAACGCACTTCGGCGCAAATTGGTCCTGGTGGTTGTGGGGAGCAACCATCAGCGCATGGGTGGGTGTGGCGGCATACGTGCAAGCACCGTACGCCGCACAACCATCTCGCCGCTTGCATACCATCATCGCTGTAGCCAGTTTTGTTGTTGCGCTTGCCAACTGGGGAACAATCATCCTCTCCCAAAGTCGTGGGCCGTGGATAGGCGGAGCATCGGGGCTCTTTCTCTTTTGTGTGCTAGGGGCAATTTACTTCATGCGCACACATCCAACCCATGCAGCAACCGCAAAACGCATGCTCCTCACCACGGTAATCCTATTCACCACCTTGTGCGGCTTCCTCGTGATATTTAACTTCACTGATAGTACACTCCTGCGTCCGCTCCGCGATGTACCGTATATCGGGCGCATGGGTCGACTCTTTGATGTGGGACCAGGCACAACCGGTGACGTACGCATGAAGATTTGGTTTGGCGATCACTATGGCGCAGGTGCAGTCGGACTCATTATGTCTGACCCACTCCGCACAATCATTGGTTGGGGGCCCGAAAGCATGTTTGCCGCATACACCCCGTTCTACCCACCATCGCTCGCCAATATCGAATCACGGTCCGCAACACCCGACCGTTCGCATCAAGCGTTTCTTGATGAACTCGTCACCAAAGGACTCATTGGCCTGGTCAGTTACCTAGCCGTCATTCTCCTTGCATTCCGTGCGGCCTGGCGTCAACTCAAACATGCGGCACCTATTGAGCAGCATGTGCTCGTCATTGCACTCATCGCGGTACTGGTATCTCACCTTGTCGAAGGGTTAACCGGCATTCCGATTGTGACCTCATTGATGGTGCAATGGATTGCCATAGCCCTCATCATCATCGGCGACCGCACTATTGCATCGATACCACCACAACCAGCAATCACGCCGGTCGCAACTGCGACGACGTCAACCAAACCCACCAAAGTCGTGCATCCTCGTGGCGCTGCATCGGTGTCTACCACGAACACATCGCAATTTCCGTTTTACCTAGGATATGCGTCGATACTGACGGTGGGGTTCTTGATTGCTTGGTCGACGAATATCAATAGCATGTACGCTGACATGCGTTTTCAACAAGCACAAACGTACAACACGAGTGCCATTGCCACAAATAACAGCGATCAACAAATCATCGCGCTACACCATTATCTGACCGCAGCAACGCTCATGCCCAACCAAGATTATTACTACCTTAATATCGGCCGCTCGTTGCTCACATTAGCCGAGGCTCGCCGTCGGCAAAACAACAGTGTATCGTCTATTCACCAAGTCGATTTCTATGGGCTCTCGCTACAATCAGACCCATCCGCACTCAAACAATTCCTTGCGCCACTCTCTGCCCGTGACATCACTCAGTATGCAGAAGAAGCGCTTCTCCGTGCAAACCAACTCTACCCGCGCAACAAAGACCACTCCGCGAATTTAGCACGACTCTATCTTTTCTGGTTCAATCGTATCGAACAAGACCCTACACTGCTTGATTCTGCGCTGTTTTGGTTTGACCAGAGCGCAACAATTGCACCCAACGACGTGTCAATTATCAACGACTATGCAGGTGCACTCATAAACTACGCAACAGTCTTGCGTGATTCAGATCGTACGCGAGCCGACGAACTTCTTGTACGCGCAGAAACGCTGCTCACCACTTCACAACAACGCGATGCGCGCTACCGTGATACCGTGGTTCGACTCGGTGATTTGGCACGTGCCAAAGGTGACTACACCGTGGCACTTGGGCACTACAAACAAGCACTCACCCAAAACCACCGCGCACTCGACAGTCAAATTACCACCATAATCAATCAACTGGCCAAACAACCCGATGCACAACCCTTTCTCCGTGAGCTGCGCCAAATTTATATCGATGTGCGCCCACCGGATAACACGACGATTTTGTCGATAATCGGATTACTCTCGTCCCGCATCAACGACTCACAAGAAGCTGTCGCTGCATTTGGACTCTTGACCGAACTCCAGCCTGACAATCTCGAGGCGCAACAAAACTACACACTCGTGCTCAGCAGCGCGCTCCAGTACGATGACGCATATCGCGCTTCGGAACGACTCTATCAATTAGCCGAAGACGCCGGGTATCCACCATCATCGCTGGCGGTATATGCCCAACTTCGCGATTACTTCGCTACCAAACTACAACCTTGATTCGCAGACACAACGAGGCCTCCCCGTTGTAGATACAACGGGGAGGCCTCGTGCGTTCAGCGAATTACTTGACGCGTGCCTTTAACGTGCTGCTTGCACTAAAGCCAGGAGTCTTGGTGGCAGGAATCTTAATCTTCTTGCCGGTCTGTGGGTTTACACCCTCGCGAGCTTGACGCTTGCGCACCTCAAACGTACCAAAACCCGTCAACGTCACCTTGTCACCAGCCTTGAGTTGATCAGCAATGACTTCCAATGCTGCATCAATTACTTCCTTGGTGTCCTTCTGTGACATCTTGGCCTTCTCTGCGACGGCCTTCACGAAATCAGTTTTCTGCATTTCAATGTCCTCTGCATCAGAATCACGAATTCCCCCATTCATATATATACTACTCGTCAATTAATGTCAAGCATACACTTATACTTCTTTGAATATTTATAGATTATCTATTTTTTAAGATAATATTATGATTTCGAAACATATTATTTTAGTAATTTTTGTATATTTTCACAAAAACACTTAACATGTGCGTCAGTATATTGAACACTCTGCATTGGAATGCAGAAAAGCGCATACGATAAAGATGCGAACACAGTGAACGAGATGCATCGTCTTACAACTGTATCCACCGCTGAATGTAAGAAAAAACAAAATCAACCGATGAAAATACAATCTTATCTCAGGCAAAATATGAAACAAATGTAAAAACACAAGGGCGTTCACGCGTGTGCATGCACACCCTTGTGTTCTAGGATGTCAGCACGAGGGATTACTGACCATCAATGTAAATAGTTTTTTGCTGGGTGAAAAACTCCACGGCGCCTTTCCCCATTTCACGGAACATGCCAGATCCACTCTGCTTAAACCCACCGAACGGTGCTTGAATAGAAACGCCAGCGGTAGGCTGATTGACCTTGAGCATGCCAGCCTCAGCCTGCTCTGCAAAGCGTATTGAGTTGCGCACATCGTTGGTCACGATGGTTGCAGACAACCCGTACGCCACATCGTTACAGACAGCGATTGCTTCGGCCATATCACCGACTTCGATGATGCCAATGACGGGGCCGAAGACTTCTTCCTGCGCGATGCGCATATCACGCCGCACACCCGTGATAACAGTCGGCTTCACGAAATAACCATACCCTTCAGCCGCGGTACCACCAGCGACAACGGTCGCTCCCTCTTCGCTGGCAATCTCGACAAACGCCAAATCTATGTCACGCTGACTGGCACTGACAGCAGGCCCCATCTGCACGCCGTCTGTCAATCCGGGGCCGACCACAATCTTTTGGGCGGCAGCGGCTAATCGTGCACTGAACTCCTGCGCAATTGAACGATCAACGATAACGCGACTAGTAGCCGTACACGCTTGCCCGGTCAACCCAAAACCACCACGGACACAAATGTTTACCGCTTTGTCGAGATCGGCATCAGCCGCCACAATCACTGGATTCTTTCCACCCATCTCGAGGTGGGTACGAACAAGCCGTGGTGCGGTTTTTTGATAGAGCGCATGACCAATGGCATATGACCCAGTAAACGAAACCGCCTTGATGCGAGTATCGGTCACAAGCGCATCTCCGAGCACACCACCACTGCCAGTGACACAATTCACCACACCGGCTGGCAATCCGGCCTCGTGGAGTGCACCCATCAATCGTAACGCCATGATAGGCGTGGCCGACGCCGGCTTGATGACAACCGTATTGCCCATCACGAGCGCAGGCGCCATCTTCCACACCGGAATTGAAAGTGGGAAGTTCCACGGCGTGATGATGGCCACAACCCCTAACGGAACCCGCACGCTGTACAACAGCGTGTTTGGCGTATCCGCAGGCAATACATCACCACCGACACGCCACGCCTCACCAGCAAAATAGCGAAAAAGCTCTACCGCACGCACCACTTCCATGCGTGCCTCTGTTCGTGTTTTGCCCTCTTCACGCGTTAACTCGGCTGCCCATGCATCAATTTGACCCTCAATGATATTGGCAACCTTGTGCAAAATGCGACCACGCTCAGGTGCGGCTCGTCCAGCCCACGCTGGGAAGGCAGCCGCAGCCGCAGCAATCGCCTGATCGAGATCGACAATCCCAGACAACGGCGCACGTCCAACTCCTTCATCGAGTTGTGCCGGATTTCGGATTTCGCTGTAATTCCCGCTACTTGGTTCAACCCAATCACCACCGATGTAATTTCGATATGTCTGCACGAAGCTCTCTCCTTCCGAAAAAACGTTTTCCTACCCCTGGTAGTCAGGATTGTCCCAGACAATCAGAGTGGCATCGTTACCGAGCAATGCATCTTGCAAATAGTTGTAGATGACGCCACGCACCACATACCCATTCTTGAGTTGTGGAGTCAGGGTCGGATCATGTAACTCACCAGCGGAAACTTTGGCGGCATACGTCTCGAGAGACATCTCATGCTTATGGAATCGATATCCTGGCACCATGCCACCACCAACCATACCGCGCAAATTTAATCGCTTAATCAACGCTTTACGCGCGTCGTACAACTTCGATGCTATTCCACGCCGTCGGTAATCAGGATGTGTACTCATGTCGGCACCATACAACCACTCGCCCTGGGGATCGTGATTGGTGATATATCCGCCGGCAATCATCTCCTCAAACGTGTGCTGTGAATCACTAAAGTCAATATTCAGTCGTAGCGTTGAACTCATGCCCACGACAACGCCATCAATCAACGCCAAATGCTGCCCCTCTGGGAACACCGCAATTTGGCTCTCCACGTGCACACGCCGAATCAGGAGCGTCGGGTCCAGCGTTGGGTAACACTGCCGCTGCAATACTTCGATCGCATCAGCATACTGCTTGGTCGTCTCAATAACCACCACATCGTTCATATGATGATTCATTTACAGTGCCGCAATCGTTGATTCCAACACGTCAAGTCCCTCTTGCAACTGCTCATCAGTAATCACCAACGGCATCAACAAACGCACACAGTTTGTGTACAAACCTGCACGCATGGTAATCACACCTTTTTGCAGACACAGATTGGTGACTTTTGCCACTGCATCAGGATCTGGCTCGCGCGTCTCACGATTTTTGACGAACTCAATTGCGATCATGCCACCCATACCGCGCACATCGCCGATACATGCATACTTCTGTTGCCAGCTCGCTCCACGCTGACGAATCTGCGCACCAATTGACTTGGAACGCTCAAGTAAATCTCCATCTTGGAACTGATTGAGCACCTCGATG
>VGPG01000002.1 GCA_016875555.1 Chloroflexota bacterium | reverse complement strand
GATGTAGCGTCCTTGACATTGATTGACGCCAAACGCATACATACCAAATGTCGGCGTCGCATCGACCACCGCCGCACCGGGCGTGATGGTCGCCCGAAAGAGCAAGTCAATTAGCTCATCTGAGCCGTTGCCACAGATAATCCGCTCGGCTGGTTGGTTGAGGTGGCGTGAGAGTGCTGTGCGCAAGGCGGTGTTGTCGGGGTCAGGGTAGATGGCTGTCAATGTGCGCCCGCCGGTGGTGGTGCCCAGTTGGGCGAGTGCCGCATTGGTGGCCTCAGTCGGCCCATACGGATTCTCGTTGGCGTCGAGTTTGACGAGCGCCGACTGTGGCAGACCGAGTTGGGCGGCTAAGACATCGAGGGGGACAATTGGCGTGTACGGCGCAAAATCAGCAATATCACTGCGCAAAAGATGTTGAATTGATGTGTGCATATGAGGCTCTCGTATGGTTCAATACCGCCATGATACCACATGAAACGAGGCTATGATGAATAAAACATTTGTGCTATTATGAGCATAACTGACAACACGTTGCAAAGGAGCACCCCATGGCATGTGCCGTTCAAATTTCACTTGATTTGCACGATATCGACGATGCGTTGCACGTGGCCGACATTGCCGTGGCCGCAGGTGTCGATTGGCTCGAGGCCGGTACTGGCCTGATGGTTGAGCAGGGCATGGGCGTGGTGCGTGCATTGCGTCAACGTTTTCCTGCGCACCCGATTGTCTGTGATTTCAAGGTCTGTGACGGTGGGGCGTACTTTGCCAAACTCGCCGTAGCCGCCGGCGCAACCCACTTCGACGTCATGGCGGCCGCCCACGATGCCACGTTGGTGCGCGCTGCCACGGTCGCGCGCGAGCACGGGTTGGTGGCAATTGCAGATATCATGTTTTGTGATGACCCGGTGGCGGCCGCCGTGCGCGCTGAGCGCCTCGGTGTGCAGATGATTGGCTGGCACTTGGGGCTCGATCACCGTCAACAACACACACATCTGCGTGCTATTGATGGTCTTGCTGATGTACTTAACGCGGTCTCAATTCCGGTCCAAGTTGTGGGCGGGCTTTCGATAGACGACGCCATCACCGCCGCACGTCTGGGGGCTGCATCGGTCGTCATCGGTGGTCCACTGGTGCCGGCTGATCGTGGTCAACAACTTGCCGAGACGCTGCGGGCGGTGGTGCAGGGTATCAAATCAGTGTGATTTGTGAGAGATAAATGGGTGAGTAGGGTCAGATGAAGAGGAATCCTATGGCCAATGCACAAGGTGATTTATTTGCGGCGACGAGCGCCAAAGAGTTGGAGCGCCAAGCGCCACTGGCAGCGCGGATGCGCCCACGTACGCTCGACGAGATGCAAGGGCAGCACAATATCATCGGCGATGGCCGGATTTTGCGGCGCGCCATCGAGCGCGACGCCCTCTTCTCGATGATTCTGTGGGGGCCACCTGGTTGTGGCAAAACCACACTCGCTCGCGTGATTGCTGAGCACACCAAAGCCCATTTTGAGCTCCTCTCGGCGGTCACTGCTGGTGTGGCTGATTTGCGGCGCGTTGTAGCCGAGGCGCGCGAGCGCCTCGGCATGTATCGCCAACGCACGGTGTTATTTATCGACGAAATCCACCGCTTCAACAAATCCCAACAAGACGCCGTCTTGCCCCACGTCGAGGACGGCACGGTCATTTTGATTGGTGCCACCACCGAGAATCCCTCGTTCGAGGTCAATCCGGCCTTGCGCTCGCGCGCCCGCGTTTTTGTGCTTGAGTCGCTGACCGAGGAGCAGTTGGGCAACCTGATTGATCGCGCCGTCAGCGACCGCGAGCGCGGCCTCGGCGAGTTGCAACCACTTCTTGCCAGCGACGCTCGTGGCTACCTGATTGACATGGCCAACGGCGATGCCCGGGTAGCGCTGAATTCACTCGAGGCGGCGGTCATCTCAAAGGCGCCCGGCGTCGGCGGCAAGCGCCTGATAACCGTCGACGACATGCGCGAGGCCTTGCAAAGCCGGGCGACGCGCTACGACAAAAACGGTGAGCTGCACTACGACGCCATCTCGGCGCTGCACAAGTCGATTCGCAGTAGCGATCCAGATGCGGCACTGTATTGGCTCGGGCGCATGCTCGAGGGCGGCGAGGATCCGCTCTATATTGCCCGGCGCATGATGCGTATCGCCGTTGAGGACATCGGTCTGGCCGATCCGCAGGCGATTGTGGTGGCGACGGCAATCCAACAAACGGTGCACTTTTTGGGGCAACCCGAGGGCGATTTGGCCTTGGCCAATGTTGTTGTGTATTTAGCACAAGCGCCCAAGAGCAATTCGGTGTATGCGGCCTATAAGCAGGCACTGCTCGATGTGGCTGAGACACGCAATGACCCAGTGCCACTGCACTTGCGCAATGCGCCGACCGGTATGATGAAAGGCATGGGCTTCGGCAAGGGCTATCAATACGCCCACGATGCGCCCGATGCGCACGTCGACCAACTCCACTTCCCCGAGAATTTACGCGGGCGACGCTACTATCACCCCAGCGATCGCGGCTTTGAGGTGCGCATCGCCGAGCGATTGGCCTGGCGCGAGTCACTTCGTAGCGTACAAGCCGATGAAGCGAGTGCGCCGCCGCCGCGCCCACGCACGACCAAGACGGTGGCGCCCGTGGTTGATCCACAGGCAGATGCCGGCGAAGAGCCCCAATTACCTCCAGATGAGACGCTGGCGCCACCTCATGGTGTACCACGCGGGCGGCGGCGCACATGAAATGTCCTGCCATCGTGGTTCGGGCGTATAATGGCGGCACTAGGGTGTGATTTGTAACCCCCAAAGGAGTCGATGCCGATGTCAGCCATCGATATGCGTAGTGCGTTTGATTTTGCTGGGCAACACGTCTTGATGAGCGGCGGCAGCGGTGTGCTTGGGCGCACCATGGTCGCCGCCTTGTTGCATCATGGTGCCCGAGTGACACTACTGTCACGGCAACCCGATTTGGCAAGTAGTTATTTTGTTGAGCACCCACAGGCTGATCAGTTGCACTGCATCGGCGTTGATTTGAGTCAACTCGATCAGATTCCGCTGGCCGTCGCCAAAGCACAGGCGCTGGCTCCCATTACCATCTTGGTGAATGGCGCCGGTGGTAATCGCCCGCAGGCCACGACCGGCGCCCAGCGCTTTGCCGATATCCCGGCGGCTGCCATGCACGAGGTGGTTGATGTCAATCTGTTTAGCGCCATTCAACTGTCGCAACAAGTGGTGCCGCACTTTGCGGCACAAGGTGCAGGCGTGATTCTCAATATCTCGTCGATTAGCACGCAACGGCCGCTGACGCGCGTCTTGACCTATTCGGCGGCCAAGGCCGGGCTCGATGCGTTTACGCGCTGGTTGGCCACGCATGTGGCGCTCGAGTATTCCCCGCAGATTCGCGTCAATGCGTTGGCGCCGGGGTTCTTTTTGACCGAGCAGAATCGCTTTTTGTTGATGGAGCAAGACGGGAAGACGCTTACCACTCGTGGGCAACAGATTTTGGCGCATACGCCGATGCAACGCTTCGGCACGCCCGAGGATTTGGTTGGCGCCATGTTGTGGTTATTGTCGCCGGCAGCGGCGTTTGTGACGGGGCAAGTGATTGCCGTTGATGGCGGATTTTCGGCATATAGTGGCGTTTAGGCGCAAAGGAGCACGGCCACATGACGACGACACACCTTTTGGATGATATACAGTTGATGACTGAGATAACCGCCGGCCTCGCAGCGCGCGAATGGCGCAATCAGCGCGTGCTGGTGCTCATCCCCGATGGCACGCGCACCATGCCGATGCCGCGCTTCTTTGCGATTGTCTCACACGCCTTGCGTACCGCCGGCGCACGTCAGCAAACCTGGATGGTGGCACTGGGCACGCATCCGGCCATGGATGACGCCGCCTTGACGCGATTATTGGGCGTCGATATGGACCATCTGTCGGCCGACGTGCGTGTGGTCAATCATGCTTGGCAAGATGCCGAGACGTTGGTCAGCGTCGGGCAGATTGATGTCGCAGAAATGCGCCAGTTGAGCGGTGGGTTGAGTACTGAGGCCGTCGATGTGCGCATCAACCGGGCCGTGCTCGAGCACGATCAGATTTTGATTTGTGGCCCGGTCTTCCCGCACGAGGTGGTGGGGTTCTCGGGCGGCAACAAATACCTGTTCCCCGGTATTTCGGGCCCCGATGTCATCAATGCCACGCACTGGTTGGGCGCGTTGCTGACCTCGTATGCGATTATTGGTACACCGCATACGGCAGTGCGGGCGGTGATTGACCGGGCAGCTCAATTGATTCCAACGCCGCGGTTTGCGATTTGTGCGGTGGTGACAACTGCGGGTGTACATGGCGTCTTTGTGGATACACCCGAAGGGGCCTGGGCTGCTGCGGCGAAGCTTTCGTCACATATTCACATGCGCTGGCTCGACAAACCGGTCCAACGGGTGATTGCCGTGCTGCCGACCATGTACGATGAGCTGTGGGTTGGCTCGAAGGGTATGTACAAAAGCGAGCCGGTGGTGGCTGATGGTGGCGAGGTGGTGATTTATGCGCCACACCTCAAAGAGGTGAGCGTCGTGCACGGCACAGTGATTCGGCAGATTGGCTACCACGTGCGCGACTACTTTTTGGCGCAGTGGGACACATTTGGCCACCTGCCCAAAGGCGTCATCGCCCATTCGACGCACCTGCGCGGTGTTGGCACCTATGTTGATGGCGTTGAGCGCCCGCGCATCACGGTGACGCTGGCAACAGGCTTGAGTCGCGCCGAGTGTGAGGCGATTAACCTCAAGTACGCCGATTACCGCACGATTGATCCACAGACATTGGCCGATGCTGGTGACCCCGAGTGTCTAGTTATTCCGCGGGCAGGGGAGTTTTTGTATCGCCTGCGGTAACCACTGGGCAATTGGTACACCCCTGACACCCCGAGACGGCGATGCGGTCATGCACGTGAAGGATGGCCGCCGCCGCATCCCAAAAGATATGCTGCTCGCCGATGAGGGCCACGATATGCAGACGTTCGAGCATGGCGCGCACTGCAGGTTGAACGCCGGCAATCACCACCTGCCCGTTGCGGCTGTTGAACTCGTGGATCAACTGGCGGAGCACCTCGCCACCCATCATGTCGATCATTGGCACGCCGCGCATGCTCAAAATCAACGTATGACAATCGCGCTCCTGATGGAGCGCCGTGCGCATCGCCGCCGCATTACCAAAGAAGAGTGCACCGCTGATGTAAGCAACCCGGACCCCCGGGCACGCCTGCGTGAATCGTGCATTGGGGATGCGACGCGGGTCGACCGGTACCACGCTGACGGTGGCGGCCTCGGCCTCGAGGCGCAAGTGGATGACGGCTGACACCGCTAGTCCAATCAAAATCGCCTCGGTCAAATCAAGCGCCGCCGTGGCGGCGGTGGTCACGAGCACGCCAACCAAGGCGTGTTTGATGCGCATATGCGTATAGCGCCCGATGGTCGACCAGTCGATCATGTGCCAGGCTGTCCAGAGTAAGACACCGGCGAGACTGGCGAGTGGCACGTAGGCGATAAATTGACTCAAAAAGAAGACGTACACTAATAAGACGAGTGAATGCACGATGCTGGTGATGCGGGTGCGGCCGCCACTGCGAATGGCCACGGCGGTGCGTGAGATGGCGGCGCTCGAGGGCACCCCACCGAACCACGGCACAATCATGTTGGCGCTGCCTTGGGCAATTAACTCTTGGTCGGCATCGAACGGCCGCCCACTCATGGCGGCGCCGGCAGTGCCCGTCATCAGACTTTCGATGGCGGCTAGGGCGGCGATTGATACACCGGCACTGATGATGTCACTCATCTGTGCCCACGGGATGCCGTTGATGGTCAGGTGCTCGCTAAGGAGAATGGTGGCCGGAATCTCGCCGATTGTCCCCACGGGCCACCCGAGCCCCCAGGCAATCCCCGTCATGACCAGCATGGCCACGAGCGCATTGGGGATTTTTGGGAGCCAGCGTTGTAACGCCCAAATCACCCCTATCGTGGCACCGGTGATTATCAACGCATACTAATTTGGACTCGGGTGGTTGGCGAGATAGCCACTGATTTTGAGGATGCTGGTATCAGCTGCTGGCGTCTGAATGCCGAGCGCAGGGTCAATTTGGCCAACCGCAATAATCACGGCAATCCCGGCAGTGAAGCCGGTAATCACCGGTGTCGGAATAAACACCACGTACCGACCGAAGCGCAATATCCCCATCATAATGAGCAAGAATCCGCCAATCAAGGTCGCGGTCCACACGCCAGCCAAACCGGTGCGGTGCAAAATGACGAGGAGAACGGCTGACATGGCACCGGTAGGGCCACTCATCTGGTACGACGTGCCACCGATGAGTCCGGTAATGATGCCGGCCAGAATGGCGGTGACCAGTCCAGCAGCCGGCGTCATGCCACTCGCGATGCCGTAAGCCAGGGCGAGTGGCAAACTCACTGCTGCCACGGTCAACCCCGAGCGCAAATCGTGACGCAAGTCACCTTCGCTGTACCCGGCGAACTCCTTGGTAATGAGGTTGCGGAAGATTGCAAATCGTCCCATACGGCATCCTTGACCTTGTTCGTGCAGAGATTATACTGCGAATGTGGTGCAACCAACCATATGTTTTGCTAAAGAATGTCACGAAGATCTGGCGATATTTCTTTATAATGAGCAACAGAAGCAAATAACACGCAAAGGACGGTTCATGCGTACACAGGCCACCGTAGTGATTATTGGTGCAGGCGTCATGGGAGCATCGGTTGCATGTCATTTGGCCATGCGTGGCTGTACTGATGTGGTGATTATCGAACAGTTTGAGACCGAGATACAAGGGAGCACGGCGCGCTCAGCTGCTGGAGTCCGTCATCAGTTTTCACACGAAATCAACGTGCGCATGTCGCAGTACGGTATCGAGCGCTTCACACACTTCCGCGATGAAATCGGCGGTGAAAGCGGCTTGCACCAAGTCGGTTATCTCTTTTTGATTAACGACCAAGAGAATTGGCAGGGCTATTGTGAGGCCACTGCCATGCAAAACCGCCTCGGCGTACGCACCAAACTCCTCAAACCGGCCGATGTACACGCAATCGTGCCCGATGTGCGCATCGACGACCTCATCGGCGCCACCTTTGGTCCCGATGACGGCTACTGCGATCCGCACGGCGTGGCGCTCGGCTATCTGACACGCGCCCGCAGCTTGGGCGTCGAGTTGCTCAGAGCCACACCTGCCACCGGCATTGAGGTGCAGGGTGGGCGCGTGGTGGCCGTACAGACGCCGCATGGGCGCATCGCCTGCGAGACGGTGATTAATTGTGCCGGATCATGGGCTGGGCAGGCGGCGGCATTGGCTGGACTGAACGTGCCAATCAAGCCCTTTCGGCGCAATGTATATGTGACGCAGCCGACGGCGATTATCCCCCATCAAATGCCGTTGACGGTCGATGTGACGAGTGGATTTTGGATGCGCAAAGAGCAGGAGAACCTTATTTTTGGTCTCTCCAAAGCCGATGAACCGGCAGGATACAATACCAACGTGGATTGGGATTGGCTCGACACCGTGCTTGATGCCGGCTTTGACCGATTCCCACGATTAGGCGAAGTGCAATTAGCGGACAAGCAGTGCTGGGCTGGTGCCTATGAGATTACCCCTGACCACATGCCGATTCTGGGACGTCACCCAGATTTGCCGTCATTTATCAATGCAGCTGGATTCAGTGGCCACGGTATCATGCACTCACCTGCGACGGGCGTCATCATTGCCGAAGAAGTACTCGACGGACGCGCCCATACATTCGACATTGACCCATTGCGTATTGAGCGCTATGCGACGGGGAGTGTCTTTGAGCGAAACATTATTTAGAGTGGATTAACGTCCAACAACGTATGCTTCTGACGCCTGCAGACTGATGCGGGCGTCGTTTATTTCGAAAGCATAGACTTGCGAGGGTGTCGTTAATATGAGGCGACGTTGGTCGATCCAGGTCATCTGCAATATTGTCAGTGAGCCAAGACCGGCACGTGCATGCACTGTATTGCGTGTGTCGCGTACAACGACCTGTTGGTCAGTCGTGTATGCCAAAAATGCACCGTCAGGGGACCACCGAGGCTGTGACCCTGCAGTCATGCATGTGGATGATGTGATGTACGTATCAGGGTTGAACGTACAGAGTTGATTCGTTGATGGTGATGCACTCAACATCCAGTACTCACGTGTAGTGGGGTGTTGAATGAGTTCTGCCCAATACGTATCAGCTGGTGCAACTACACTGAGTTTATCAGATTGCTGCTGATCTATGGTGTATAAATGACCAAACCGCATACACCAAAGTGTTGTGTTGTCCGGAGCCCATGTCATACTATCGCAGGCGTCAAACGGTCCTATGCGTTGTGATGTGCTGACGTCGTAGATGAATGTCTCATCAGTGCGCGTCCGAATGGCCAGCATGGTATGTGTACCGTTGGCAACTACGTGTTGGGTTGGAATGGTAGTAAGGAGTTGATTAGTTTCGTCTCGTTGTTGTACGAGTTCGTTGGTGGTAGGTGCATAGAGATACCGTACGACTGGTACAACAGGTACCGCAGTGGCGGAGGCGGATGGTGATATTGCATAACCACTGAGCATCGTTGCAGATGGCATTGGCGTGCGTTCATTGGCTTGACGTGTCGGAGTAACCGTCGATGCGCTACAGGCAACGAAGAGCAACCCACAGAGGATCCAGACGCGCATCGACGATTCCTTTGTCGCAGTATTGATGAACAAACGCACGCATGTGCAAGACGTCACACCATTCTACCACCGATGCAGCCGTTCATGCACTCTGCGCTGGTTTGTAGTGCTCCTTTAACTGTTGCAATGCTCGGCGTTTGAGTTGTTTGACGGCACCTTCGCTCCGATCAAGTGCTTTGGCGATATCGGCAAAGGTTAAATCGTCGCGGTACCGTAGCAGTAGGACTTGGCGTTGTTCGTGATTTAATGTCGCAAGCATGGTGCGAAATGCATCGTCGCTTTCGATGAGATGTGCATTCGGCACCGCGATTTCGGTGTCGATGAGGGGAGAACAAGGATGGCGGTTATGCCAGCGGTATGTGTCGATAATGCGGTCACGAGCGATGCGGTACATCCAGGCTTCGATGGGTAATCCGCGCTCCTGATAACTACCTAAGCCCTCAAGCATGCGTAAAAACACTTCATTGCATAAGTCTTCGGCGAGTGCATGATCACCCACTCGTCGAAAAATATACCGGCGAAGTGATTCTGCGTGGGTGTCGTACAATCCTGCGATACGATGCTGATGGTTCATACTCGTCTCTCCTCGTTGTATTTCTACACGAGTATGACAGGCGCGCATGTCCATAGCATTACCAAAATCCCCGACCTCTATCTGGTATAATGCCATCAGCGTTACATGGGGAGTAGTTGATGGACGATCGTGCTATGTCGGGTGGTCATGATGACCTGGTTGAGTTAACAAAGGCATGGGCAGGGACAAGTCTCGCATTTGCAATCATGCAGACTGGTGCAGCAAATTTAGCCTCAATGTTGTTTATTGAGAATTTATTGGTTGCCGCAATTGTATGTGGCGTTGGCTTTGTGGTACATGAGCTCGCTCATCAAAAAGTTGCACAGCGATTTGGTGCCAAAGCCCATTTTGCTGCTGACAACAGTTGGTTGTTGATTTCTATTGCCCTCGCGTTCACCGGATTTTTTATTGCCGCACCAGGTGCGGTCTGGCATACCGGCGTCAACGATACCAAGCGTATCGGCCAGATTGCGTTGGCTGGGCCGTTGTCAAACTACATTTTGGCCGTCATCTTTTTGTTGATCTATCCGTTGATTTATGTGGTTGGGCTCGATTTTGATCTCTTTTTGACCATTTGTATGGTCGGGTTCTCATTTAATGCATGGATTGGTTTATTCAATCTTATTCCACTTGGCCCATTCGATGGGACCAAAATACTTGCCTGGTCACGACTCGTGTATGGCGTAATGGTGGCGGTAGGTGTGCTGATGGCATTCATTCTGAATCGACAGGAGTTTTTCATCAGTGTGTGGGGTTGGATGGTAGGGATTTTTCTCAGCTAGGTACGATTCGCTGCATGTAGCACTGAGCTTGTAAGTAAGGAAGTATATGCGTACACCACTCATCGCTGGTAATTGGAAGATGCACAAAACAATCGCCGAAGCAGTGGCCCTCACCGATGCCTTGGCTGTGGGCCTCGCCGATTTGCCGGCCAATCGGCAAGTCGTCATCTGTCCTACCTTTACCGCCCTTGCCAGCGTGGCAGCACGCCCACGTGCAGGCATCGCGATTGGCGCTCAAAACGTCTACCCAGAGGTGCAAGGTGCCTATACTGGTGAAATTGCACCGGGCATGCTCAAGGAGATTGGCTGTACGTATGTGATTATCGGTCACAGTGAGCGCCGCCAACTATTCGGTGAGACTGACGCCATGGTTGCCCGCAAGGCTGCAGCCGTGCTCGACGCCGGTATGACTCCCATCGTGTGTGTCGGTGAGACGCGTGCCGAACGCGAGTCGGGGCAGGCCGAAAACATCGTCCTCGGTCAAGTGAAGGCTGGTTTGTCGGCCTTGAGCAATCGCTTGTCTGAGATTGTGATTGCCTACGAGCCGGTCTGGGCGATTGGCACTGGTCTAACTGCTACTTCAGCCGATGCGCAAGCCATGCATGCTGCCATTCGTGGAGAATTGCGGAGTGTGGGTGGCAATCAAGCCGACACAGTGCGCATCCAGTACGGCGGTAGCGTCAAGCCCGATAATGTGGACGAACTCATGGCCCAACCCGACATTGATGGTGCGTTGGTGGGTGGTGCTGCCTTGGTTGCAGAGAGTTTTATTCGTATCGCAAAGTTTGTTAAGTAAGTCGCGATGT
Organism: Chloroflexota bacterium; assembly: GCA_016875555.1. Classification (GTDB taxonomy): domain Bacteria; phylum Chloroflexota; class Chloroflexia; order Chloroflexales; family Roseiflexaceae; genus UBA965. Next base: position 38,106 of record VGPG01000002.1, on the reverse strand, counting down.
AGGGAGTCGGGGGTGCACGTGCACCCATCAGAAATGGGTGATTCACAATGACCGAAGCAGAGACGTCCCAAAATTCGGGCCCTAGCGCCTATCCGCTAGTCGTTCTCGGCGAAATGGTCATTATGCCACAAATGACCGTGCCGCTTCAGATTGGCCAGGGTAAATCGTTTCGTGCACTCGAGGTTGCCTGGGATTCCCAGCAACCAGTGTTGCTGATTTATGTGCCCGAACACGAAATTGAACAATACAAAAGTGGTACACCACCAATCATGCCCAAGGTGGGGGTAATTGCACGCCTCGAAGAGTTCATCAAGTTGCCTGATGGTACTGCGCGCATCATCCTTGAGGGGTTGCAACGCGCGGTCATCGATGAATTGATGCAAATAGAGCCGTTTTATGTGGTGGCAGCACACGGTGTTGAGGATCATGTCGTCACCAACATGGACATTGAAGCGCTGATGGAGACGGTCAAGCAACAAGTTGATGAATTCGTTGACCATCTTGGTGAGGTGCCACCAGAGGCCGTTGCGTTCGTACGTCGGATTGATGCTCCCGGTCATCTTGCTGATATTGTCACCTATGCACCTGCATTTGATTTTGCAGAGCGAATGACGATTTTGACCGAACTTGATCCGGTAGAACGCCTTCGCTATACACAACGCATGTTGGCGCGCCATCTCGAACTCATGAAACTTCGACAGAAGATTCAACAAGAGACCAAAGAAATTCTTGATCAGGGACAAAAAGAATACTTCTTGCGTGAGCAGATTCGTGTGATTCGCCGCGAACTCGGTGAAGACGAAGAACTCGATGACCCGGTGGATGAACTCAAGAAGAAGATTCAATCCATGGATGCGCCTGATCCAATACGCGATCAAGCGCTCAGCGAGTATCGTCGTTTGGCGCAACAAGGTCCTGGGAGCCCAGAGGCGAGTGTCATCCGTAACTACATTGAATGGCTGTTGACTCTTCCGTGGAAGTTGGAGGAGTTGGCAACTATCGAGATTCAACGCGCGCAACAGGTGCTGGACGAAGATCATTTTGGTCTCGAAAAAGTCAAAGAGCGCATCCTAGAGTACATCGCTGTGCGCAAGTTGGTCGGCGCGAACATGCGCTCACCCATCTTGTGTTTGGTCGGGCCGCCGGGTGTCGGTAAGACATCACTTGGGCGATCGATTGCGCGAGCCCTCGACCGTAAGTTTGTGCGTATGAGCCTCGGTGGCGTACGCGATGAGGCTGAAATTCGCGGGCACCGTCGCACCTACATCGGAGCGATGCCTGGTCGCATCATCCAAGGGATGAAGACAGCCAAGTCACGTGCACCAGTGTTCGTCCTCGACGAAATTGACAAAGTTGGCCAGGACTTTCGTGGTGACCCGACCTCGGCGTTGCTAGAGGTACTGGACCCCGAACAAAACTCGACCTTTGCTGACCACTATCTTGAGGTGCCGTTCGACTTGTCGCAGGTGGTTTTTGTGGCTACCGCTAATCAACTCGACACGATTCCGGCACCGTTGCGTGACCGTATGGAGATTATTGAGGTCAATGGATACACCGAAGAAGAGAAGTTGGGTATTGCGACCCGCTTCTTGTTACCAAAGCAGTTGACGGCACATGGCCTAACCACCGATACGTTGGTCATGAGTGATGATGCAATTATGCAGATTATTCGCACATACACGCGCGAATCGGGTGTTCGCTCACTTGAACGTGAAGTTGCCGCCATTTGTCGCAAAGTTGCTCGTCGAGTGGCTGAGACCGGTGATACGTCGTTGACGAGCGTCGATGCTGATCAAGTGCCCGACTATCTCGGTGTTGATCGGTTCAGCTATGGTCTTGCCGAAAGTATGGACGAAGTTGGGGTGGCCACGGGTGTGGCGTGGACCTCTGTGGGTGGCGAGACATTGACCATCGAAGTCCAGCCCATCAAGGGCAAAGGCGCAATACAGTTGACTGGGCGTCTCGGCGACGTGATGAAAGAGTCTGCACATGCGGCGATGACGTATGCACGCGCTCAGGCATCGGTATGGGGCGTTGAGAGTAACTACTTTGATGAACACATCATGCATGTGCACATTCCCGAAGGCGCAGTTCCCAAAGATGGTCCGTCTGCTGGTATAACTCTGACAACGGCGCTCATCTCGGCCATGACCGGCAAAAAGGTACGACGCGATGTGGCAATGACCGGCGAAGTCACGCTACGTGGCAAAGTCCTGCCTATTGGTGGTCTCAAAGAGAAGACACTCGCAGCACATCGTGCGGGGATCAAGACGTTTGTGTTGCCTCAGGCCAATGCCAAAGATATTGCCGAGTTGCCACAGCGTATTCGCGATGAACTGGCGTTGATTCCGGTGTCGACCATGGACGAGGTGTTGAAGATTGCGTTGATTGACTAAACATCCCCTGGTACACAGCGTGTACCAGGGGATGTGAGTCGTGGTGCGCCAACCTGGCGCATCATGACTTTTTGCTTCCAAACAACAGAATGCCACCGATGATAAGTGCGATGGGCAACGCCCATACCCAGATGCGCGGCCCAAATACGAGGGTCACAAGTAAATATGCGCCAATCAGCATCAAGATGCCTCCTACCATGGCGCGCCGTTGATTAATCTCGCCCCTATCAAATTGATTCGGATAGATGATGATACCTTCAGGCTCGATTGGCATGATAAACCAGAGCACAAAGTAGGCGAGTACACCGGTGCCAAATCCGATGACAAGCATCAAAAAAATCAATCGTACGAGCCAAGCCTCAATACCAAGCCCGCGTGCGATGCCACTGGCAACACCGGCAACCATGGCTTCGTTGCGACTGCGAAAAAATCGTGTATGTACATTCATTCCATACCTCTTACGTCAGAAATACCATACCCATGCTTTTGACGCCCTGCGACGGGCTTATGTTGCACGGTGCATCTCGGGCAGATGAAGTACCATGAGTTTGATCTCGGTCATCTCTTCAATTGCGTAACGCACACCTTCACGCCCAAAGCCTGATTGCTTTACACCTCCATAGGGCATCGGGTCGAGCCGCCATGTGGGCATGTCATTGATAATAACGCCACCCACCTCGAGAGCCTCGTATGCGTGGTAAATGCGCCCAACATCGCGGGTGAATACGGCTGCTTGCAAGCCAAAGTCGCTCTGATTGACCAGTGCGATGGCTTCGGCAAATGTGTCGTAGGCAGTGACAGTGACTACTGGTGCAAACACTTCACGACAGCACACATTGAGTGACGGGTGGGCACCGCTGATAATCGTTGGTTCAACAATGCCATCATGCACATGACCGCCAGTAAGAAATGTAGCGCCAGCAGCTCGTGCTTCATCGAACCACTGCGCTAACCGTTGGGATTCTTGATGACTGATAAGTGCACTTAAATCAGCCTGTTCATCGAGTGGGTGTCCTACATGTAAGCGGTTGACCCCTGCGACCAGATGTGTCACGAATTCATCATAGCGACTGCGTTGGACAAAAATACGCTGCACACTGATACAACTTTGACCGGCATAATTAAAGCCACCCGCCACGCACCGCGCTGCTGCATCCGCAATATCCGCATCGTCATGCACGATTACACCGGCGTTTCCACCAAGTTCGAGTGTGATGCGTTTGCGTCCGACACGTTGTTTGAGCGCCCATCCAACCGCAGGCGAACCCGTAAAACTCAGCATGGCTAGCCGGTCATCCTCGATGAGGGCGCTTGCATCGCGGCTATTCATTGGCAGGACGCTGATAGCGCCGGCTGGCCATCCGGCAGCGACGATGATCTCTCCGAGCATGATGGCGGCACTCGGCGTCTGACTCGCTGGTTTGAGGACCACTGGGCACCCCGCTGCGAGTGCCGGTGCGACTTTGTGTGCGACCAAATTGAGTGGAAAGTTGAATGGAGAAATTGCGCCAATTGGCCCAATTGGAAAGCGGCGTGTCATGGCATGGCGACCTTCGCCACCAGGCGCACGGTCGAGTCGCAAAATTTCGTCGTGACTTTGACTGCATTCATCTGCGGCCGTCGAAAACGTTGTGATTGCACGTTGTACTTCGCCACGAGACTGTTTAATCGGTTTGCCGGCTTCGAGTGCAATGACCTGCGCAAATGCTTCACTGTGAACGTGAAGTTGCTGGGCCACGGTGCGTAAAATTGTTGCGCGTTGATGAGCGGCAAGTTGCTTCGTCAGAGCAAATGCAGCCGAGGCCGCACCGATAGCGGCTTGTAAATGCGCCTCGTTAGCACGGTGCACAATGCTTACTGGCGCGTGATTGTATGGGCAACACACCTCATACGGCTCACCGTGGGTCGGTATGCCGGCCAAGATAAATGCGCGTTCAGAGAGATTCATCACCATTACTCCGTTTCTGTGTCATCTTGTGCGAGTACCCACGTTTGATATACGGATTGGACATCGCAGGTGCACTGCTGTTGCACTTCATCGCGCAGTGCGGTGCCATCTACGATTTGATACTGATAGCGGTCAACATACGATAGGAGTGCAGCAAAAAACGCTTCGTCGCCTGCAGTTTGCCGGAGAGCATCCAAATAGAGTGCACCTTTGGCATATGCGATTGCATTAAACGTGTACAGCGTAAATTCGGACATTGGTTGGTCAATAGGACCATCACGCTTGCGTTTCACTAGTTCATCGTATTGCGCCTGTAACGCGGCAAGTTCACGGTTTTTGCCTACATCGCCGTAGACCTGTTCCTGATAAAGGACTTGCGAATATGTGGCAATACTTTCGTCAACCCAGGCGTGTTGTTGCACGTCGTTGCCTACCACATTGTAAAACCATTGATGCGCAACTTCATGCGTAATGATGCGTTCAAGGAGTGGTTGATTCATAAATAGACGGTCTTGAAGCAGAACAACTCCGGGGTATTCAACCCCATAAAACGACCGAGCATCTACAGATACGAAATCGAGCTCATTGTAGGGATATTGGCCAAATAAGTGGTTAAATGTTCGCAGCGATTGTGCCGCATAGCGCATCGCAGTATAAGCGGCAGTGCGTTGTGATGCATCATGATATATGTTGATACGCGTCCCATCCACCACAGTAGTGACCACGGGTAACGTCGTTGCAACGAGCATGAAATCGCGTTGTAATCCACTCACTAGTTGATATGTGTGCTCTTGTGCGCGTCGCTGATACGCAATTGCACTTCCGGTTGCAACAATCCGATGCGACAGCGGGAGGGTTACTTCCACATCGTAGGTTGCGATAGGTGTATTTACAAGATCACCCTTGCCATCTGGTATCTCGCGGAGCCATTCGTTGTCTCGAAACTCTGCAATTAGTGGATAGGCAGAGGCCATGCTAATTGATGTGCCGTCATCATTGAATGCACCGTAGAAGCGCGTGCCAGCATCAATTGGCATGACGGTAAGAAAGTCTAACGTCAACTCAATATCAGCACCAACAGCAATGGGCTCTGCATAGTCAATACGTGCTAAGTAGTTGTTTCGTTCATAGGAGATAGTAGCTCGTTGACCATTCACGGTAGGTCGATAGATCGATGCCTCTCCGTTGAAGTCCTTGAGGTTGGCGAAGAGTCGCATATAAATACTTGTGAGTGGTGTCGTACTCGGATTGCGAAAGCGTACTTGCAACCAGCCGCGCCATCGTTGTGCCGACGGTTCAAACAACGTGTCAAGCCGGTAATGTGGCACATCTGAGAATGATGTAGGGTCGCTACGATGCAATGTGTGCATGGCTAGCGCGTGATCGCCGTTGAGCAGATTTGCATGTGTTGACGGTGGTTGCAAAAGCACAATCATAAGCACACAGGCGGCTAGCCGTAGCATACGTGTAAATTCCACAAATTCCCCTTGACCACGATACGAAGAGTGCTGCCTAGTAAATACCAATCAGATAGAATGCGATCGTCAAACCGACGCTGCTCATCAGGATGAACCCTGAAAAAAAGCTACTGTACCACGCCATTTGCCGTGTTCGAGAAGCAATCATCGCACTCAACAAATTAATTACTGTGATACCCACAAAGACCATTACGCCATACTGAATAGTCATGGCCGCATCTGGAATGCCAAAGAAGAGCGCGTAGTCCACGCGAGCTGTTAACCAGAATAGTTCCCAAAGTAGATAGCTCGTAAGTGTTACGCCACTGATAATCACGAGCATTTGGGACCAGTGCTGTTGTCTCACCTGCCAAACTGGCGCTGCTTTCCCACGGATCCAACGGATGAATGTGCGTGCGATGCGGGCAAAAAAGGCCAACAGAAGAACGACGTATGAACTTCCAAGTATCACCCATGTAAACAACACGTCTTCGACGAGTTGGGCTGACTGAGAAATAAATGTCGTTTCAATAATTTCATTTGGTTCTACGAAATTTGTGCGCTCTCCTGCCACGCAACTGGTGTCCAGTGTACCGGTAGGATTCGCCCAGAACGCCTTGGCAATGTCAGCTGCACAGGCGTTTGATAGCATCGCACCATGTGCGCCATTCGGGATGACAATGTGTGTTGCATCCGGGTTATTTTGTGCGACCATATCGCCAAAGAGTGGCGGAGTTATCGGATCGTATCGCCCAGAGACAATTAACATAGGGACATCTGTTGTAAACGGCACCAACATAGATGCGTCTAGTGGTTTGACTTCACTCATCACACAAATCGTAAGGCGGAACTTGGGGTCGTTTTCTAATTCACCTTCCATGGGTGGGAGTAAATTCCCCTCTGGCAAGATGTATCGTGTTTCCACAGATGATTCTTCGCTACAGATGGTACTCATGTACATCATTTCAGCCAAACCGTCGTTGAACACAATGAAACTGGCAAATGTTCGAACTTGATCTGTCTGATTGTTGGCAATTTGTGTGAGCAACATGGGTATGAAGCGGACAATCTGATCATCGTACATCCAGTTGAATAACCAACCTTGTAGGACAAAATTATCCACTCGAACCGATTTTGTGATGGTTGGATCTGCCGGATCAGAAATCTGCCACAATCGTGGTTCTTTGGCAAACGAAGCCATGATCTCGGTGTAGGTTTGTACAAGATTTGGATACGAGGCGGCACACGTCGCATCGTTTGCACAATCGTTGAGAATTGCGGTGAATGCGTTGTGTCGTGATTCGTAGACACGGTCGTTGAAACTCACACTAACTGGCACCACACCGTCGATGACTAATGAACGAATCAACGATGGTTTGAGGCGTGTGATGTGTTGCGCCAATAATGAACCATACGACACGCCGTACAAATCAATTTGCTCATGGCCAAGCTGCTCTGCAATGTAAATCGTATCAAGGGCATTTTGTCGACTATTGAACAACGAAAAATCTACACCTTCACCGCGCAAACGATCGATACACTGATTATATGCATCGGTGTATTTATCCATTGCTTCGCCGTATGAGATATCCTCACGAAGTAGTGATATACCCAGTTCATGCGATTCTGGGCAGTCGAGTGCAGGTGTTGCATCTGTGGTTCCACGCTGCTCATAAAACACAATATCGCGGTCATCGGGGAGTAACGAATCGACCTTCGAAGCCAAAAATGCAAATGTCTCAATCGTGTCGCCACCGGGTCCGCCTTGTAAGAGATACAGCGGTGCAGCGTTTGTTTCACTGTTTGACTTTACAACCATAATTGGTAATGACGCAGTGCCTTTGCTCGTATCATCATGATTAAGTGGGACTTTTATGGTGCCACATTCAACGGTTCGGTCAATTGCAACGCTTGCGGTGCACTCACTAGAGATAAAATTGCTGGTTTGTGCTGGAAGAAGCGGAGTTGGCATAAATATCGTCAGTAACCACACCGACACATAGATAATGACATAATGCATATGTATCCTTAATGAATTCTTTGCTAAGCAGAATAACCATAGTGTACTGTATCACGTCGTCTCTGTCATGTCTGTGACACGTGCCACACGATAATGAACGATATGACGAGTTCTAGTGATGGCTTTGTTGCATGTACTGAGTTAGGGATTATTGTTCGTTCGTCGGTTTTTGACGCGAACGTACCGAGGGCGATTTTTTGTTCGTAGATTTGTCTTTGGTCGTGGCGGGGACACGTTTCGTGCTCATGTCACTCGCAGAAGGAAGTGCTTCGTCTGGTTCGGTCGCTTGTTGTTTTTTGCTAGCTTGTTGTTTGAACTCTTGGGCTAGTTGAGAATCGTTGATGATGGGTTCTACAGATGTGCTTTGCGGTGCATTTAATACGATGTTCAAAATGGCCGCCTCGTCTATCACCGGGAGTGGTTGTGTCTTCGCTGTATCGGATACATCCTGCCCCTGTTCTGCAAGCGTCGGTAACGGTTGCGACTGCGACGACGGCATGGTAGGAATGGGTTGCGATTTGGACGTGGGTAACGGTTGTAACTGCGACGACGACAGGGTAGGAATGGGTTGCGATTTGGACGTGGGGAGCGGTTGTGACTGCGACGATGACAGGGTAGGAATGGGTTGCGATTTGGACGTGGGTAACGGTTGTGACTGCGACGACGACAGGGTAGGAATGGGTTGTGACTTGGACGAGGGGAGCGGCTGTGACTGCGACGACGGCAGGGTAGGAATAGGTTGCGATTTGGACGTGGGAATAGGTTGCGATTTGGACGTGGGAATGGGTTGTGATTTGGACGTGGGAATGGGTTGTGACTGCGACGACGACAGAGAAGGAATGGGTTGCGATTTGGACGTGGGTAACGGTTGTGACTGTGACGACGACAGAGAAGGAATGGGTTGCGATTTGGACGTTGATGACGCCGGTGCGGAAGTTTGAGCGCTAACTGATTGAGTCGCTGATGTTGTAGGTTGCTTGGCAAATGACGCGGCGCTGAATCCCGTACTAGCCACAGATTTGCGTACCTGACGAATGGGCGAACTAATTGTCACGCTCAACGGGTATAGATCAGAATGGAGTGGCGAACGACGCAGTTTTTGATGGGTCACTAAATAGCGCATGTCGGTTGGGTTGTCATGACTAATTTGTACGTGGTAGTAGTTAATGTGAACGATAATCGCTGCCAAGAAAATACTGTGCGACCACCATGATGTCGCAAAAAAGAGATTGCCGCTGTATGTTCCATAGATGGACATGGCCGGATACATGCACAAAAGCACGACGTTAAACCAGCGTAACGTGCGAAAATTGGTGCGAAACGTATCAGGCAGTCGGCTTTGCTTTTGGATGAGACTGCTATGCTTTGTGTCCCAGTAAATGGCACCTTGCAAAAAAATAAACGTCATGACGATGATGTTGTACACCATCATCTGCCATTCGAAAATCATTAACTGTGTCATCACAATAATTAGGCTGGTTGGTATGGATACAATGTTCCATATCTCCAAATTGCGCAGATAGCGCAAGCGCCCGATTATTCGTTTACGCATCATGATCCTACCTCAATGACGATTCACTCAATTGATATGCCGTAAATAATTATGACACCATTCATCCCATCGGCAACCGGGTCAAATCGGAACTGTACTAAACGAGTTGGCACGCTCGGCAATGTCTGTAAGTCAATCGTATATGAGTGACGCCCTGCCTGTAATTGCCAGCCAATCGAGAACTCTTCACTGAATATGTTCATTGTATCACTGACGAACAACTGTGCATACATATCCGCACTGTCACGTACTTCAACGTCGAAAGCCATTGTGCGTGGGAGCGGAATGTCGAGTATGGGAGAGATTAGATTCGGGTCGAGAGCCGCACGAAACATCCACGGGAGTTGGCGTTGCATGACCTCCATGTGCATCGTTTGCCAACCAATGAGTGGTGTTGTATCAGTGCGCCATACATTCGATGTGAGCTGCTCCCCAGGTGTTGCAATGCGTACATGCTCAGGCGCGTTTTTGGGCATTTCCATCGGGTGCATGACCGGCATGAGGTACTTGAAACAGCCTGCAACAGAAGCCGCAGTCAAACCGAATCGTTTTTGCATCGTGTCGGTAGGCACCAAAAAGTCACTGGCAACGATGATTTGCGCACCAGCACGTTGGCTCCGATCAATCGCACGTTGGAGTTCGTCACATGCCATCTGCCAATTACCCATCTGTGCCATCGTTGCATTGATAGACATAAAGTGTTTGCGCTGGTGATAGAACGGCATGTACAACTCTTGCAGTCCATCAGGAATGAGCAGTAAATCGTTTGGGGTACTCTGCGTCGCGACGGCTGCTGCGAATTCGCGTTGTAAGTCATTTTGTGCATTTCCACGAAAGTCGATTGCATCGTAGTTGATGTAAAAAGTACATACAATCAGTGCAATGAATCCCCGGATGCTCCATCCCCATGCGCGCGTGTGTCGTAGTGGCGCAATCAGCACCAAAATGAACAATGGTGTGACCGCAATCCAAAATTCAATGTTATCGGGCTCCCACCACGTAAAGAACGCAACATACACGATGATCCAACTCCAACACCATCCATGCCACGCACTATGCATGAATGTGCGCGTGCGCAGTTGCCAGAGACTCAGCGCAAGTGTGATGAGGCCAATGAGGGCACCGTAGGACCAGGCAATCGTTTGGCTTACGCCATCTACGATGTCGCCAAGTGTGGCCTGGCCGCCCCACCAACCAGTAATTGCATATTGTAAGAGCCATTGTTGAGCGGATGACCAGTCAGTGAAACCACTAACCACTACCATCACATATGCGTATGCCGCACTCACAATTGTCACGGCCCCAACCCCACTAATGATCCACCCAGTGCGATGATTGGGGTAGGAACGGATGTTGTACGCCATGGCAACAAGTAGTGGGACAACGAGTAGGGCATTTGTTTGGTGAAAAAGCACGGCACCAGCGATACTCAGTGCAAGCCCGAGTTGCCACTGCCAGCGGTGTGGCGTTGGCTCATCAAGAAACCAGATGATGCAAAGCAGAAATAACGCTGCAACGGTGTAGACCTCAACTTCGATGGCGTAGTACCAATAGGCGTATGAAACGCTCAACGCAAAGCCGGCAATAAGTGCCACATCGATACGTTGATATCGCCGTAGTACGATGGCCGCAAAGACGCCTGCGCCGAGTCCACCGGCAATCGCGTTTGCGTGTTGCAGCGCGTGTTCTGCACTACCGCCAATTATGACGACCATGAGCGCCCCAAATGGCCCATATGCCAAATGATGCGGGTGGAAAAGTTCATTCCACGGTTTGCGCATCACATCAAGGATGTACGAGAGCGCATCAAAGGTATGCACATCGGTGCGCGTCATCCAGTACAACGCAGTGACGAGTAGACTCACACTCAACGGAATGATGCGCATGTAGTTCATGGGCGTATCTCCGCTCCAATAAATTGCACGCCCAGTGATCGACCATCGTTGATGGTGGCGTCTAGTTCAGCTGGTACCCATGCCGGTGTTTCGATTCGCACCAATAATGTGTCAGTATCACTGCGTGGCAGGGTCGTCACCGCAAATTCGTATGTGTTCAGGCTATCATCGACGAATTGACATTGAGGCGTCGACCAGGTTGGTTGTTGATCGCCCCATGGCAACGGCTGCCCGGCCGTACTCACGCACACCGGTGGTTGTATGCCGTCAGGTCGTGTTCCTGATGCCATACGGATCAAGATCGTACTTGGAGCAGTTGGCAATGGTAGGCGGACGACGGCTGACCCGGTTGTCCAGGCAAACAGCCGCTGTTTTATGCGTTCGTGTGGATAGAATCCACTGACCTGCGCAGCGGTATCATGTGCGTCTATCAAGCGTGGTAGTGGTGCACTGCCCGCGACGAGTTCGTAGTGCTGGTACGAAATATTCAGTGAATCAACCAAAGCTGGTTTTTGATTGCGCAGTTGAGTGAACTCTGGCAATTTGCTGCTCACATCGCCACGCTTGACGAAGTGCATATCGGGGAACCACAATGCCCCATTTGCACCGAGGAGAAAGTGAACGGCGCGACCTTGTGACATCCAGTGCGCAAAGAGCTGGCGCAAGTCCCGTCCATAACGCTCCGGGAACTCGCTGCGTAATCCGAATGCTGCGCGGTCGTGAATGGCAATGAGCGGGAGCGCCAACACATCGGCGGCATCGCGAGCTTGTATGTAATTGGGCGAACCGCCACGGATGATGGTGATATCTTGTGGTTGTTGCGTCGCAGCAATTGTTGCCACCGTAGCAAAGGAACCGCGCAACTCGGGCATTTGTATGACGGGTCGGATTGTTGCCACCAAAAAGAGCAGTGCGGCACTTCCAAGGCCAATTGCCAGGAGTTTGCGCCACCGCGGCGTGCCCCAGAGTTGATGCAGTGAAAAGGCTGCAAACAGAGCAAATCCTGGATACACATTGGGCAAATAACGACGCATGATGTAGATGTACGTCTGACTGCTCGTCCCGTAACTCAGCTCAATGAAGATGAACGCTGTCGCTACCGTTACAGCCATGAACAACCAATCGCGTCGCCCGACTCCGCGCCAGAGCCACACTGCCAAACCGGCAAGTGCCAAGCCAACCCCCAGCGGTGATATGTACCACCCAACACGCACGAGATTAGCTTTGGAGTTAGCGTACAAATCGCGTAACGGTGCGGCTTCGTATGTTTCACCGCGTATGCGAGCAACAACTTGCTGCATTGATTGAACGACTGCGTCGGGATACGTGGGCGGGATGATTGGTGCTCCGACATAACTCTGAAGTGCCAAGCAACTCCCGGTTGGTGCGCGAAGTTGTGTGGTTGATAGACACTGTGGCAGTTCTTTGAGCATGTCTGCGGTGAGAATTTGTGGCCGTACGACGTATGCATACACGCCTGCCAGGATGATTGTCACGGCCGCTACTCTGCAGATGCACATGTACCACGGTGTGAGTGTCGTTAATTGGGCCAAAATCGGTGTGCGGTAACGGCGTAACCAGACGAGCAATACGATGATGAGTGCAACCGCACCGAACTCTGCGATGATTCGACCTATCTGCCACGGTGCATCGGAGATGCTCTGGTCGGGGCACGGTTGTGCCGTCAACGGCGAGCATGGTCGAAGCAAAAATGTGCGTTGGAGGGCCGGTGTGAGTAATGGAAAGACCAATAATGCGCTGAGTGCGGTATCTTGTAACCGCGCAAAGAATGTATCGATGAAATATCCGCGCGATATGGTCAAGAGGTGAAGTATGCCATGACTCGCCGTAATCATGAAGGCGGCGATGACCCAACGTAACGATCGGTCAACGTCATCACGAAACCAACGCCAGACCAGCCATCCCACAAATGGGATTACCACAAATACAAAGTCAAGCCGTGCAAGAATCATCTGACCAATTGCCGCACCTGCAATCAGACTGGTCATCTGTGTGTCATGTCGCTGTGTCAAGGTACGCATGGCTAACCCGTAGATGGCCGCAAAAAAGAGCCACTGCGCCGTCGTCTCAGACATTGGATAGCGACTAAACCATACCTGCACACCATTCAAGGTGATGAATGCCATGGCGATCACACCCACCCACGGCGATTTGAGTGCGCGACCTGCCATGCCGATGCTCCAAGCGCCGACAACACCTGCCAACCCGGTAGCAAGCAGTCCAAGTTGCACACCAAACACGGCACTAAACAGACCAATCCATGCCGGAAATAAATGGAGAAATTGCGGTGTGTAGAATCCTTGCGTTGCACCATCATCAAAAATGAACAACCCAGCAAGACGCATGCGCGATGCCATGAAGCGATCTGCAGATTGAACGCCCAATAAATTACTCCACCCCTGAGCAGCTCCAGCATCGGTCAATCGACGTTGTGCTAGATCCGCCAAAACGGCATCTTGTTGCACAATACTCCCAGTTCGTGCAATCATGAATCCGGTGTTTGCGTACACGCCTGCATCGCGACCTCCGATGATGACCTCGCTTGGCGTGCCATTGAGCCACACCGAGAGTCCGATGAGCAGTGCAAATGCAACCACCACCAACCGTTCTTGTGGTTCGATGTGGCGTGGGATCCACGCATTGATATCGCGACCGCGCATCTCCCAGCTGGCCCAGCCGATAGGGATTGATACAATCAAGGCATGGAGTGCAATATGAAAAATGCCGAGTGCTGCTAATCCCACGGCAACTCCACCATGAAGTAACATGCCTACAATGGTCGATTGGTAGACCAAATCAAGTGGATGATGCAATCCACGCAGTCGCACCGCGATAGGATACCCACTCACACAGATAATAAAGAGTGCACCACACAATACAACAACTGACACGCGCTACCTCTGTATCACCGAACATGTATTGGTACGTATGATAGCATGCAACGTGAAGTGCATGCAGAATACGCAGGTGATGGTTGGTACTCGAATGTATCCATGAATTGTGTAAGAACGGATGAATATCGTTCAAATACGGTTGTTGCCACTTGACAATCCTATTCAATACCTCATATATTGACAAAATGGATGTACGTATAAATCGGCGCACCACCCTTCTGAGTGATTTGTAATTGATGAGGAATGTTCATGCCAGATAAATTGGTGATCGTCGAATCGCCGGCCAAAGCCAAAACAATTGAAAAATATCTTGGAAAAGGATACCGTGTTTTAGCATCTGTTGGCCACGTCCGTGATCTGCCCGAAAAAAGCGAAGGTATTGACGTCGATAATAACTTCACGCCTACCTACGAAATCATGGAAGAAAAGAACATGTGGTGGCGCAATTGCGTAGCAATGCACGCACTGCGGATGCCGTTTACATGGCAACTGACCCGGATCGCGAAGGTGAGGCGATTGCCTGGCATATTGTGCAGGCCATTAATATTCCCAAAAAAACACCTGTCCACCGTGTCACATTTACCGAGATTACACCAAACGCCGTGAAGCAGGCCATCGATAATCCGCGCACCATTGATATGGCGCTGGTTGATGCACAACAAGCGCGGCGTGTGCTAGATCGTCTTGTCGGCTATCGCTTGTCACGTGTGCTGTGGAACAAAGTGCGTCGTGGGCTCTCTGCAGGTCGTGTGCAGTCTGTAGCTGTGCGACTAGTGGTCGAACGAGAACGTGAGATTTTGGCCTTCAAAGCCCAAGAATACTGGACAATCGAAGCTGATTTGTTGCAGAAGAAGGCGAATGCTTCACCCTTTCGTGCCAATCTGATAGAAGTGAATGGGCGCAAATTAGACAAGTTTGATATTGGCAATCAGGCGGCAGCTGATGCAATTGTCGCCGATCTACATGGTGCAACATGGCAGGTCAGTTCGGTAAAGCGTGCGGATAAGCGGCGCAACGCAGCCCCGCCATTCACCACGAGCACGATGCAACAAGAAGCATCGCGCAAACTTGGTTTCTCGGCCAAGAAGACCATGATGTTGGCCCAGCAACTCTACGAGGGCATTGATCTTGGCGGCAGCGATGGTACTGTGGGTCTGATTACGTATATGCGTACCGATAGCGTGAATGTGGCGCGTGAGGCCCAAGAAGAGGCACGAGCGTTTATCGGTCAAAAGTACGGTGCCGATGCTGTACCCGCAAAGCCAAACGCATACACAACAAAAGCACGCGGCGCCCAAGAAGCACACGAAGCGGTGCGACCTACCTCAGCGCGGCGCCAACCCGTTGACGTAAAAAGTAAAGTATCGCACGATCAATTCCGTCTCTATGACTTAATCTGGAAGCGCTTTATTGCCAGCCAAATGGCTCCGGCAGTCTTTGATAGTATGACCGTGGACATTGCCGCAGGTCTCACTCTGACTACACCTGCGCCATATACATTCCGCGCAACCGGTCAAGTTCTCAAGGTGCCCGGATTTTTGGCAGTCTACAACGTCAGTCTCGATGATGGCGAAGAAGATGAAGATGGTGAACGACGTCTACCGATGCTAGACGTCAACGAAGCACTTGATCTACAAAAGTTGACGCCTAATCAGCATTTCACAGAACCGCCACCGCGGTACAGTGATGCGAGTCTCATCAAAGAACTCGAGAAGCGTGGTATTGGTCGCCCTTCAACATACTCGCCGACAATTGCGACCATCGTTGATCGAAAGTACGTCGAACAGGAAAATCAACGTTTCAAGCCAACTACGCTGGGAATGACCGTAAATGATTTGCTGGTCAAAGATTTTACCAGCATGGTCGAGTACGATTTTACGTCGGACATGGAAAAACGCCTTGACGCAATTGCCGATGGCGAGCAACCATGGGTGCCGGTCATCGCAGAGTTTTATGATGTGCTGAACGGTCTTATTACGAACACACCGCAAGATCGCCCTGACACCAACGTCGGCTTGCCGTGCCCCAAGTGTGAAGGTGGCATGCTACAAGTGCGATTTGGGCGCACCGGTGAATTTATCGGTTGTAATCGCTATCCTGACTGTTCATTTACCAGTGATTTCAAACGAAATGCAGCGGGTAACGTGGAGTTGGTCTCACGCGATGCACTGATTGATACGACCCCTGTGCCGGACGTTACGTGCGATTTGTGTGGCGGTCCGATGATTCTAAGACGTGGCCGATTTGGTAATTTCTTGGCGTGTACACGCTATCCCGAGTGTAAGGGGACGCGCAAAATCGGCCGTGACGGCAAACCAATTGCACCGCCAACGGTGACCGATGTGACTTGCCCACATTGCAAGCAAGGCAAATTACTTGAGCGCAAGGGTGCATTTGGCCGGCCGTTCTACGGCTGCCAGCGCTATCCTGATTGCACCTATCTCGTCAACGATTTGGCCGAAGTAGATGCCTATGACGCTGCCACGTACGTTGCGAAGCCCGCCAAAGGCCGATCAAACAAGAGTACGGGTGGTGTCGGCTCTTCTGCCAAACAAGTGACAACGTCACGTGGGCGATCATCGGGTACATCGGCACCGCGCAAGAGCGCATCGAAGAGCACATCGAAGAGCGCATCAAAAACAACGTCGCGGTCAGCAAAAAGTGCTACCACGCTACCGGCGAAAAAAACGACGACCACAAAGCGTGCCGCTACGAAATCTACGGCCAAATCTGCACCAACCAAGAAGCGTAGCGCAACAACCCGCGTATCTGCCAAAAAACGCTCCTGAGCGAGCACACATTTCCGACAGCGCGCCCGCATCATAGATGCCGGTGCGCTGTCTTTCTGCGTACCTTTTTGCCATGGATAATCGGTACAAGACGCATCGAACTCTGATGATGAGGGGTGTGCAATGACCGATCAACTCCATCGCATCGTGACTGGCATCGTCTGGGGCGTGATTCTTGTTGGTGCAGGTCTCATTGCCTGGCAATTGATTACACCAGCCACTGCATCACAAACACCCATCATTGTAACTGCACCCACGGTGCCGGTGCATGATGCTCACGCTGAAACGTTGGATGAGCAACCTGATACCCCACTGTCACAGGTGTTTTACATAACGGGTGCTGTCAATGTACCTGGTGTCTATGCGTTTGAGACGCAACACGATGTGCGTGTAGTTGATGTGGTGCTTCGTGCCGGAGGGTTGAGTGCCGATGCCGATGCCACCGCCATCAATCTGGCAGCTACCATCGATGATGCAACGCACGTACATGTACCAAGCCGCATGGATACGATTGCACAACCAGTACCAGCCCGCATACCAGAACAAGACACATCAGCCTTGGTTAATCTCAACACTGCTTCTGTCGCAGAATTAACCGAACTACCTGGCGTTGGGCCAGCATTGGCACAACGAATCATCGACTATCGTGAACAACATGGCGCCTACACATCGCTAGCTGACCTTGATGCGGTGAGTGGTGTGGGGCAGTCGTTACTCGAGAAAATCAGCGCACACGTCGAGTTCTAATAGCATGTGCATCAAAGAAATACGTTATTATTAAAGGCGAATATAAGGAGAGGCGCATGCCATTTACCCAACAACGTATGACACGTATTGTGGCCACTATAGGGCCGGCGTGTGAATCTGATACGCAGTTAGATGCGCTCATTGAGGCCGGCATAAACGTGGCCCGCATGAACTTCTCACACGGTACGCATGCTGATCATGCTCGGCGAATTGCCGCGGTGCGCGCGGCTGCACAACGCGCACAACGGCCAATTGCCATCCTGCAAGATTTGCAAGGACCCAAAATTCGTACAGGACCCCTAAAAAACGGTAAACCCGTACTGCTGCGTGCCGGGCAAGAGTTACAAATAACCGTCGAGCCGTTGCACGGCGATGAGACAATCGTGTCGACGACGTATGCACATATTGTGCACGATGTGGTGGCCGGTGACCGTATTTTGGTGAGTGATGGGTTGATCGAGTTGCAGGTGATCTCGGTCGCATCCAGCAGCGTACAAACGCGCATCATTGCTGGGGGTGAATTACGCGAGAATCAAGGCATCAATTTGCCGGGTGTTGCTGTAAGTATACCGGCGTTGACCGACAAAGACCGCGAAGACCTGTTGTTTGGGTTGTCTCAAGGAATAGATTATGTGGCACTCTCATTTGTGCGTCGTGCAGCTGACATGCAACTGATTCGGGATGTGATTGCCACCACGCCCCACCGAGTTGGTGTGGTTGCCAAAATCGAAAAACCTGAAGCATTAGACGATCTCGACGGTATCTTGGCGTTGAGCGATGGTGTCATGGTGGCACGTGGTGATTTGGGTGTCGAGATGCCGCCAGAGCAGGTGCCGCTTGCACAAAAACGCATCATCGAGGCGGCAAATTTTCGTGGTATTCCAGTCATTACTGCTACGCAGATGCTCGATTCAATGATTCGTAATCCACGACCAACGCGGGCAGAGGCCAGTGATGTGGCAAATGCCATCATCGATGGGAGTGATGCCGTCATGCTGAGTGGCGAGACAGCCACTGGTGCATGGCCAGTTGAAGCAGTACAGATGATGCACCGGATTGCATTAACCAGTGAGCGGAGCGGTCGAAGTGGTGATGTGGGTGCACCGATACCCACAGTGCGCGCGCCAGACGACGCCACCGCCATGGCCATGAGTGATGCGGCATGTGCTATTGCCGACGCAATTAACGCCGAGGCAATTGTGGCGTTTACCATGAGCGGGTTGACCGCGCGTCTGGTTGCACGCCGTCGACCACATGTGCGCATCATCGCAGTCTCACCCGAACAACTGACCATCAACCAGTTGTCGCTGGTATGGGGTGTGCATGCATATCGTGTGCGCGCGGTAAATCGTCTTGATGATCTTATTGAACTTCTGCGCCACACATTGGTCGCGCAAGGAGTATTACGTCCAGGCACATTGATTGTGTTGGTGGGAGGGCATCCGATTGCCACCGGTGGTACGACGAATTTTGTGAAAGCGACGATCCTGTGATCTGTATTCCATCCGTACGCCGCTGGGTAATGGGTGTTGCTCTTGTAGTGATATCGTTGTTGACGACCCCTCTACATGCAGCGTCAGTAATCACGCCAGTTGCTGCACTTGTCTTTGTCGATGAGTCTGGGGCGATGGTGATACATGTTGATCTTGGTGATGCACAATCCATGCAGGAGACATGGAATGCCCCTGCGCCGTTGCGCGTACGTGCACTTGATACCTCACCACTTCCGGGATTGGTTGAAGCATTGCAACGTCCTGAGGTGCGTGACGACTATTTGCTCTTCAATGGTGAACCAACGCCACAGCCGCTGCCCACGCGAACCCCGTACACGCAGCGGACTGCCATCCCATTCATGCTTGGCGAAGCGAATGGCGATACTGTATATGTGCGTATTCCGGCCGATAGTAGTAGCACAGGGCATCGGTTTGTAGAGGTAACATGTGCCGAATGTCCATCGGATTGGACACAACGTGTGCTCTCCCAATTGCCCGATATGGCACCTATTGTGGTCGTCGCACCGTTTGTTGCGCAGATCGAGGGCGCATGGCGCATCTCGGCGATGGCGGTTACCACAGATGGTCGTATCGATGTAGCTGCATCTGCTCGGGCGACACTCTTCGAGCGGCTTGCATCGCAGCCCGTTGGTGTTGTTGAGTTGACTTCACAACGTGAAGTGCGCGATTCACCACGTGTTGTATACGACTACATTGATGGTCGTTCACGGTTGCTCCGCGTAGTTATATGTCTGGTTGCCGTGCTCTTCCTCAGCGTTTCGTCATTTTATCTCTCTATAGCCGTGATGCGTCGTATGCATGCAGCCGTCGGCTATAACCCAAACGATGGTAAATAGGCAATTTGTACTATAATCCATAGTAGCTAAACATCAATTCGAGACTCTATTCTTCAGAGGTATTCATGAGGCGATCGCGTGCACAACGTATCATTATCGTCATTGTCGTGATGAGCGTGTTTGTGATTGATTGGCGTGTGTTCGCCGATTCGTTTATGCCAATGCATATTTTTGCATTTGCCCCACGACAACACGATAGTCGCACACAGAGTACGAGTGATACGCCGTTCCCAATCACCGAAACGCCGACGTCTTCATTCACCAGCACCTTCACCAGCACAATCACACGCACGCCAACGGCATCGTCAACACCGACGATGAGTCGTACGGCGTCGCGGACACGCACGCCTTCGCGGACAAGTACGCCGTCGAAAACCGCTACGCGTACCATTACCCCGACAGCTACACGCAGTGCGGGTTCTCGTGTGCCAGCAGGAATAATGGGCTTAGTTGGGCGTGATCCGTTTTATGAGGTTGTCAATGGTCAAGTGAATACGCGTGCGCAACTGACCATGGGTCAAATGATGAAGTCAATTGGTGTCCGTTGGGTGCGTCTCGACATGCGTATTCCACTTGCCATGGGGGCCACACATGCACAGATTGACGCGGCAATCAGTCAATACGACTATTTCATCAACACGGTTGCACCTGCCAACAATTTGAAGGTGCTGTTGTTATTGAACTTTGACCTTATTATGGGTGTTGATGCGAATAAAATAGCTGTCGGGCCGTATCGCACACACCCGCAATTTGGTCCCGGCTATAACGCATACATGACGGAATGGATGTTTCGTGCGCAACGGGTGATCATGCGCTACGGCAAGAAAATCCACGCAGTAGAAGTGCTCAACGAAGCAAACAGACTGGCTCGGTATACTCCGTCAGGTCCAATTCACAATGGGATTCCACCGGAACATTGGGCACAGTTGATAACCACTCTGTATCGCAGTTGTAATGGTAACCGACTTGGGAATTATTGTCGTGAAACGCCGATTATCCTTGGTGGCTTGCATCCGCGTGGTACAGAGGCACATGGGAGTGTACCTGCGCGGACAGACATGGAGTATTTAGCAGCGATTTATGCCTCAACGTCATTTACGACCTCCTTTGCACAGATTAAGCGTTGGCCGCTCGATGCCGTAGGATATCACCCCTATCCTTGGGAATTGAAGCAAATCGGTGTCACGACATTGTCTGCTGCGTTTGACCGTCTGCGTGCGCAATTACTCGCATTGAACGATCCGTTACGACCGGTATGGGTCACCGAAATTGGCTATAACGTGGCGTATGCGCGGCAATCTGAAGCCGGACAAGCGGACTTTTTAGCTTCGGTGTATCGCACATTATCAACACGCAAACTTGCGAATGGGAACCGAGAAATTGGAGTGATTTTTTGGTTCAAATACGAAGACTTTCCACCTGCATCTGGTGCAGATGCCCAACAGTGGGGTCTGGTAACCATTCCTTTTTCTGCTGGACCGTGTCCAGAAGGATTCTGCTATCGTCGCAATGGGATGCCTAGTTATTATCGGAAATCATGGTATATCTACCGTGATTTGACGTCGCCCTGATACACGATTGATCGTCATGGGCACGCCACACACAAACCCCACCGTCGTACTGCACGAGGTGGGGTGTATCATTCATAGAAAGGCGGCGCGAGAACGAAACTGGTGCGAAAGGCGCCGCCTATCAATGCTTACGCAGGGATAAAAACTCTGGATGTATGAGTTTATGGTTGCGAGAGTGCGTTTGTTTGGCGCCATTCGGCCACCACATATTTAATGGCGTTTACGTAGCGTGGTACGTCGTTTTCAAATGCCGGCGCATACACTGGCAAAATGCCTTCGACCGTTGCTAATCCGCGCCATTGAACGTATTCGACTGCGATGAGCCGATACCAGTCATAAATGCCTGTTCGCCAATCAGTATAATCTCGAAATCGCCCGTAGCATGTACGATACCCGGCACATATGATGTTGCCCACGTTGTGCGTGGTCGTACCATCTGGCTTCAATCCAGCCCATTCTGGGTTAGTACCGTACCCGGACTCATGCATAAAAAACGCCAATGCGTATATGGGATCGATACCGTATTGTAGACCGGCTTCTATCCATATTTGTCCGGTACCTTGTGCCGGTGAGTTGTGGGTGCGCAGAATGACGTCGATTTGTTCCGCTGAGATTGTCGGCGTACCAAGTATCGAACTTTCTCCTGGTGGTATGATAATCGGCTTGGCTGCCGGTGCTGCCGTTGGTTCGGGTAGTTGGATGCCAATGATTTGGGCGACGGCGCGTAAACTTGTATTGGGCGTGTATTCACTGACAAACGATTGAGTTGGGTTTGCTTGTGCCATACTTACGACCAGCCAGACAATTATTACAATCAAAATAATCCAGAAAAGATTGGTTCCAGCGGTATAGATGACTGAAGAATTTTGATTCAACAGACCATAGTAATCATCTTCTTCGATGGTGTAACGTGGGGGAGCGATGCGTTTTGTTTGGCTGGTGCCGGTAGTGCGTCGGAGGCTCCCTGTGCCGGTCTGGGGCAGTGCCGTGCGCTCACTTTGGCGATTTAGTGCCCCTGTGTTGCGCATAGTTGACGTGTTCCCACTTGAGCGAGTCGTTGTGATACTGCCAGTTGTGCGAGGCGCAGAGAATGAGCCTGTCTCGCGGAGTGATGTCCGCATGCTACCGGTCTGTGTGTGCGGTGCCGCATTAAGCGTGTTGGCCGCAGTTGTTCGCGGGTTTTGTGGTGTGCTGATGGCACCTGTGTTGCGCTTGACGCTGATGCCACTCGTAGCACGTGTGGATGGGATTGCACCTGTTTTGCGTGGTGTGTGCGCTGACGTCTTGCTGGTTGCACGTCGATCTGCAGGCGTTTTAGCGGCGCCTGGACGGCCTAACAAGGTTTCTAGTAATTCCATGTCGCTCTTTTTCTTTTGTTGTTTGTTTAATTTATCACTCATACGTAATTAATGGTAAATCATAAAAGAGCGAATGTCAAGCCGAGGAATGTCAGTGAATAATGACATAGTACGATTATACACCGATGCAACAGACTCTCGATAGCGTGTGGTGATGGAAATGTATTTATGCCGAATGACCGCGGCCAACAAGCCACGGGTGAAGTGGTGTAGTGGCAAGCCAGGCAATGACCGCTGGTACGGGGAGTGGACCGCGTTCGGTGATAAGTGCTGAGATATGTTCGATGGGTGTGCGATCAAGCTCAACATCAGTGGTGATAGCAGTTGATACCCGTTCGTCAGAGTGGAGAGGTTGCACGGGGGCTGTGTAGAAGGCATTTGGTAAGAACTTTTCGCTTGTGCAAAATGCATAAAACGGCACCAACGCGTGTTGTGCAGCATGTGCTATCTGCGCTGTCCCATGCGAATTGACCAGGCCTTGTGCATCAAGTGTGTCAGCTCCGACGACCACGGCGTCATGTGCAGCAAGCTGTGCGTGTACTGACGCAAGTGGAAGAGAGGCGACGTCAAGGCCGATGGCGGCAATGCGTTCGCACAGTGCCGCATGTGTGATGGAGTTGCCATCATCAACGCACGTGATGTCGATTTTTTGGCCACTGCGGAGTGCGTGCTGCAATGCATATTGTACGGTCGTGCTATACCCATGAATCATGATACGCCGACATGGTGCAAGCACACTCAAACTGTGATTTGCTGAATCAAATACTCGTTGCGTCAACTGGCGGCGATATGTGTCAATCACCTGATGTGTAGTGTCACGCAGTTCGTTTGGTGTATCGGCAGACTCAAGTGCCCAAAGGAGTGTATTGAGCAAATTGACCAACGAACCGATGGACTGGCGCTCTTTGATGATTTGCCAACCGGTACGGAAGATTTCGCGGCGAAAAGTGTCAGGCGAGGCTGCTTGGCCGGTGCTTGCACGTTGAACAAGTACATCGGCAGCACGTAATGCTACTTGGGATGCACCATATCGTTGTTCTAGAATCATAGAATCTCGCTGTGACGAAGCATGTGTGTAGATGGTAATTTACATGCGTATTAATAAATATGCTATTTCATCGTTGAAGTGCACCATTAGTATAGCAGATGTATGGCTTTTGTACTATACTCAGTTGGCTCATATGATGCTCATATTGTGTTCATATACAATTTATGCAGGCAGTTCACAATACAGGTGGTACAAGGTAATTACACACACACATCACGTGATGTTTTGGAGGTCGTGCATGGGTCGTCTCAATAATTTTGTTATCATCAGCATTCTTCTCATCACTCTATTGGGTGGTGCAATTCTTGGGGCGGTAGCTGGCGCTGGGGCTGCAGTCTTCATTACACAGCGTCAACTTCGTCAGGCAGTTGATTCGGCGGTTTCGCAAGCGTTACCCGTTTCGACGGTCGCACAGCAAACTCCAGAATCGACGAGCCTCCCATTACCAACAGCCGTACCTGCTACGCCATCAGATCAAGTGACTGAACCGGTACGTGGGACAACGAGTGGCATAGATGTGCCAACGGTGGTCGCAAAGGTCTCACCAGCGGTTGTGACGGTAATCAATCGGCTCAGCACAGGAATCAACAGCTCAGATGCCACAGGGAGTGGTTCGGGTGCAATCATCAGTCCTGACGGGTATGTAATCACAAATCATCATGTAATCGAAGGATACAGTGAGATTGAAGTGGTGATGTTTGATGGCAGCACACGTCGTGCAACAGTTGTAGGTGATGACCCGTTAATGGATTTGGCACTGCTCAAAATTGAAGGTGCCGTACCTGGGTATTTGACGCTCGGGAATTCTGATGCACTTCGCCAGGGCGAGACCGTTATAGCGATTGGCAGTCCGCTCGGTGAGTTCAAAAACAGTGTGACTGTCGGGGTTGTTAGTGCATTGCATCGATCGCTGAGTGCCGACGTACCAGAAGATTTAATTCAAACAGATGCGGCCATCAACAGCGGTAATAGTGGTGGTCCATTGCTGAATATGAAGGGCGAGATTGTGGGCATCAACACGCTCGTCTACCGCGATCAAGGGATGGGCACGGCACGCATCGAAGGGCTTGGGTTTGCTGTACCGTCAAACATCGCCCGTCGAGTCAGCGAGCAAATCATTGCAACCGGTGAAGTACAGTATCCGTTCTTGGGAATAACGTACGGTATGATCAATGCAGATATCGCCATCCAAAATGACCTGCAGGTGCAGCAAGGTGCATTTGTGACGTCGGTGAGCGATGGGTACCCTGCAGCAAATGCTGGGATTAGGGCTGGCGATGTAATCGTGGCAATCGATGGCATCAGACTTGGTGAGCAAGCATCGTTGCGTGGCGTGCTGTTGCAGTTCAAACCGAATGACATCGTCAAAGTGAACGTGTTGCGTGGAACTGATGAGTTAGAATTTGAAATTACGCTGGCACTGCGTCCACGCGAGTAGGATGCTTCTGCCCGATACATCACCCTGGTCAATCCGACCAGGGTGATTTTGTATGTACAATGGAGCCACACGTGATAGATGGAAAGATGCATGCACAGAGACCATCAAACTGTATCGCTTGCTGAGGCAATAGCACCATTAGTACTCACGCTTGACATCGGCACGAGTTCCGTGCGTTTGTTGTGTTTTGATGCGTTGGTACGACATATTGATAGCGTTGAAGCGCGTCAAAGCATCGACGTCATCACAACGGCAACTGGTGCGGCTGAGGTGGATGCGCATGCATTGTTAGCATTATGTGCGTCGTTGTTCGATACGGTCGCTCTGCAAATTGCCACGCGCGCAGATGATGTGGCCGCAGTCGCCGTTGCAACGATGGCTACAACCATGGTCGGTGTTGATGCGCATGGAGAGCCTGTTGGACCAGTGCGCACTTACGCAGATACCCAAAGCGACGCAAGTGCTCATTGGCTGCGCACTACGTACGATGAGCACCATGTACATGACCGCACTGGATGCTTTATCAGACCTAACTACTGGCCTGCACGCATCCATTGGTTGCAACAACAACATGCTGATGAATGGCAACGTGCGCGTTTTTGGATGACGTTTGCAGAGTTTCTTGACTATCAGTGGTTGGGTATCCGTCGCGTTACTCCGAGTAATGCTGCTTGGACCGGATTGCTCAATCGCACGTCGTTGCAGTGGGATCAGGTGTGGTTAGCGGAGCTCCAGATGACCGACGAAATGTTGTCAGCTGTGGTTGACGTAACGCAAGCACATGTCGGTGTCGTGCCAGCTATCACACACCGCTGGCCGTGGCTCGCGCAGGTGCGTTGGTATGGCGCGATCGGGGATGGTGCAGCGGCTAATGTAGGCAGTGGATGTGTGAACGCAGATGCATTAGCACTCACAGTTGGTACAACGGGTGCATTACGCGTGGCAATGCCTGGATTTCCGCAACCACCTGCCGGGTTATGGTGCTATCGTATCGATGGAGCGACCGCGTTGGTTGGTGGTGCCACCAGCGAGGGCGGCAACATCTATCAGTGGATCCGCGAAACACTCCGATTTGATAGCGACGATGACGATGCGATTGAGGCAACAATTGCGTGTATGACGCCAGATAGTCATGGGTTGACCATATTGCCGCTCTGGGCCGGAGAACGTAGTCCTGGTTGGGCAGGCGCTGCCAAGGCTACTATTCATGGGTTGCATCTTGGAACAACTGCGCATGAGGTGTTGCGCGCTGCTCTCGAAAGCATTGCCTTGCGCTTTGGTCTTATTGCCCAACGATTACCTGCCACAGACCGCGTGATAGCGAGTGGTGGTGCCTTACTGCGCTCGCCTACTTGGTTGCAAATATGTGCAGACGTGCTCGGGCGGCCTGTGCAAACATCTGCGGTCATCGAGACAACTGCACGTGGTGTGGCAATGCTTGCGCTTCGGAGTTTGGGCGTGATACACGCGCTAGACGAGGTACCGCAGATCCTTGGTCAGACGTACTATCCAGATCAGTCAGCTCATCATCGTTACATGGAGGCACAACGTCGACAAGTGGCGTTGTACGCACAACTCATTCAAGGTCAAACGTTCGAAAAAAAGTGATACACTAGCAGTATTCGCCGAGTGTAGTCTGTGATCAACTGTTGCGTGCATGCGCTTTCATAAGGGGAATTTATGCAACTCACTGTGTTTTATGATTTTTTATGCCCGTTTGCATGGCGTGCTACGCGTTGGCTAAATCAGGTTGTGGTGCAACGGCCCTCTGTGTCGATTACATGGCGCTATTTTTCGCTCGAACAAGTCAACGCCCCTGCTGACTCGCAGTGGGTGCTGTGGGAACAAGCAGATGACTACGCACCATTGCGTGACGGCTGGTCATCATATCGAGGTTTGCACGCATTTTGGGCTGCAGAAGCGGTGCGCCGCCAAGGTAGTGAGATTACCAATCGCTTTCGTACGGCTGTTTTCGATGCTCGCCACGCACACAAACAAGACATAACCAATCGTGCAACACTTGCAACCATCGCTGCAGAATGTGGTGTTGCCATGGATCAATTTACGCGTGATGTCCATGATCGTTCACTGCTAGAGACGCTCAAAATCGATCATGAATACGCCAAGAAGACGTATGACTGTTTCGGTGTGCCAACGCTTTGCTACGATGACAAAAATGCCGTCTACGTCAAGTTGAGTGAAATTGTTGCTGAGTCGGAGGTATTACCACTCTTCGATGAAATTTCGCATACCTTTGTACAGCGACCGTACGTTGTAGAATTGAAGCGGCCGAACCCGTAAGTTAGAGGCGAATGCATGACCATCGAAATTGTGCCAATTACTGATCTGCAAGGTTGCGCCGACTTACAGGATGTCCACCATATTATCTGGTCAAACAGTGGTGACGAGATCATTCCCACGCATGTGTTGATTACGTGGGCGACAAGTGAATGTGTGCTCTTAGGGGCATATGATCGGAGTCGGCGCGAACATCACGGCATGGTTGGCTTTGCCCTGGGGTGGTACGGTCTTACAAGTCATGCCCCGGCCATGCTCAAGTACTGCAGTCACATAGTCGGCGTGCTCCCGGAGTATCGTGGTCGTGATATCGGGTTGCAACTCAAATTGGCACAACGCGCGTTGTTGTTGGCGCACGGACGCACAAATCTTATGACTTGGACATACGACCCACTGGCCACGGTCAATGGGAGTTTCAACATTCATCGGCTGGGTGCGACATGCACGACGTATAAGCGCGATGTATACGGTGAAATGACCGACGCACTGAACGCAGGAGCGCCAAGCGATCGATTCCAGGTTGATTGGTGGTTATATAGTGACCGCGTCAACGCGCATCTTGCACAAGACTACCCACATTGGCATCACGATGAAATAGTGTACCCCGTTGCAGTCTCAGCAAATCGCCCACAAATCGTGCAAATGCCTAATTGGTCTGGAACGGCGGTGGCGATTCCACTGCCTGAACAGCTTGGATTATTGCGTACACACGATAAGCAACGCTTACTTGAGTGGCGTTTAATGCAACGCACGATGTTCGAAGCAGCATTTGCCTCAGCGTATCGTGTGGTAGATTGTATAAACATTGATGGTCGTGGCTGGCACTATGTACTGCAACCGCGTACAGAATAGGAGATAGCTATGCGTATAGAACGAGTTGAGATTCGACGGATCCACTTGCCGTATGTCTCTCCTTTTGAGACGAGCGGTTGGCGCGAAGAAGGCACCCATGCGGTACTTGTTCGGATTGACGCCGATGGGATAACTGGGTGGGGCGAGAGTCCTGTTGGCCCGGCGCCGTGGTACAACGAAGAAACAAGCGACACGGTGATGCTCATGTTGCGTGACATTCTCGCACCGCGCCTGTTCACGCATGACATACATGAGCCCACGGATGTTCAGCAAATATTTGCGCCGGTACGTGCAAATCGTATGGCACAATCTGGTCTAGAGTTTGCCGTGTGGGACTGGTTTGGCCATGCGCGGCAACAAAGTCTGAAGCAGATGCTTGGCGGAGAACGCGATAAAGTCAGCGTAGGTGTCAGCGTTGGTATTCAATCGTCGATAGACCAGTTGCTCAAGGTGGTGGATGGGTATATCTCCGCTGGGTACTCACGCATTAAGCTCAAAATCAAGCCAGGTTGGGATATTGAGCCAACTAGAGCAGTTCGTGAGGCCTGGCCGACGATTTTGCTGCAGGTTGACGCAAACAGCATTTATACGCTGGATCACGCAGCACATTTGGCGCAGTTAGATGAATTCGGCCTACTGTTAATTGAACAGCCGCTTGCGCACGACGATATCTTTGATCATGCCAAATTACAGCGTGTCATACGTACACCCATCTGTCTTGATGAAAGCATCGTATCGCCGGAGCATACTCGCTGGGCAATCGAGCTTCGTGCGTGTGGTGTCATCAACATCAAACCAGCCCGCGTCGGGGGATTTGCGGCATCGAAGCAAATTCATGATATGGCGTACGCAGCTGACATTCCAGTTTGGTGTGGTGGCATGCTCGAGACAGGCATCGGGCGGTCTGCGAATGTTGCGTTGGCGAGTTTGCCCAACTTCGTCTTACCGGGTGATATCAGCGCAAATGCACGCTATTACGCCCGAGATGTTGTGTTGAATCCATTTGAGTTGAATAGTGACAGTACCTTGACCGTGCCAAATGCAATCGGGAGTGGTGCGTTGCTCGACCTTGACTTTATTGATTCAATCACCACACACAAGGTGGTTGTAACCAAATGACCACGCACATTCTTGTGATCAACGGACTTCCAGGGGTTGGCAAGTCGACAGCTGCGACTGCGCTTGCAAAACAATTGTGTTGGCCGTTGATGACGAAGGATGTATTCAAGGAATCGCTCTTTGATTCGCTGGGGTGGAGCGATCGCGCCTGGTCGAAGCGGTTGAGTCGTGCGAGCATGGATTTGCTGTTTGTCTGGTTGGCGAGCGAGCTGCGTGCACACCGTTCCTGTGTGGTTGAATCGAATTTTGAATCTGATCGTGATTCACCCAAATTTTTAGCATTGGCGGCGCAGTACGATGTGCGTTTTGTGCAGGTACATGTCGTCTGTGCAGGTGAAATACTGTGGCAACGACATCTGCGTCGTGGACAGGATGGTAGTCGTCACCCAGGTCACCAAGAAGGTGAAGTTGCACTAGAACTGCGTGAACGATTGCTACGCGGATTTGAACCAGCCCTTGCACTTCCGGGTGCGTATATTGAATTAGATACATCTGATTTTAAAAATGTCAACTACGACCAAGTCTATCATGCAGTATTAAAAGGGTTTAATGATGGACCAACACGCGAATGACACTACTGATCAACGTACACCGATTTGGGTGCTAACCACACTCGGCCAACTTGCGCTTGCAGGTGCACCACCACCACCAATCATGAGTCATGCGGCATGGAGTGTGCTTGCCTATTTAGCGTTTGTGCCCGTACATCAACCTGTCTTGCGTGAACGCATTCAACTTGAGCTCTTTGATGAGGTAAATCAAGGAGCGCACATGTTGCGAAATGCCATCTACGTTCTACGCAAATGGCTCGGTAGTGCTATAGTCGTGACCCGTTCACATATTGCGCTTGCTGACGATGTGACCATTTGCATGGATGCAGTTGCGTTTTTGGCAGACACCACCACGGATGCGTCGAATGCACAGCGCGTACGTGCCATAGCTCGCTACGGTGGTCACTTTTTGGTGAAACCACAATATGGTTGGGCGCGTGAAATGGCCAACCACATTCATGAACGATATATCTCCACACTTCAGCAATTGCTCGAATCCGATGTATCGCAAGGACGTTCACGTTGGCAGCTGTCGTATGCACATATCTTTGCGAAAGAGCGTGAATGGGACGTCCTTGCCCATGAACGGTATATCCAACTCCTAGTAGCTGATGGTCGTCAGTCACAGGCACGTCAGCAAATAACGGTTGCCCGACGCGCGATTGATGATCTCCCCGTTAACTGGGTGGACCGCATGGAGCGTCTGATTGAACAATCGCTTCAGCATGTGCATATTACCCCGCAACGCATGTGCATAGAACGCGTTGACCACTTCGACCAGATTACACTCCCAAGTCGCGTGGCCATACACGATTATTTGGACGTCATCTGGCATAAACATGTCACAGGAGATGCACAATTTGTCGTGTTGCGTGGGACAAGTGGCAGTGGCAAAACACAACTCTTACGTGACTTTCAACGACTTCGTCCCGATATTCGAGCCGTGTGGTTTGGCCGATCAATCGGTGGAAGTACCGAAGACTCGGTGTATCATCGACTAATGTCCGTGATTGCGCATGATGCATCGTTGCGTGCTGAAGTGATGCACATTTATGCGCAACTGACCCCTGCACAACAGAAAGTATTGGCGGCGTCGTTTGCGTCTTCGCAGCTCACGAGTGACGCCCATGTGTCGTACGCACAGCGTCGTGATGCGTTGATAAGTGGTTTTGTACGTTTCATTGATAACAAACCGCTGTTACTCTTTGTTGATGATGCTCCGACAAGTATGATCAATGAATTGCATGCTATTGCAACCAATCATCCTCATTTACTGGTAATCGCAACGACGGAACACGATACTCTTACTGTGCCTGCGACACAAATTGAGTTGACTGTGCTGGCAAATATTGACAGAGTGGTGATGTTGCAAGCATTGTTGGGCGCGGAAGTGCCGTCAACCGTGCAGGATGCCCTTACAGCACACGCACATACGTTGTATGAATTACGAACTACCCTCCACCATATGGTCAATAATGACTTGCTGCGTTGGCAAGAGCACGATGGCAAGTGGCTCTTTGTTGGCGATTCTTTAATCGGAACACCCATGACATGGTCGATATCTCCGCCGGCACATGAGTTACTCCAGTTACTCGCCATCATTGACGGTGCTGTTTCAGTCGACGCACTCGTTGCACGACAGTGGGGCGTTCGTCGACGCATACACACCCTACTTCAAGAGCTCGAAGCACAGCATCTTGTGGTCATGCACGAACAATCGGTACGGATTGTACATGCGGTGGTGCGGCAGCGTGTCATAGCCGAAATGACGTATGATCAACGCTGGCATGTACACCAACTTGCGTTGAAGACGACCACAGGTATCGCAAAAGTCAATCATGCATTGTTTGTGGGCGATATTGCGACTGCACAAACCATTGTGCATGACGTGGCGGATACTGCGTGGCGCAAAGGTGATGTGCACATGTTGCGACAGGCATATCGGCTCATGCAGCAGTTACCGCAAAACGACAATGATGTTGCATGGCTTCTTGCTGTCAACGCAGTTCGCATGGGGCGCTTTGGCGCTGAACCCGTAGAAGTGCGGCAGGCTGTGGACCGATTGGCACAACTCAGCGGTCATTCATCACAACGCACCTACGAAGCATTAATTGGCACCGGAATATCGTTGCGCTGGGCCGGTTATCCACGTGAATCAATCGATATTCTGCTACGTGTGTATGATGATGCTCGCCAGAATGGACTGCCACGCATCGTCTTTGCGGCCGCGCATGCACTTACGTTTGCATATATCGATTGTGGTGAGGTATCAAAAAGTGTGGAAATGCTGACCGCAATGCGTGCCCCTAAAACGAATATTCTCAGCCAAGTTATCATTGCACTGACTCAGAGTTATGTGTTTGCTCGCATTGGTGATTTTGAGCGTGCCGAAGTGGCATTTCACTCGATTAATCGCTACAAAAAAATCTTGACCACACGAACGTCGGCATTGCTCGAATACCATGCAGGTGTCATATCGTTTGCAAAACAGCAACACACGCTTACCCTTCATCAGCTCTATAACGTCTACAACACCATGTTTGATGTTGGTGATATGGTTACCAACTTGATGGCTGGTGCGATTCTCTGCCTTGATCTTGTGCGGTTTGGTCGTATCAACGAAGCAGAGCATCTCGTACAAACAGTCATCGAGCGTGCGACTACGTTCAAACTGCTGCGACAACGACACATGGCGGTGTTCGGTTATTTACATCTGCTTGCGCATTCTGGTAAGTGGTTTGAGGCACGAGAATTGGCCGAACAATGTGTCGATGAGGCGCATGCCGCAGGATTACTGGAGTACGAAGCAGCTTTTGTGGCCTTCATGCTTCGCGCTTCACATGAGCTGAATGATCGCAAGCAACAAGCGTTGCTACAGTTCCATGAAGTGCATAGCCGAATGCGCGATCCATATGCATTTACCTGGTATCACGAGTTGGCATGGTTTCATCTGGTGGAAGGTAACAAACAGGAAGCGCTCCGATGGGCGTTGTTGGCAGAAACAAATGTACACATTGCGACCACGCATGCGGTTTTGCCAGTGTCAATAATTGCAGTGGTTGCAAACGTCCTGCAACAGTGCCATCATCGTCAATATCTGACAACACGCAACCGTGGTGTAGATATGTTGATTCAGCATTTGCACGATATGCCTACGCCTTTTGCACGTGCAGATTTTGTACGGAACACACGCGGTTTGATGGATCTTGTTGGTATTAGTTCGCTGACAACTGGCAATGTTGTTGTCTTGTTGCCAGCAGATAATGCACCGCGAGGACGCCGCCTCAAAGCGAACGAATTAGTTCCTGTAGTCTGGTCCGGTGACGTTCTCCGCAATCAGACATCATCATTAACAGAGAAGATTCAACTCCTTGCAACTTCCGCCGAGCAACAGGGTGCGACCGTGATGGTACGTGACTTAGCTAAAGTCTTATTTGTCCACGAACGTACCATTTTACGTGCGGTTGCACAAGCAGCAGACCAGGGCATTCTAATCCGTACCTATCGGCCACGACGCGCTCATTCCTAGGTGCAATGTCATCTGAGCTACATTAACATTTTACGCCTCAATGATGTTGTTTCACTATAATTCGGCTGAAGTGTGAAGAAATAACTTTGATATATGCACCGTATTACGCTGTGTCTGACGGTTATTTTTATCTGCTTAACGCTCTAGAATAGTATGTGAACTTGCCAAAGGAGATTCTCATGAAGGTTGCATTCCGCATGCTCGTTATATTTGTGCTCGCACTCGGCAGTTTGACCGGGTGTGCAGGCGCGTTAAGTAGTTTGACAACTTCTTCCAATTCCTCGTCTAATGCTCCGGCAGCGCCTGCTGCGCCCGAGGCTCCGGCTGCACCTGCATCCAGTGACAAACCGCCCGTTGCAGATAATGAGTTACCCGTCGCTAATCCCAAAGAAGAAGTGAATGCGGGCAAGATAGCGTTGAACGATGTGATTGATGCGACTGTGCGAATTGGCGTGCTAGATGCGGCGTGGGAAGAGGCTGGGCACGGGTCAGGTTCAATCATTGACTCACGTGGTTTGATTTTGACGAATTTTCATGTCATCGGCGATAACGAGACGAATCAGTATTACAACGCAGATGGTATTTCATACATCTACGTCACACTTGATCCACGTGATCCGCCAAAGTTACAGTTTATTGCGCAAGTTGTGGATGCAGATGCTGGCCGCGATTTGGCCGTGTTGCGCATCATTGCCACCACAAACGGTGAGCCTCCAGCCGATTGTTTGAGTTTGCCGACCGTGACCATAAATATGGAACAACAGGTCGAAATAGGTCAGAAATTGACATCGGTCGGTTATTCGGGCGTTGGTGGAGAAACCGTCTCGATTGCAAGTGGTCAAGTGGTCGGCTTCGAAGAAGTATCCATGAGTTCATCAAGTTCTCGAACGTTTGAAGCAATCAAGTATGACGCATCAGATTCACGCGGTTCATCTGGTGGGCCGGTAATCAATGAAGATAACGAGCAGGTCGCCGTAGTATTTGCAGGTATGTCCGATAATGCAGATTCGCTTGGCTATGCACGCCCAGTCACCCTTGCAGAGGATTTGATAGCTTCAGCCAAACTGGTGCGTATTCCTGGGTGCAACGGTGCAGAAGCGGCCAAGTTAGTTGGCCCTCAAGAGGCGCAAGCGTCATCCAACGAGAACACCAACACATCGAATTCAGGTGGGAATCAAGCCGAACCACAGCTTTTTGATATCTCAGGCTATGTCTATGATCGCAACACCAATCAACCTATCGCGAATGCCTCTATTGTCATCCTAAAGCCGGGTTTCAGTTGGGATTCGATTGATTATGACCGCTTTGCTGACTACATCTGGACTTCGGCGCAAACTGATGCAAATGGCGTGTATGTCTTGTCTGTGACCGAAGAAATGGTCTCGACCAAGACGGGTGTGGGGTTTTATGCTGATGGATATCGTGCATACTTGAGCGATGATATCTTGATGATTGAGTTTTATGATAAAGATGCGGATAAGTGGGTGGATTTGAGTTTTGAGCCGCAGGAATAAGTACGTACAGAAACGCCTCCTGCACTTGGGACACCAAGTGCAGGAGGCGTTTTTATGTATGTTATGCGACGCCACCGCGGACTACGTGGTTTTCGAGGGTGCCAATCTCAGCGATGGTGATGCGCACGTTGTCGCCGTGCTCAAGAGTAAAGTCATCACCTGGTACGATACCCGTCCCGGTCATCAATAACACCCCTTCGGGGAAGAGGTTATCACGACCGAGATACTCGACCAAATCGACATAATTGCGCACAATCTTACTCGTATTCACGACACCAGAGAACATTAACGCACCTGCACGGTGAATTTGCACGTGGATGTCGAGATTTTTGGCATCAGCAATATGGTCACGCAGCGCAATCATCGGGCCGAGTGCACAACTACGAGCATACATCTTTGCTTGCGGCAGGTAGAGTGGATTCTCGCCCTCGATGTCGCGTGAACTCATGTCGTTCCCGACCGTATAGCCGACAATTTCGAGTGATTGATTAATGACCAGTGTCAACTCAGGTTCTGGAACGTTCCAGGTGGCATCAGCGCGAATGGCAACGGCATCATTCGGACCGACTGCGCGACTAGGTGTCGCCTTGAAGAATATTTCGGGACGAGCTGCGGTGTAGACGCGGTCGTAGATACCGCTTTTGGCTGATTCTTCTTCACGCGCAACGCGACTCCGCTCATACGTGACTCCTGCTGCCCAGATTTCTTGTTCGTCAGTAGGACGCAACATGGTGAAATCACTTGCAGATCCAATTGGGGTAGTACCATGAAGTGCTTGACGTAATGCACTCCCTGCGTCATTCCGCCCGACTGTCCAGCGCAAAAACGCGCTGATATTGGGAAATCGTGCGGTGATATCAAACAGCTGACCGTGGTCAACAAATCCAATTCGCACCTGTTGTTGGGCGTTCAAGAATCGACAAATGTGCATCGCTGCTCTCCTCTCATAAACGATATGCTAGTGGATTGACATGATCCGCGTGTGATGAACGTCGGTGTTGACTAAATCACGGGAATGCGTGAGACATCAGGATCGGTGAAGATATCGAGTTCATCGCGACTTTTGGTCGAGAACTCAGAGACGATGCATCCATCGGGTCCCGCTTGAAACCAGTGTTTGATGTTTGGCAAAAGCGTGTACTGCTCTCCGGGGCGAAGGATGATTTCGTGCCACACCGTAAAGTACTGTGCACGATGCGCAGGGGGTGTGCCACGTGGATTTGGTGTCGGCTCTCCTTCTACGTAGAGATAGACTTCCCCTTGACGACAGCGGAATGTCTCTTCTTTGCCGGGATCATCACCGACCGGTGGGTGTTGATGCTCCACAAAAAGCTGATGCGGAAACAACACTAGCTCTTTGGCACAACAACGCTCTGTATTGACATACGTGATGAGTTGTAGGCCAATCGTCTCAATCTCACCGAGGCCACAGTCTGCAATTTCAATCGATGCCTTCTCCGCGGCCGTCAAGACAATCCCCGCACTTGCGAGTTTGGCTGCGGTGCGTAGGCGCAATTCAACTACTTGAGTATGTGTCAATGCGGGCATGTGATGCCTCCATCAAAAGCGGAGCGAGAACAAGTTAATATCGTGGGCGGTATGTCCTTGCTCTGCCAAATCAGCAAGGATTTCGCCGATGACTGGTGTGAACTTGAAGCCATGCCCGGAACACGGCGACGCCAGCACTACATTTGCATGCTGGGGATGGAGTGCAATCACGAAATGCTCGTCGGGTGTCAGCGTGTACATGCATGTGGTGAAATCGCGCAACGGTCCTGTCAACGCGGGAATTCGTGATGCAAGGAGTGCTTGAAGTTGCTCCACATCGTGATTATGAAGACGGCGATCAATGGTATCTGGTGTACACGCCTGCCCCACCGTGTGGATGGCGACTTTGACGCCATCTACACCCTGCTGATGCGGAAATCCATAGAACGAGATATTGTCGCCACAATCCCAAATATAAATGGGAAAATGTGGTTCTTCGAATGGTGCTATACCACCAATGGGGTCGAACCATAGTAACACGCGACGTTCGACACGCAGGGGCAATCCGAGGTCACGCATCAGCTCTGGCGCCCATGCACCCGGACTGAGGATGAGATGATCGGCATGATAGACGCCTTTGTCTGTGGTAACTGACACGCCGTCATGTTGCGCATGCCATGAAAGAACGGTCTCGTGGTACTGGAGATGTGCGCCATGCTGTGTAGCACACGCCAGGTGTGTACGAACGGCGGCCTCTGGGACCACGTATCCGGCGTTGTGCTCAGCGACACCAATATCGTCATCGGCGGGTGTGAATGCCGGATACCGTCGTCGTATCTCGCGCGCATCGAGGATTTCATGGGGCAAATTATGCTGCCGCACACTGGCCAGCGTGCCTTGAATGACGGCACTCTCGGGATGTCCAATCATAATCCCACCGGTTATATGCAGTAGATCTTCATCACTCTGTGCCGCAAGTTCGTGCCAAAGCGTGAACGCACGCTTGAGGAGCGGTACATAAGCAGGATCTTCGAAATATGCCTGTCGGATAATTCGTGAATGCCCATGACTCGAACCATGTGTATGAGCTGGTCCGAATCGTTCTAGGCCTAACACGGCATGTCCTCTGCGTGCTAAATGGTACGCTGCCGCGCTACCCATGCCACCTAGCCCAACAATTATGGTGTGGTAGTGCATAAAACGCTCCTACAATTCCGTTACGAAGGTGATACGCTCAGTGTTTGGCAACGAGGGCACGTGCCAAATAGTTC
>VGPG01000001.1 GCA_016875555.1 Chloroflexota bacterium | reverse complement strand
CCAATCATCGTGCTGATTGACTTTATGGCGCGCCGGGTCTTTGGGCTGAGTGGCAAAGAGGTGTTAACTCCGATTGTCACCGAAGAAGAGTTGTTGACCATTGTTAATGTCGGTGAAGAAGAAGGTGTAATTCAGCCCGAAGAACGGGAAATGATCGAAGATATTATCACGTTTGGTGATACCATCGTGCGTGAGGTGATGACGCCACGCGTAGATGTTGTTGCAATTAGTGCAAATGCACCGTTTAGTGAGGCGCTGGCACTAGTGACAACGCACGGACACTCGCGCATCCCCGTCTATCGTGAATCAAATGACCGTATCATCGGGCTCCTCTATGCCAAAGATTTGTTGCTTGGCATGCGCTACGGAAACACCGACTTTGTGGTTGCGGAGATGATGCGTGCCCCGTACTACGTCCCGGAGATGATAAATATCGGTGTGCTTCTTCGCACTATGCAAGCGCGACGCGTGCATTTTGCGGTAGTCGTTGACGAATATGGCTCAACAACAGGTATTATTACGCTCGAAGATATTCTCGAAGAGATCGTTGGCGAGATTAATGACGAGTATGACCAAACACGTGATCCAGAGGTGGTTTGGCACGGTGAAGGCGATGTTGTTGTTGATGCCCGGCTCTTGCTCGATGATGTCAACGACCTGACCGGTTTGGCATTGCACTCAGAAACATCCGACCGTATTGGTGGATTTGTCACCGAGCAATTGGGGCGGATGAGCCAACTGAATGACGAAGTCGATGTTGATGGCGCGACCATGACGGTCGTCGCCATGAACGGCATTCGCATGAGTCGCATTCGCATTGTGTATACTGCCAAACAAGGAGGCAAAGGTGACTCCAGTAATCAATCCACAACAACTGATTGACGCCGCCAAAGATGCACGTACGTACGCATATGCGCCGTACTCGCGGTTTTTGGTGGGGGCAGTCGTGCTTACTCGCGATGGGCAATTGTTTAAGGGCTGTAACATTGAAAATGCTGCGTACCCGAGTACCAATTGTGCTGAGCGTGTAGCCATGCAGTCGGCTTGGGCTGTTGGAGCGCGCGACATTGTGGCACTCGCAGTCGTTGCTGACACTCCTGGCCCCGTCAGTCCCTGTGGCGGATGCCGGCAGGTTATGGCTGAGTTGGCCAAAGACGCCGTGGTGTTTTTGGCGAATATGCATGGACAATGGGTTGAGACATCGGTTGCGCAGTTGTTGCCAGGTGCATTTGATCCACGCGATCTTCCGCCTGCATAGTGTTGCAGACGCATAGTGCAATAACGGGGCACGGCAAACGCCGTGCCCCGTCGTCATCATGTTATTGACGCTGTAGGTCGGTGATTTGGTCGCTGTAGCGTTGAATGAGTGCTGATGTGGTTGATTCGTCGATACCCTCAGCATGAATGGCGATGTATGGGCCGTCGCTGTCCGGGGTAATCAAAACCCACCCGTCATCAGCATCAATACGGAGGCCATCGATGGTTTGATGGCGGCGGTCGCTGAATTGCTCGCTGAGTTGCCGCATGACACTCCCTTTGAGCTCCCAACGGCAGGCAACGAGTGCGGCGCCCACCGAGAACTCTGGCACACTATCGACGGCTTCATCAAATCGGGTTGTTTGATGCAACAGGAGTTCAATGGTCTTGGCGATACTAAATAGGCCGTCAGCAACAGGATAAAAGCGAGGAAAAATCATCGCACCTTGGCCGTCGCCCAACAACAATAAATCGCGGCGTTTGGCGGCAAGTTGCATCAGTGCGCTGAGTGATGCGCGTGTGCGTACAATGGCACCACCACGACGGGCGGCAATGCTTTCGAATACGCGCGGTGCCGTGATGGGTACCGCGACGACACCACCACCCTCGGCGGCAAGGACGAGGTCAACCAAGACGGCAAGTGCCAGCATCGGGGCAATCATGCGCCCGCGCCCATCAATGAACGAAACACGTTCACCGTTGGCCTCAATACGTACACCAAGGTCGGCGCCTAGCACGGGCGTGACCCGTGCCAGACGCGCCAAATCAGCTGCGTCGTTTTCGCGTTGATGCGCAACGAGGACATCTTCGAGGTTGGCGTTAAGCTCTACGGAGCGTACATTGAGGCGACGGAGAATGCTGGGTAGAATCGATGAACTGCTGGCGTGATCGTAGTCAATGGCTACTTGGAAACTATGATTTGCCTGAAAAATATCTGTACGTAGTGCTTTGAGATACGCAGTGCTGTAGGTGTCTGTTGCATTGGTCACATCGGTGATACGACCTATTTCATCGTAGTAGGCGCGCCGATAATCCTCGCGAAAGAAAATACCTTCGATTTTGCGTTCGTTTGTCGTATCAATGTCGAGCCCATTCCGATCGAGAATACGAATCTCTACCATGCGCTCGTCTTCGGACGAGACCTGCACATGAATGCCTCCGCTTGAGCCACTTGCATAGGTCATATAACGGGCAACCGGGAGCGGGAGACTATGCAGTTCGAGTACGTTGATGCCTGCAGACGGTAATCCGGCCATCAAGGCGCGCTTGAGCATCCGTGCGGTGTGATGCGAATCGCGATTCGCAGTAATCGTCGTCCCCATGGGTAGTGCAGCGCCGATTGCGGCACCGATGCGTGCACACCACTCGGGAGTTAAATCGATGTTGACAAGCCCCGTGATTCCTTGGCGCCCGAACAAGACACGACGTCCTTGCGAGCCCCAGATAATGCTGCTATTGATGGTAGCGCGTTCGTCGATTTCTTTGTCTGGCCAGATTTTGACGTTGCTGCCGATGATGGCACCGGTATTAATCATGGTTTGATCGCCAACAACGACGCCTTCGGCAAGGAGTGCACGACTTTTGATATTACATTGGCGTAGCACGATGGCTCCGCGCAGTTCGGCACGTTCACCGATGTATGAATTACGCCAGATGATGCTGCGATCAATGATGGCACCACTATCAATGATGGCGTAATCGCGAATAACGGTAGGTCCGATGATATGAGCGTCGCTTTTGATGCGTGCGCCGTTCCCGAAGTAGATGGGGCCTTGCAGGATGGCGTTCCGATCGATTTCGACTTCACCATCCGCCCACACATCATCACTAATTCGGCGCCCGAGTCGTGGCAAGTTGACCTGCCCCATCAAGTAATCGCGCGTGGCCCGCATGTACTCCTCGATGGTGCCCACGTCGGTCCAATAGCCGTCCACAATGCATCCGGCAATCGTGTGTCCTTCACGGCGAATGCGAGGAAAGACGTCTTTCGACCAATCGACGGAGATTTGGTCGTCTATGTAGGTAAATATCATCGGGTCAAAGACATAGATGCCGGTATTCACCGTATCAGAAAACACCTCGCCCCAGCTCGGTTTTTCGACGAGATCGGTGACAAAACCGTCAGCATCGCAGATAGCTACCCCGTATTCAAGGGGATTGGGCACACGTGTCAGCGTCATGGTTGCGAGGGCTCCGCTTTGGTGGTGCCGGGTAATGACTTGTGTGAGGTCAATGTCGGTCAGCGCATCTCCCGAAATTACGAGGAAGGGTTCGGTAAGGAGATGGGCTGCGTATTTGACGCTCCCTGCGGTGCCGAGTGGGCGATCTTCGTGCGAGTAGGTGATATTCACGCCGAGAGCACTCCCATCGCCGAATTGGTCTTGGATGACATTCGCCATGTATTGGACGGTTATTACAATATCGGTGATGCCATGCCGGCGTAACAACTCAATGATATGACCGATGACAGGACGATCAACGAGCGGTACCATTGGTTTGGGGCGATTGAGGGTGAGTGGGCGTAACCGCGACCCCTCACCTCCAGCCATGACAACTGCTTTCATTGATGTCACCTATGTATCGCAATAATCAATAATGTGGTTACCAAGTGACAATAGCTCGTCGCGTTCGTGCGTGGAATAGTCGGTTTTGCCTAGATAGCGAGCAAGTGCTTGGCTCGGAGTTGGGATATCGGCATCATGGGTCACATCGGCTTCTTGGGCACGTTTTTCTTCGGGCGTGATGCGCACGATGCGTGCGATGTGCGCAACGCCTGCAAGTTCAAGTTTTTGGCGGATACGCGTAAGGCTCAGGAGAGGTTTCTGTTCGGGGAGCAGGGTGAGTTGTACTGCCACAATTGCATCTTTGAGGTTGGATCGTCGTTCGATATCGAGTTCGACGCGCTCAGTAATGTGTGTTGCTGTCGTGGTTAAATCGAGTTCAACGATGACCATGGCACGTGCAGCAAGTGGTTTGAAGGTCCACGAGGCTGTGCGACCGGTGAACTCCACGAGAACGCATCCTTTGGCCTTCTCGCTGATTTCACCAAAGTCGATGCGCTCAAGACTGCCCGCATATATCATTGGTGGTTGTTGTCGAAGCACTTGATGCTTGTGGATATGCCCGAGTGCCACATAATCAACTCCGGTCGGCGTGAGCACTGACTGTGGAAGTTGAAGATCCTTGCCGAGTGTCAGCTGCCGTTCAAATCCGGTGACTGCTCCACTGACTGTCCCGTGGAAGGTGACGATAATCGGACGTTGAGCATCTTCGGCTTGTAAGATGGCAACGTGCGAGCTGATGAATTGCTCAATCACCTGAATCATGACGGTTTCTTGGTCACTGATTGGGGCATTCCGCAATGCATCATTGTTACTCAAAAAAATCTCGCGCATAATCCACGGCACACAAATGATTGCAACATTACCGTGGGCACGTGTAAAGCGGTGCACTTCAAGGCGTTTTGCGATTGTGACACCCGGATATTGTAGACCTTCGTATACTGATACTGAATTTGCTGTGTCACGACCTGGTGCGGTATCGTGGTTGCCAATAATCATCAGCACGGGAATATCTGCTTCGTAGAGGCGTCGTATGCGGTTCGCAAATTCGCGCTGATGCCGTGGCTGAGGGTCGCGATTTTTGAACATATCCCCAGCAATCAGCACCAAATCAACGTGAGAGGCTATGCCATAATCAATGGCTTCATCGAGGCGCGCTAAAAAATCCATCAAACGCGTATGCATCCCATGCGATGCATCAAAGTGTCCGTAATTCTCGACACCGATATGTAAGTCTGCGAGATGTAGTATACGCATGTCGCCCCCCCTGCTCCCCTTGTGTCTATTGTAATCTGATTTTCATGAGTGCGTGCTGAGTGTTGCGTAGACGATCTTACGAAAAAAGTTATCCACAATATGTGGATAACTCAAGTTATCCCACATTATCGCAGATTGGCTTTCTGATGCGGTAAAACGCGTTTTGTGGTGGATGTGAAAAATGTGGATAACTTGTGAATCCCACAATAACCCACATCCATGATTCAGATGCGAGAAATCGAACGTATCCCACAATAACCCACAATCTACTATGTGGGTTAGTTATCCACATATCCCACATGAACAGGTGGAAAACCGGGGGAAAAGCGTGGGATAGTCACAATATCCCACATTATGTGTGGGATATTGTGGGATAATAGGGGCAAATTGGTAGATCGATGATAACGCACCGAGGGCATAGCAGGAGGTCGGCATGCATTTGCGAATCGCACATCTTTATCCTGCACAAATGAATATATACGGCGACCGCGGGAACATTATCACGTTGGTGCGGCGGTGTATGTGGCGTGGTATCGAGGTCATGGTCGACGCCATACATCCAGGTACAACCGTGG
This sequence comes from Chloroflexota bacterium, assembly GCA_016875555.1. GTDB lineage: Bacteria > Chloroflexota > Chloroflexia > Chloroflexales > Roseiflexaceae > UBA965. The sequence goes on along the minus strand of VGPG01000001.1, from coordinate 99,800 downwards.
CATGGCCAACCTATGACATGGTGTTCTTTGGCGGTGGGCAAGATAGTGGGCAAGCCTTAATTGCCGATGACTTCGTGCAACGTCAAGGTGTTGAGGTGCGTGCGGCCATCGCTGATGGGCTCGTAACCCTGGCCATTTGTGGCGGGTATCAACTGTTGGGGAATTACTTTTTGACGCATGCTGGTGAAAAACTCCCTGGCGTTGGGGCGCTCGATGTGCACACGATTGGTGGGAGTCGGCGGTTGATTGGGAACATGGCAATCGAACTAGACTGGTCGCTTGCGGATGGTGCGCCTGGTACATTAATTGGCTTCGAAAACCACAGCGGTCGTACATATGTAGGGAGTGGCGCACAGCGAATTGGTCGTGTGCTAGTCGGTCATGGGAACAACGGTGAAGATGCCAGTGAGGGTGCTCGTGCGCACAACGCATTCGGGTGTTACTTGCATGGCTCACTGTTGCCCAAAAACCCACATTTTGCCGATTATTTGGTGCGATTAGCGCTTATGCGTCGTTATGGACGTGGTGATTTGGCGCCACTCGACGATACCAACGAGTTCTATGCACACACACAAATGCTCAAACGATGTGTTGCATAAACACAAGGGGGCAGGCGTAAGCGCCTGCCCCCTTGTGTGTAGATGATAATTTAGCCCTCGAATTTGCGCACGATGACGGCTGAGTTATGGCCACCCAATCCAATTGAGTTTGAAAGAGCAATCTTGATAGGGGCATGACGAGCAATTCCTGCCACATAGTCAAGGTCGCAATCGGGATCAGATTGTTCAAGGTTGATGGTGGGGTGCACCACACCATGGTGCACACTCAACGCGGCAACGATGAGTTCGACGGCTCCTGCTGCGCCCATCATGTGGCCGAGCATTGATTTTGATGAGTTGATCACGAGCTTGTAGGCATGATCGCCACATACGCTTTTGATGGCACGAGTCTCGGCCATATCGTTGAGCGGTGTGCCAGTCCCATGAGCGTTGACGTAGTCGATTTGGTCGGGTGCAATGCCCGCTTTGCGGATAGCCATTTTCATGGCACGAGCTGGACCTGCGCCATCTTCGCCTGCGGCAATCATATCTTTGGCGTCGTTGCTGTTGCCGTAGCCAATCACCTCGGCGATGATAGGAGCACCGCGGCGCTTGGCGTGCTCAAGTTCTTCGAGAATCACGGCGCCAGCGCCCTCTGACAAGACAAAGCCATCACGACGACGATCAAACGGTTTGCAGGCGTAGCCCGGGGTATCGTTGTCGCCGGCGAGGCCGCGCATGTTGGTAAAGGCAGAGACGACAACAGGGACAATCGGCGCTTCGGCGCCACCGGCAATAATCACGTCTGCGTCGTCACGTCGAATGGTTTCGTAGGCTTCACCGATATTGTGGCCACCCGTTGAGCAGGCAGCAACAATTGCCATATTTGGGCCAAGGGCACCAGTTTGGATGGCAATATAACCGGAGGCGGCGTCATCGATCATATTGGCGATGAGCGTCGGCGCAACACGGCGTGTGCCTTTGTCGCGCAGAATTTCGACATTATCGCCAATCAAGTCGATACCACCTGCGCCAGTGCCGTAGATGACGCCAAGGCGTTCACGATCCATGCTTTGTGGGTCGAGTTGAGCGTGGCGGAGCGCTTCAAGTGAGGCGTTCAGCGCATAGCGTACGTATAACGAGGAGCGACGGGCTTCACGTGGGTCGACGGCCGGATCAAGGGTGAAATCCTTGACTTCGCCGGCAATGCGCACGGCATAATCGCTGACATCAAAGCGGGTAATTGGGGCCACACCACTCTGACCGGCGAGAAGCGCGTGCCAGGTGGTGTGCATATCGTTGCCAAGTGGGGTAACTGCCCCCACTCCGGTAATCACAACTCGACGCATGGGGGTCCCTCTGTGTTATGCAGTTGCGAATGCTTCGTTGTCGTTGGGGTACAACAACTTGACAATCTCAACGTCCGAAAGACTGATGGTTTGTACTTGGGTGTTGATGCGCTTAATCAGCCCGGAGAGGACCTGTTTCGGCCCGAGCTCGATGAATGTTTCGACACCTTGTTCGACCATGGTCTGGACGCTACCAGTCCACAACACGGGACGGGTGAGTTGACCGGTGATTTCGGTGCGGAGTTCTTCGACGCTATGCAACATTGACGCACTAATATTGGCGATGAGGGGCATCATTGGTGGGCGCATATTGGCGCGACTAGCGAGCTCTGCAAAGTGATTGGCCGCATGTTGCATCAAGGGTGAATGGGAGGCGATTGAGACGGCAAGGCGTTGAACCAATTTGGCGCCGCGAGCCTTGGCAAGCTCCATGGCGCGGGTAAGGGCTTCGACTTCACCGGAGAGGACGGTTTGGCCGGGTGAATTGGAGTTGGCCAGTGTGACTACGCCGAGTGATTGGGCCTCATTGACGACTTCGCGGAGCTGGTGCTCGTCAAGTCCAATCACGGCTGCCATGCCACCCGGGCGCTCAATGGATGTTTCTTTCATGAGGCGACCACGTTCACGCACGAGCAGGAGAGCTTCGTCGAATTCCAGTGATCCGGCGGCCACGAGGGCGGTAAATTCACCAAGACTATGTCCAGCCACCATGGCCGGCATGACGGTAATGCCAAGCGGATTGAGACGCTCACGAAGTGCGTCGAGACACGCAATGCTGACCGTAAGAATTGCAGGTTGCGCGTTGATGGTGTCATCGAGTTCGCTTTGAGGGCCCTCAAAACAGAGTGTGCTTAACGAGAATCCGAGCACCTGGTCAGCTCGATCAAAAATTCGCCGTGCGGCAGGTGACACGCTGTACAACAGCTTGCCCATGCCAACGTATTGTGATCCCTGACCGGGGAAGACAAGTGCCATGCGGTTTTTAATCGTTTGTAACAACTCCAAAGCGTTCCTCCTAGAGTGCCGTCATGCGACATGTGTGCGATGTGTGCACCACAGCGTATTGACGGTAAGGCAACATGATACACAACACAGTGGATGCCGTCAGTATACACGAAAAACAACATGTGTGAGTTACGACCGAGTTATGGTTGTGTACTGAGGGCCAGATGTACTGCGTGATAGACCTGCTGGATGGGGACTTCGTGTGCTTTGGCGGCCTGTGCACAATCTTCGTACTCCGGTGCCGATGCAATTCGTTTGCCGTGCCAGCGTTTGTGCTTAACACGAATCAACCCATATGCGGTGTGGACGGACTGAATATCGCGTTCGGCAACGTGGCGTTCTACGAACTGACGGCGGATGCCCAATGTGCTGCTTTCACGCATTAACAGATCAACGAGATTCGCCTCGCGGTCGGCATCACACAAGAGCGAGAGTTGCACGGCTGCGCGACCTTTCTTCATGGTGATGGCAGTTTGCCATACATCACGTGCACCATGATGCATCAGACGTTCACAAACGTATGCAAGTTGCTCAGGTGTTTGGTCGTCGATATTACACTCGATGAGGAGCACGTGTTCAACCGGGGTTTGCGCTGTGCCAATCCAGACGCGTAAGGCGTTTGGTCGTTCGGTCTTTTTTTTGCCGAACCCATACCCGATGCGCTCAAGGTGCATGGCTGGACGTCGGAACTGTGCGAGCGTTGCTACTACTGCAGCTCCGGTGGGGGTAACTAATTCGAAGTTGGCCTGGTCGGGGATAATCGGTGCGTTGGCCTCGCTGAGCAGGCGCAACGTGGCCGGCGCAGGAACAGGAATGTCGCCGTGTGCCGCACGCACCCAACCACTCCCCAGAGGAAGAGGTGACGCATACACGTGTTCAATATCAAGAAGTGCGAGGCCAGCAACAATCCCTACAATGTCGACAATCGCATCAAGTGCTCCGACTTCGTGGAAGTGGACTTCTTCGGCCGTGACGCCATGAATGTGCGCCTCGGCCTCTGCCAACCGCGTAAAGACCGCAATGGCTTGCGATTTGACATGGGCGGGTAGCGTAGCGGCGTTGATGATGGCAGTGACGTCGTGCAAATGCCGATGCGTATCTTGCTCAGGCGCAACCACGTGCATACGTGTGCCGGACAACCATCCACGGACTTCGCGAGTTGCGTCTATCGACCATGCACTGATGGGCAAGGTGTTGAGCATTGCACGCAGTTGTGCAACATCTAGACCTGCATCGCAGAGGGCACCGAGAATCATGTCGCCGCTGATGCCCGAAAAACAGTCGAAGTAGATGACTTTGCTCATAGGTGGGGTAGAATCTCGCATACAGACTGCTTCATTGCCATGTATCATACCATGTGAATGTTGCGTTCAAGGAGCACCTCATATGTCACTCATCCGCACACCGGTATATGCGACCAGCGATATATTGACGGTATTAGGCGTTGATCCAAACGCACAGTATATTCCGGTACGACGCGTGCTACAACGACTCGATCTTGCACCGGCGAGTTACGAGCGTGCCTTGCGACGCATTCCGGTACTGGCACAAGGGCTTAAGCCGATGTGGCTTGTTGACGATGACGGCACGCGCCGACCTGCGTTGTGCTTACGCGTCGATTTATTGCCGTTCTGGTTGTGCACACTGCCGTCCAAAGCAGGTTCGGCTTTGGCGCAGTGGCAATCAGAGTCAGCATCCGTGATGTGGCAGCAATTTAAACCGAATGGTGCAACTGCACAAGATGGTATGGTCCCGGATCGATATCATCAATCTGCCATTGAGCAGGCATACGTGCAGGCGCACGAGGTGGCCGCATTGGCGCGTCACCAGCTTCTCGGTGAACGCGAACTATCGCAACAGGCTGATGCAGATGTGATGCCCGATCACATACAGTTGGCCGATGCTGGTGCCACACAGATGGTCAAGACGGCGCGACAAACGGCGATGACGTCGGCGCAACTCACGAAGCGGAACGATTATCTGGGGATATTTATTGGGTTGGTGCGTGTCTTTCAGATTTATTCATATCGCCAACTACCAGAGACACGATTGGCATCAGCAATTACGTGGCTCGAACAGTGGCAAAGTGACATTCAGAATGACACGGATGCACACACGCAAGACCCTGTATGATTGGATGGATTAGGCCTTTTTGGTGGCCTCAACCAACGCACTATATGCGGCTTCTTCACGGGCAATACGTTCAGCCTCGGCACTGACGATGATGTCGCGTACTGCTGCTGGAGTATCAACAACCTGTAGTAATGACAACTCGGCCTCGCTGAGTGCGCCGATGGCCACGGCACTGTGGCGCAGCCAGCTGATGAGGCCACCCCAATACGCGGAGCCATACAAAATAATCGGGAAGTTGTGGACTTTACCGGTCTGAACGAGGGTGACGGCTTCGAAGAGTTCGTCAAGTGTGCCGAATCCGCCGGGGAAGCAGATAAATGCTGACGAGTATTTGACGAGCAATGTTTTGCGCACAAAAAAGTAGCGAAACTCGAGCGATTTGCTCACAAACGGATTCACATGTTGCTCAAATGGCAGTTCAATGTTGAGACCAATCGATGGTACACCGGCACGACGTGCCCCTTGATTGCCGGCCTCCATGATGCCGGGTCCACCACCCGTAAAGACTGCAAAACCGGCGTCACCGATGAGGCGTGCGGTGTCAACAGTGGCTTGATACAAGTCATCCTCGGGCTTGATGCGCGCTGAGCCGAAGATCGTTACGGCGGGCCCTACATCGGCCAAATCATCGAATCCATCAACAAACTCACTCATGATGCGTAGCACACGCCACGTGTCAGTGCGGTTGAACGCGTCGTTTTTGTGTGGTTGTAATAGGAGTTGTTCGTCAGCAGTGGTCCGATTCATAGTGGTATGTACTCCTTTGTATGCGTTGTGTTATAGCAAAAACAACACGCTCATTGTGCCATGATTATGTGAGGATGTGCGTGAAGTGCACGAATCATGTGTGCGATACCTTCGACCAAACGGGTCGTTTCGACCAGACATGAAATGACGATGTAGCATCCTGTGCTGCTCCCGAAGAAAAATCCGGGATGTACCAGCACACCATGATTGAGGAGATGCATGACGAGCTCCTCTTCGTTGAGTTCGGCGCAGACCTCCACAAACAGATAGTAGCCTGCGTCGGGTGGTCGTACGCGGAGCACTGGGGATTGTGCGAGCAGATGCATGGCCAAGTCAAGATTGTGCCGCACATGGTGGTGTTGGGAGGCAACAAAGTGCATGCCATGGCGCATGATGTGGGGCAACATGGATTGGGTGAGACTATTGGCGCCGAGCAACGTGTCATTGAGCACGGCGAGGCGTGCGGCATAGGTCTCACGTGCGTGAGCTGTCATGGCAATCCAGCCTAGTTTGAGGTCAGGGAGTGCAAACATTTTGGAGATACCGTTCAGCGTGAAGATGGGTAGATGCGGCATGAGGGTGGCAAGTGGTGGGACTGAGGGAATCGCATACGGCATTTCTGCAAAAACCTCGTCACAGATGATGGGTACATTTGTCCATTCGAGTACGGGGAGGGGTCTTTTGATGACGTGTCCGGTCGGATTGTGCGGTGATACGATGAGTACGGCACGCGTGCGATCGTCACTGATACGCCCAAGATGCCATGGGTCGATGCGCCATCCACGGTGCATATCAAGTGCGTATGGGCGTAATTCGACACGAAACATGGCGGCCAAATAGTCAAACAGCGGATACGAAATAGCAGGTGCCAGCACATTATCACCCGGGTTGGTCAAGAGGGCGAAGAGCAGGGCGTACGCCTCACTCGTACTTGCCGTGATGTAAATATCGTGGTCAGGATCAAGCGCAAGGGCAGGAGTGCGTGTTGAGTAGTACGATGCGATGGCCATGCGAGCCGCAGCCAAGCCGCGCGCATCTGGTTGGTAGTGACGCTCTGCCCAGTAGCTGTTGGCTGCCGCTTGGAGTATATCAGGAGGAAAAAGCAGTCCCTGAGCGGTTGGATTGGCGCTGGTCATGTCGATGTACGTGGCTATTTGCTGACGATGGTGTTCAATGCGGTTCATCTGCATGTCAGCATCTGCCAAAAATCCAGTCATAGCACGATCCTTGCGGCACAACAATCCATTGTCATTATGCATTGTATTCGGTGTGTGCATCAAATAATCGTGGTGTTTGATTGACGTTTTAAACGGTAAAGTGCTACAATACCTGCTGTAATAGCACAATTGAAGTTACGCACCTCGTGCAGTTTATCAGCAGGATAGAGTTTAACGCATGGATCAAGATTCACGATCCCCCGATCCTCGGCGCAGCAATTCACCGCGTGCGGGGAGTGATCAAGGCCAATCAGCACCGTTGCGCATTCGTCAGCGCGAACTCAAGACTCGCAATGCACGTGCTACTGCATCGGCCTATCTCGAAAAGTTATTGCAAACCGTGTCAAATACGTCACAGACCGCACCAATTGCGACCTCAGGTCCGTTATTTGATCGGTGTTTGATGCTTGTACAGGCCCTCGGGGATCCCGATAATCCGGCCCACATTCATGCCGCTGAAGAGTTGGTAGCGTTGGGCCCAGTTGCCTTGCCTGCGTTGATACCCGCATTACATCCAGAAGGCCCTTGGCTCACCGCATATCGTGCAGCTGAGGTACTCGGCGAGATTGGTGATCGACGTGCGGCTACACCATTAGTAGAAGCCTTAAATCATCCAAACAGTAACGTGCGTTGGAGCGTCGTGCGTGCGCTCTCAGCCGTTGGTAATACGCGTGCGCTTTTTGCATTGCGTCGTCTGGCGCGCGATGATCGTAGCAAAACATCATGGGGTGAGTCCGTCGCTGGCGTAGCCCAGAGTGCTATTGACCAGATGCAGGGCAATAACATGATGCTCAAGACGATGGAGTTGGTCAAAACGGCTATCTCTACGGTCGTCTTTCTCTTAGCGTTGGTTGTTGCGTGGAACGTCTTTGAGCGTGTGCGCGGTGAGATGACAGTTATCGGCGTCCAGCCGGTCGCCACCACAGAAAGTGGCGAAGGCACCATAGACACGGATAATCCGCCTGCCGAAGAACCGGTAACGGTTGAGGCCACAGCCACCATGGCGCCGACAAGTGTGCCGGTTGGTGATGTGCGTGGCGTAGTTCTCAAGCCGGGGAATGTGCGATCACAACCTGCGATTCAAGCAAATAACGTGGTTGGCCAGGTTGAGGTTGACGACGAGTTGGTCTTTTTGGCGACAACTCCTGATCGCTCATGGTTCAAGATACGGCTCGGCGACAAACGCTCGGATACGTCGTCCATTGACACGCCGGATGGTGTTGGTTGGGTCAATCAGACGTTGATTGAACCGCCGAGCATCGGATTGCCCATTGAAGATTTGTTGATGCCGACGCGTGCACCAGCCACATCTGCAACGCCCACGCAGACAACAGTCGTTGAGCAAACAGCAACTGCTGACGCGAACATCACGCCGACAGTTGATCCGTTGCAGCCACAACCAACGAGCGAGAGCACGGTTGTACCGACTGCGACACCAGAAGTAGTTTTACCGACTGAGACACCAACGCCGTAATGTACTTTGCGAGGTATCAGCGTGTTTCGTTTCTTCCGTGCAATGTTCATGGTCATCGCATTTCTCGCCGTGGTTGCCACGGGTGCAGTCATGCTCTTGTCCAGCGAAATTCGTCGTCCTGCGAGCACTGATGATACGCCGTTGGAGTTTGTGGTTGAACAGGGTGAGACTACTACCTCGATAGCGACGCGTTTGGCCGAACAAAAGTTGATTCGACAGCCGCTCTTGTTCGTGTTGTTGGTGCGCATGCAAGAACTTGACGGCAAAATGCAAGCCGGCAATTATCTGCTACGCCAGAACATGACCATGGGCGAAATCATGATTGCCCTGCAACAGGCTCGAGTCGTGAAAGAGGTGCAAATCACGATTATCGAGGGGATGCGCATCGAACAGATTGCAACTGTCATCGGGAACGCTGGTCTACTCAATGTGGACGAAGCCACTGCACTTGAGGCCTTTCGTGATGTTGAGCGCTTCAGGAGTGGCCATGTGTATCTGAGCGACGTGCCAGAGGGAGCATCCCTCGAAGGGTATCTCTTCCCTGACACCTATCGTCTCAATGAAACGGCCACGATTACTGATGTGGTCGATACGCTGTTGACTCAATTTGACACACAATATGCCACTATTGAACGTGTCGTTCAAGTGTCCGATGTCAATGTCCATCAAATTGTGACCATGGCATCAATTATTCAGCGCGAGGCGACGCGCCAAGACGAAATGGCACTTATTTCTGCGGTCTTCTGGAATCGCCTCAAGCCGGAGAATATCGGTGAGACTGGTGGTGGTAAGCTTCAGTCCGATCCGACGGTTCAGTACATTCTTGGCACAGCCGAAAACTGGTGGCCAAAGCTGGATAATTTGACAATCGAGCAGATTAACGCTGCCCCTGGTCCCTATAATACCCGCGTACAAACTGGCTTACCGCCAGGGCCAATCAGTGCACCTGGTCTGGCTGCATTGCGTGCCGCTGCACGACCTGACGCCACTGCAAACTACATGTATTTTGTTGCGGCATGTGGTGAGCCGGGGAAGCATAATTTTGCGGCGACCTATGCCGAATTCCTTGTATTCGAACAAGAATACCTCAATTGCGCCCAATAAATCTGTGAATAGGAAGTGGTCCGTATGTCGAGTTCGACGATGCGTGTGGCTGGTGTGATTGGTGACCCTGTGGCGCATAGCAAATCACCTGCGATGCACAATGCGGCATTTGCGTATCTTGGGATTCATGCACAGTACGAACGCTGGCACACGCCACTTGCTGAGTTACCCGCCCGTATTGCATCGTTGCGTGCCCCGCACATGTATGGTGCAAATGTCACGTTGCCACATAAATTGGCGATTTTGCCACTGCTTGATGAAATCGACCCGCTGGCTGAGCTTATCGGTGCCGCAAATACGATTATCCGGCTTGATGATGGTCGATTGCGTGGTACCAACACCGATGCACCAGCGTTTTTGGACGAGGTGGTGCATGTCTGTGGCCTGGATCCTGCAGGCCTAGAAGTGGTCATTCTGGGGGCAAGTGGTGCTGCCCGCGCAGCTGCCTTTGCACTGGCACATGCTGGGGCAGCCCGTATCACGATTATTAATCGTACGCTTGAACGTGCCGAAGAATTGCTCGGTGATGTGCTTTCGTCACTTGCGCATGATCCGGTGTTGACGTATGCGGCGCCAGATGAGCCTGATTTGGGTGATGTTATCGGTGCCGCACACATAGTTGTCAACGCGACATCGCTGGGTTGGCATGGCGACGAGACTCCGCTCCCCGCACAGTTCATCCATCCGGGCATGGTCGTGTACGACATGGTGTACCGTCCTACCAAACTCCTTGCCGATGCCCAGCAACGCGGAGCACGCGGGTATGACGGTATCGGTATGTTGGCTAAACAGGCGATTATTGCCTTTGAACACTGGACCGGTCAACGTCCGCCACTCGATTTGATGATTACCGCTTTGCGAAATGCATAATGGTGGTACAACACAAAACCGGCGCTGAGCAATCGCTCAGCGCCGGTTTTGTGTTGATATGCATGACTACGGTACTTGGCCGAGTAGCGGTGATCCGACTGCAAGATAGCGGTATCCTTGCGACACCAATTCGCCGTAATCGGGTACCATGCGCCGCCCATCAATAATTAGGTAGGGGTGTGCGGTGTGTTGTTCGATGGTGCGAGACAACCCGCGAAATTCCTCCCAGTCGGTGGCAATCACCAGCGCATCGGTGCCCTGCAAGGCAGATTTGACCGATGGTTCGTAGCTGATTTTTGAGAATAGGGGGTTTTTGTTGGGATCAAAGAACTTCGTGGCTTCGTGCATGGACATGGGGTCATAGGCACGAATCGCTTTGACGCCACGCCCAAGTAACCCCTCAACAACCTTCAGTGCCGATGAATCACGCATGTCGTTAGTGCGTTGTTTGAAGGCTAATCCGAGTACGGCAATTGTTTTGTTGGCAAACGAAAATCCGGCTTCACGTTCGGCACGATCAAGCAAGTAGACTTTTTGATATTCGTTGATGTCATAGACGGCCTGCAAAATCTGGGCATCTTGGTCGCGACTTTGGAGTTGATAAATCAGCGATTGGACGTCCTTGCCGAAGCATGAGCCACCTGCACCGATACCGACGTACGATCCCCACGTGCTAATGCGCGCATCAGCGGTCACTCCGCGCTTGAGATCTTCTATGCGAATGTTGGGGAACGTCTCGCCCAAACGCGCTCCGACGCCGTTCCAGAATGATACGTAGGTCAAGAGCAAGGTATTGGCCACGTATTTGATGGCCTCAGCTGTCTCAGGAGTGGTCTCGATATAGCGGATGCGCACATGGTTGACGAACTGCGAGTAGATGCGTCTGATAATACGAAAGTCGGCCTCGGTATCTGCACCAACCACCACACGATCAGGTCGGCGTGATTTTTCGACGGCATCACCTTCAGGTAAAAATTCAGGATTCGATGCGATGCCCACATTGGGAACGTTGTGTTTCAGCAGCACGTTTTCGAGGGCACGGGCAGTGCCAATCGGGACAGTGCTTTTGTTGATGATGACGACACGTCGTTGGTCAACGCGTTTGGCGAGTAATTCAGCCAAATACTCGACGGCAGTAAAGTAGAAGCTCAAATCGGATGAGCCGTCTGGTTTGGGTGGTGTGGGTAAGCACAAGAAGATGGCATCGGTGCCTTCGATGATGTCACTGACAGTGGTCGTAAAAAAGAGATAACGATTGAGGTTTTCGGCAATGACACTGGCGAGGCCTGGTTCATTGATGAAGCGTTCAATCTCGCTTGCGTTGCCTGTTTGGTAGGCATTTATCCGCACAGCGTCAATATCATAGGCATATACCTCATGACCATACTCTGAGCAGACTGCGGCATGACAAAGACCAACGAACCCAGTACCAACAACGATGATTTTCATAGAACGCTAAATCCTTACACACGAGAGCCACGCAAAGGTGTTTGTGGCAGAAGACGATTATGAACGCTGGGCAAGTACGGTCTTGAGGGTATGCATGCACAGGGCATTCTCAGCAGGTGAGCCAAATGAGATGCGAATGACGCCGGGTAACCCCCAGCCGCCGAGCGCATTGATGGCCACACCATATTGAGCCATGGCCTGCATGACAGCGGTGTCACTGCCTGCCTCGCCCACGCGTACGGCCACGAAGTTGGTCTCGCTCGCAAACGGTGTAAGCCCGAGGGCGGTGAGCTCGCGCTGATAGAATGCACGCGACTCGGCGGCATGAGCCAGACTCGCCTGCAGGTGTGCGTGATCTTCGAGAGCGGCGATGCCAGCCACGAGAGCGAGTGCGTTTACGTCGAACACGGGGCGTACCTTGTTGAGGTAATCGAGCATATCTGGGTGAGCAACACCGTAGCCGAGCCGCAACCCGGCGAGTCCGTATATTTTGGCGAAGGTACGCAGAATAATCATGTTTTTGCGACCGTTGCGAATTTCGACAAGCATGTCGGGGAAGTCGTTACGGGTGACATACTCGACATATGCCTCATCGACCATGATGAGCACATCATCGGGTACACGGGCCAAGAACTCCTGCATCTCGGTAGCACCATTGGTGGTACCAGTTGGATTGTTCGGGTTGCAGATGAGGATCATCTTGGTGTTTGGTGTGATGGCGTCAGCCATTGCAGACAGGTTATGCGTGCCATTGACCAGTGGAATGCGTTTTTGTATGGCATCCATGATTTGGGTGCGCATGTAATAACTGATAAATGTGCCGTCAGCCATAATGACTTCGTCACCGGGGTTGATGTAGGCCAGTGCGGTCAATAGGATGAGCTCGTCTGAGCCGTTGGCACACAATATGTGTTCTGGTTGGAGGTGTAAATGCGCTGCCAGGGCTGTGCGTAATTGCAGGTTGTTGGGATCGGCATACCGATGGATGTGTGGCAACGCCTCTGCAATCGCTTCGAGAGCCTTTGGTGATGGGCCGAGCGGATTTTCATTGGCTGATAAGCGTGCCTGCACAGAGGGTGAACTGGCTGGTCGGGCGCTATTACGCATTGATGGTAGTCGTGCAATTCCGGGTTTTTGGTGCATTGACAAGCCTCCAATGCAGGACAAATCAAATACAGTTGAATCATGCGCATTATAGCACGTCGCCTCACAAAAAGTACGCGTGCTTGCACGTTGTGAAAAAAAGTGCTATTCTCATGTCATACTTGTTGCACAGAATTTGTATTTGAATTTGTGCAATGTCAGGAGGAGTTTTGTGAGTCGTACCATCACTCCACCCGACGTAGTAGTGCGCCGCCTACCACTGTATGCACGAAGCCTGCGTTACTTACTACGCGAGGGTGTCAACTCGGTCTCATCACAGGAACTCGGCGAGCGAATCAATGTGACTGCAGCCCAAATTCGTAAAGACCTCTCATATTTCGGTGAATTTGGCAAGCAGGGAATTGGTTATGATGTTGAGCGTCTGTTAGAACAAATCGAACAAATCCTTGGTCTCGACCGTGCATGGGCTGTTGCATTGGTTGGTGCTGGCCATCTCGGTGAAGCAATTGTACGGTATGAGGGGTTTCGCGCTCAGGGTATTCATATTGCTGCTATCTTTGATGCGAGCCCCGACAAAGTCGGACACAGTGTTGGTGGCATCGAAATCCAACACAGCACCTCGATTCCTACTGTAGTGGCACAACGGGGCATTGAAATGGCGATTATTGCCGTGCCCGCTGATCGCGCCCAAGAGGTAGCCGATGTGTTGGTCAAGGCCAATGTGCGCGCCATTTTGAGTTATGCACCGACGGTATTGCAGGTCCCGGATGGTGTATGGGTGCGATACATTGACCCTATCTCGGTTATCCACAGTATGACGTTCTATTTGGCTCGCGACTAACGGCGGGCCACACAACACGCCCCAGAGACACATTTGCGTGTCTCTGGGGCGTGTTGCGTTCGATTATTTGAGTTGGAGCGTTGACTGGCTGACAAAGAGGCGATTGACGGCCAAAATGGCGTTGGTGCGTGCGCTCCCGTCGCTTTCTGCATCAGCAGTAGACCAGAAGGATATTTCGATGGTCATGCTGTCGCCACTCAACCCGGTAATCGTGGTGGTGGGTGCTGGTTCAGGGGCAATAGCGGTTGTGCGTTGTAAGATGTCGGGGAGCTCTTGGAGGAGCGTATCGGTTTGGGTGTCACGCGGGATGGTCAGATGTAACGTGTGGCGGCGTAACCCAGATCGTGAGTGATTGGTAATCGGGTTGGCCGAGATGGCGTTGCTGGGAATCGCCACGATAGCGCCATCCTGGCTACGTACAATCGTGACATGCATGCGAATCGCAGTGACTGTTCCACGCATGTTGGCGATGGTGACCTCGTCGCCGACTTGGTAGGGACGATGATAGAGCAACATGATGCCCGATGTGTAGCCACGAAACATGTCTTGAATGGCCATGCCGATGATGATACTAGTAATTCCGAGGCCAGCCAAAAAGCTTGATGCTGCGGTGCTCCAACCGGCTTGTGCGAGCGCAATCGCAACACCTACAAAGATGACGGCCACAAAGGAAATACTGCCACAGAGGTTGGCAATTTCTTCGGGGATGCCGAATCGGCTGGCACCTGAGCGCACCCAAACGCGTATACGGCGCGCAACGACGAGAGTGGCTAAGAGAATACCAATGACGAGCAAGATTGTGGGTACACGCTGATTTACATAGCTGAATATTTCGTCCATGAGCATCCCTCGACAAGACTTTATTCTTTATCGTAGTGTAACACTCATTTTGACACAATGATACTGAGTGTGCTACGATACAAGACATGGGACGGCGACGTCGCCAAGTGGTAAGGCAGAAGTCTGCAAAACTTCCATCCACCGGTTCGAATCCGGTCGTCGCCTCCATTGAGACCCCTCCGATTCCGTCCAGCGGTTCGTGAGGGGTTTTTCTTTGATGCAGGGAGGAGGTATATCATGACCAGCATCGACATTTCGCAGTTGGATTATGCAGAGCTGGTGGCTTTGCGTGACTCTGTGAACCGGCGCATTCTTGCTTTGCGTCGCACCCCCGCCTTGCGCCTCGATGAATTACTTTCTGTCTTCGAAGAAACACGTGAAGCGTTAGCGAATCACGGCCATCGTTGGCACTCGCTTGAACGTTGGCAGTGGGTTGATGGTGAAGTGCGTTTTTGGTTGAATCCTATTGATAGTAGTCGCTACTTGGTTGGGTGGTTTACCATAGATGACTTAATTGCATGGCTCGATGATTGTGGTCCAATCGTACGCGATGCTGATGTACATGATGTGCCGATGCGTTGGATTGATGTTGAGCAGTAGCGCATGTCGTGCGACGCCGATACTCCGCATGTGTGTGCAACATGTGTGGATGGTCATCCAAAAGGAATACAAAACACCATGTGACATGAAGTGCGCATGGTGTTTTGTATGGTGGGAAGTGAGATACATATCATGACAACTCGGATGCTTGACTTGCAGACGCCGATAGGTGTGGCGATTGTTTCGTACAACACATGTGCGTTGTTGCGCGCGTGTTTACAGTCATTACAACGGTGCACGCTCCCACTAGCGATTGTGGTTGTGGATAACGGATCGCGTGACCAAAGTCCGCACATGGTGCGGTCAGAGTTCCCCGGTGTGTTGCTGATTGAACCAGGGGAGAATTTAGGGTTTGCCAAGGGCACAAATCGTGGCATGCAAGAGTTGATGGCGCAACTGCCAGAGATACAGTACATGTTGATGTTGAATCCTGACACCGAGGTGCACGATGGCGCCATTGAAGCGCTCGTGAGCTTTTTGGTGACGCATCCACGGGTAGCAGTGGTGTCACCGCAACTACGCAATCCAGATGGAACGCTCCAACGCGCCGCATTCCGATTTCCCACGCCAGCCATGACCATGTTCGATTTGTTTCCACCGGGAGAGGTGACACCAGGGCGCTTTTATGATTCGTGGTGGCATGGGCGCTATCCCGAAGAACAGGTAGGCGATCAGGCATTTGCCATTGATCATCCGCTGGGGGCCTGCATGTTGACACGAGTCGCCGTGCTGAACAGCGTTGGGATGCTCGATGAGACGTATTTTATGTATGCTGAGGAGGTCGACTGGAGTCGCCGCGTGCGGGCTGCTGGTTGGGCGATTTGGCAGGAGCCGGCCGCGGTAGTCATGCATGTGGGTGGTGCCTCGTCGCAACAATTCAAAGCCGCCATGTTGACTGCCTTGTGGCAGAGTCGCATGCGTTATTGGGAGCGATGGGCGACGCCCCATGAACTGTGGTGGCACCGATTCTGGTTGCGCGCGGGCATGACCCGGTTACATGTGCGGGCCTGGTCATATCGCGTGCGTGGCCGGCTTTCGCCGACCGAATACGCCGAACAAGCGCGCATTTATCGGAGCCTTGCACGGTTATGAGTGTGATACCAGTAAGTGTGGCGATTATCGCCAAAGATGAAGCGCGGCACATCGCAGCGGCCATTGCGAGTGTCTCTGGGCGCGTCGCCGAAATAGTGGTGTTGGTTGATCAACGATCGAGTGATGCCACCGCGACGATTGCCGCTGATGCGGGTGCGCGCGTTGTCGTGGAGGCGTGGCGCGGATTCCCTGGGCAGCGTAATTTAGCATTGTCGTTGAGCACACAACCATGGGTCTTCTTTTTGGATGCAGACGAGCGCGTTGAACCAGAGTTACTAGACGAACTTGTCACCGTATGCACGCAATCACCCCCTGACGTGTCCGGGTACTGGGTACCGCGCCACAACTATTTCTTTGGGCGCTGTCTTGTCGGCGGCGGTTGGTACCCCGATTATCAATTACGGGCGGTGCGCCGGCTTGAGGCGCATTACGACGAGCAGATTGAGGTACATGAGGTGGCAGCGGTGCGCGGTCGCACTGCGCACGTCCAGGGGCATCTCACGCACCTCAATATTGAGCGATTCGATGAGTTGTGGCACAAGCAGGCTGCGTATGCGCGGCGTGAGGCAGCAACCATGTTTCAACAGGGGCGACCGCTACGCTGGCGCAATTACGTGGGCGCGCCCGTACGTGAGTTCGTCTATCGCTACCTCACGAATGCAGGATGGCGCGACGGTTGGGTCGGTGTGGTGCTGGCGTCCGTGATGGCGTGGTTCGCCATGATGAGTTTTGTTGAGCTTCGACGCTTACAACGTGCATCAAAGGGGAGCCAGCAATGATTGACGTGGTGATTGTGTCATGGAATACGCGTGACTTGCTACGGGATTGCCTCAAAAGCATCGTTCTTGACCCATTAGTAGGCAGGATTGTGGTTGTCGACAATGCGTCACACGACGGGAGCGTATCCATGGTACACACCGAGTTCCCGCAGGTGATGTGCATGGCCGAGACGGTAAATCACGGCTTTGCAAAGGGTAATAATGTCGGATTGACCTGGTTGTTGGACCATCAGCCGGCACCGTACATCTGTTGTCTCAATCCTGACACCGTGGTGCAACCCGGCGCATTAGCCACACTCGTTGGTGCGCTTGAGCGCAACCCACAGGTGATTGGTTGTGGCCCGGAGTTACGCTACGGCGACGGCAGTGTCCAATCATCACGCCGTCGATTCCCCACGTTGGGGACGTATCTGTGTGAGAGCACACCATTGGGTCAGAGATGGCCCCAAAACCGTTGGCAACGGTGGTATCGCTACGACGACATTCCTGCACACCGCGAACAAGCGGTTGATTGGTTGGTAGGTGCCGTATTGTTAATGCGTACCGAGATTATCACGCGCCGCGGTCTGTTTGATCCACGGTTCGCATTATATGCCGAGGAAGTTGAGTGGCAACGACGTCTGAGTGCAGGTGTCGCGCAGCGGATGCTGTTTGTGCCGCAGGCAGTCGTGGTGCACTTTGAAGGACAAAGTAGTAAACAGATGCCGGTACAACGCCACATCTGGTTTTATCAGAGCCGCCTGCGTGAAGTGTTTTTGGCATACGGGATGCCCACTATGCGCGTGGCACAGCTTGGGTTGTGGCTGATGTTTGTCGGTGAAGTACTGGTTGAGATGTGTAAGTGGGCTATTGGCCATAAGCGTCAGATGCGTCGTGAGCGCATATCTGGGTATGTGCAGTTGTTGGGGGCCCTGTGGCAACCAGATATACGGCTACACTGACGAGATAGCGTAAGATGCAATTGGACTAATGTCTGACGTACTCATACCCCGCAAACGGTGCAGGCGATGTTCTATGGTAGGATAGAGACATCCGCAATAGGCAAAGGAGATTATTGTGCGACTGGTAACATTTGCGACCAAGAGCGGTAGTGTGCATATTGGTGCGTTGCGTGCCAATGACAGTGAGATTGTAGTACTCGACAGTGTGGCGCCAAGCATGTTGGCGTTGATTGATGGTGGTGAGGCTGCATTAACCAAGGCGCGTGCGGCTGTGGCTGCAGCAGCACAGGTGGTGAAGCGTGCTGACGTCCGTTTGTTGTCACCAATCCCACGCCCCAAGCAGAACGTGATGTGTCTCGGCATGAACTACGTGGCACATGCGATTGAATCCGACTTGGCCCGTGGGCGTGAGCCAAAGTTACCGGAGTTCCCGGTCTTCTTTACGAAAGCGCTGAACAGCGTATGCGGAGACGGTGATGAGGTGCCCCTCGATCCGAACGTGACAAGTGAGTTGGACTACGAAGTTGAGTTGGCGTATATCTTCGGCAAGAGCGCCAAGAATGTGCGCAAAGAAGACGCGTTGAGCTACGTCTTCGGCTATACGGTAGTCAACGACATTTCGGCACGTGACCTGCAGAATCGTCATCAGCAGTTCTTCAAGGGCAAGAGCCTCGACAACAGCTGTCCAATTGGGCCATGTATTGTGACGGCTGACGAGATTCCTGATCCTACGGTATTAGCGATTAAGTTGCGCTTAAACGGCGATGAGCGCCAGAACTCAAACACTGGTGACCTGATTTTTGATATTCCGACCAGCATCGAGTACTTGACGTTGGGCAGCACCATCGAGGCAGGGCAGATTGTCTGCACCGGCACGCCTTCGGGTGTCGGCATGGGGCGTAATCCTAAAGAGTACATGAAGCCAGGTGACGTCATGGAAGCCGAAATTGAGCGCATTGGCGTCTTGACCAACCAGGTTGTAGCCGCCAAGTAATTGAGGATCAGACAGGAGATCTACGCCCCATGTGTCGGCTGGCACATGGGGCGTGATTGTTATCTGAGGGATACGTGTATTGTGTGGGGGATGGCCGGATGGATGTGTCGATTCACCAGATGTGGAGTCAATGTGTTGCATTTCATGCGGTCAGTAGGTGATGGGATGTGTTAGGTTGTTGTGCGGCCGATTTTCAAAAGATATAACAACACGACACCGGATAGGCGCAACCCCGCGGCAATAAACAGCGCGATATGGTAGTCAAATCGATCGGCAATCCAGGTGCCAATGAGCGGCATGGCGAGGGTTGCCACATAGCCGGTTAGTTGTTGGAGGGCGACATACGACGCGACGCGGTCTTTGGGCATGGTGCCGAGGGCAATATCAAAAAATACCAAGTCTTTGCCGGCGCCGATGAATCCGGCGAGTGCTGCGAGGACGATAATGATACCGACGGATTGGGTCATGCCGGTCAAGAAGGGGTACAGTGCCAACGCAATCGTTGATGCGAATAAGACAGGGAGATTGCCTTTTTGACTAGAGATACGTGCCCAAAAGAAGTAGGCGATGAGCAATACGCCACTATTGACGGTGTTAATCAGACCAATGGAGAAGTCGCTCGCCTGCATGACGCGGACCCAGTAGAGTGGGAAGAGGGGCATGGCCATCCATAATCCGCAGTTGAAAATGAACGATGCAGAGATGAACCGAGCGAATGCTGGTGTCTCGCGGAACATGGCCGTGCTCTCGCTCAGCAGGGCGCGGATGCCGCGTTTGTGTTCGGTGGGTGGGGCGGTCGGGGGGATGCTGATGCGCGACGAAAACAAAAAACTGAGCATTCCACCGACAAAGGACAATATGAAGACGACTTGGTAATTGATGGGGAAGGCGGACTCGTAGTGGTTGAGCACCCACCCTGCCCCCGCAACCGAGAGTGCCGAGGCTGCGCCGAGGGTTGACCAGCGCCAACTCATGAGTTGTTGGCGGCGATTTGGGCCGGCAGCGGCGCCCATGACCACTGTAAAGGTGATATTGACGATGGTCTGGGGGATGGTGGCAATGGCCCAAATGGCGATGATGGCCAGCGGGACGTATTCGAGGGGGATGATGAATGGCAAAATGCCGGTAAATGCGTACGAAGCCTGGACCCAGATGCGGGCGCGTGAGTACCACGGCACCGGGTTGGATTGGCGCTCGAGCATGCGCCCGACCGGGATGGCGAGGAGCAAACCAGTGAGTGCGGGCATTGAAGTAAGGAGCCCAACCAAGAGTGGTGAAGCACCGAGGCGGGCCAAGAAGACAGAGAGGAAGGTGGCAATGCCGTTCACGATGCCGACGCCGATGCCATCGATGATCACACTGCGCTGATTATGAATGGCGAGGGCTTCGTCAGCCGGGAGATTGGTTGTACTACGAAATGGCCCGAGCATAGTGAGTTCCCTAAAAACATACAACCGACGCAATGGTGCGTCGGTTGTATGGTCAGGACAGGATTACTGTCGTTGGTTCAACGATTCTTCCCAGCTCGGCTTGACTAATTCACCTTTGCTGGGCTTCTGACGCAGACCCAAGATGATGCCGACAACGAGACCAGCCAAAATGCCGAAGTAGACCAGGACGGTGATAATTGACTCTGATTCGATAAGCTTAAAACCAAGAGCCAAGAATGGGTAGGCGGCGATCAAAATGGCAATCCAGTGCCATGGCTTTTTCATGAGTGACTCCATCTAGTGACGTATTTGTCACCGGCTATATTACCACAAGTTTGGCAGTGCGTTGCGTGGTATGATGCATTGAGATTGGTATTGCATAAAAAAGGGCGAATCATGCCAGAGCTCCATGTGTTGGATGGTGGTTTGCGGGTGGTCATTGAATCACTTCCACATACATATTCGGCATCGGTGTGTTGTTATGTGGCGATTGGATCGGGGCATGAGCAGGATCATCAGAGTGGCATGGCACACTTCATCGAGCATATGCTTTTCAAGGGGACTACATTACGCCCAAATCCCAAAACCTTGATCGAGACGATTGAAGGTGTGGGTGGGATGATTGATGCCTACACGAATGTTGAATCAACGGTGTACTCGGTCAAGGTGGCACATATTCACCTTGCACGGGCGATTGACGTATTGGCCGATATGATGATGCATCCACTATTATTGGCAAGCGATGTAGAAAAAGAGCGCCGCGTCATCATCGAAGAGATTAGCCAAACGGAAGATTCTCCTGCAGAACTGGTTCACATGCTATCGGACTACGCATTATGGGGGAATCAACCTATTGGTCGTGATATCGCAGGGAGTGTCGAGACTGTCGGGCAATTCCGGCGCGAAGAACTCGTTGCATTTTGGCAGACTGCATATAACCGTGCAAATGTGATGATTTCAATTGCTGGGAATGTGGATGTGGCTACCACACTCGCATTAGTGACGGAGGCATTTGCTGGCTTGCCGGCGGGAGTCGCAAGCCAACTGCGCCCTACGGCGGCACCGGTGGCTGGCCCCAAGGTGACGGTCAAATTTGACGAGAGTGAGCAGGTGCATTTTTGTTTGGGCATGCCAGCGTTGGCGATTAACGACCCTGATCGACGCGCATTGTTGGTGTTTGATGCGGTGGTCGGTGGTAACTCGACGTCACGACTTTTTCAAGAGATTCGTGAAGAGCGCGCATTAGCCTACATGATTGGCTCATATAGTCGCGAATATGCTGATGCAGGCAAATGGGTGGTGAGTGCGAGCGTTGATCCTGCGCATATCAACGAGGCGATTCATGCGGTGATGAAAGTCCTCCGTGAGGTATTGCACCGGGGCATTGACGCACGTGAACTCGCACAAATCAAGGAGCAAGTGAAAGGCGGTATTCTTCTTTCGCTTGAGGATACTATGGCGGTTGCCATGCGCAATGGATCACACGTGTTGCGTTATGGTCGGATTATTCCGGTTGACACGGTGGTACACGATGTGGAGCGGCTTGTACTTGACGATATTTCGCGGGTGACGCAGCGGATTTTGCGTGATGCACATCTGCATTTGACGTTGATTGGCCCGGTACAGAAGATGGACGCACTCGTAAAGGAGCTGCATTTTACGAATCTGTAGTGCACAACGGGGGCGCGGAGCATCGCTCCGCGCCCCCGTTGTGCGTGTGTGTTATACCTGATTCCAGAAGTGGCAAGCCGACCATCGTCCGGGGGATTTTTCTTCGAGTCGAGGTTCTTGCACGCGGCAGATATCTTTGGCCATCCAGCAACGCGTATGGAACCGACATCCCTGCGGCGGATTCGCCGGGCTCGGTACGTCACCTTGAAGGACGATGCGTTCGCGTGTCGCAGTTGGGCGCGGTACTGGCACGGCGGCACTCAGTGCTTTGGTGTAGGGGTGAAGTGGCCGTCTGAAGACATCACTGCGCGGTGCGAGTTCGACAATTTTGCCGAGATACATGACGCCGATGCGCGTGCTGACATACTCGACGACGCCAAGGTTGTGCGCCACAAATAAATAGGTCAGTCCGAGTTCGTCTTGGAGCTTTTTGAGCAGGTTGAGCACTTGCGCCTGGATGCTCACGTCTAGGGCTGAGACCGGTTCATCGAGGACGAGCAGTGACGGATCCATTACGAGTGCCCGTGCGATGCCGATGCGTTGCCGTTGACCACCCGAAAACTCGTGCGGGAAGCGTTCGAGCAACGATGCGGAGAGCCCAACACGCTCCATCATGGCAGCGACTTTGTCTTGTTGTTCTTGGCGGGTCCCAACATTGTGGATGACCAGGCCTTCGGCGACGCTTTCGCCAATGGTGCGGCGTGGGTCGAGCGATGCAAATGGGTCTTGGAAGACGATTTGCATCTTTCGGCGGAGCTGTTTGATTTCACCACGCGAGGCAGTCAGGACCTCTTGACCCTCGAAAGACACACTCCCACTCGTTGCAGGGATGAGGCGTAACAGGGTGCGACCGACGGTCGTTTTGCCACAGCCAGATTCACCGACAAGACCAAGTGTTTCACCTTTGTTGATGGTGAATGAAACATCGTCGACCGCTCGTACTTGACCAGTGACGCGCCGCAAAAGACCAGTACGAATGGGGAAGTGCTTGACGAGGTTTTTGACCTCAAGGAGTGCGTGGCTCATAAACTTGGTGCTCCATCGGTGGCGTAGAGCCAGCAGCGAACCTGACGGCCTTCGTGAGTGGTAAGGGGTGGTGCCTTGTCACAGCGCTCAAAGCGTTTGCTACAGCGTTCGGCAAAGCGACAACCGATTGGTGGATTAATCATCATCGGCACTGTGCCTTCAATGGATTCGAGCATCCGACCATTTTCTGCACCTAATATCGGCATCGAATTGAGGAGTGCCGTTGAGTACGGATGTAACGGCGCATCAAAAAGCTGGTGCACTGTGGCTGACTCGACTACTTGCCCGGCGTACATGACATTGACACGATCGGCCATCTCGGCAATTACACCGAGGTCATGCGTGATGAGAATGATGGCAGTGCTTATCGTGTTGCGTAGCTCACGCATCAACTCAAGAATCTGGGCTTGAATGGTCACATCAAGTGCAGTGGTCGGCTCATCGGCGATGAGCAGCGCCGGGTTACAGGCGAGTGCCATGGCAATCATGATGCGTTGTGCTTGGCCACCCGAAATCTCGTGTGGGTATGAGTTCATGCGTTGTTCGGCGTCAGGCAGGCGCACGAGTTTGAGGAGCTCGACGGCGCGTTTTCGGGCCTCTTCGGGCGTCAGGTTTTGGTGGATCTGTAGCGTTTCAGTGATTTGTGAACCTACCGTATACACCGGGTTGAGGCACGATGTCGGTTGTTGAAAGATCATCGAGATGCGGTTGCCGCGGTAGGTGCGCATGACTTCTTCGGGCAATTCGAGCAGATTGACGCCATCAAAGACAATAGACCCTTCAACGATTTCGCCGGGGTCGGAGATGAGGCGCATAATCGAGAGCGAGGTAACACTTTTGCCGGAGCCCGATTCGCCGACAATACCGAGCGTCTCACCGGGCATCAGATGCAGGTCAATGCCATCAACAGCTTGAACGACACCATTTGGCGTAAAGAAGTAGGTCTTGAGACTCTGGACAGTAAGAAGTGGTTGTGTACTCATGATTTACTCCGCTCACGGATGGCGGCTAAGAGTGCATCGCGCTGTTCGCGGCGCACTTCGGTTTGGACGCGTGGATCAAGGGCATCGCGCAGACCGTCACCGACATAGTTGATTGCGAGTGAACAGACGAGGATGGGTAGGGTAGGTACGAGCGGCATCCACGGGTAATTAAACATATAGCTGTTGGCGAACGAGAGCATGTTACCCCAGCTTGGCGTTGGATCTTGAATGCCGAATCCCAAGAAGCTGAGTGCTGACTCCGAAACGAGGGTGCCACTCAGGCCAAGTGTGTATGCAACGATGATGGGTGGCATGGCGTTTGGCAGCACGTGTGTGAGCATGTTGTGGATGTGAGAACCACCAAGTGCTCGCGACGACTCCACGTAGAGCTGTTCGCGGATGGATAATACCATCCCACGTACAAAGCGTGCCACACCTGTCCACCCCAACAAGACGAAAATGACGACAATCATGACAACTTGCCGTGCTTCGCGTTCGTTGATGGCCATCAAGAATGAGAAGATTTTGGTTAGTATTTCGGGAATGGGTATTGCTTGTTCGCTCTGCAAAATAATCGAACCCGCAATAAGGAGCAGCGTAAATGTTGGGAATGTGGAAATAAATTCGATAAATCGTGTGACGAGATTGTCAACCCATCCACCAAAATAACCGGCGATGAGACCAACGGTGACCCCAATGATGGTGCTAATTGTGACGACGGTCAGTGCGGTCGTTAATGATACGCGGGCGGCATAGATGAGTCGCGTGAAGAAGTCACGACCGATATGGTCGGTACCTAATACGTGGAACGTGCCTATTTTGGAGGTTTGCATGGGGGTGACATACGAACGATCGAGCGAAATTTCATCGCGTGGATACGGAGCAATGTATGGTGCAAGCATGGAGACGAGATACAGGCTAATGAGGATGTACAAACAAAACATTGCAACGCGATGCTTGGTGAAGCGCCGAACAATGAGTTGCCATTGACTTGCGGGGCGTGTGCGTGCAGGTGTAGTCATGATGAGCCCCTCTACGACAATCGAATGCGTGGGTCAAGCACGCTATAGAGAATGTCAGTGATGAGATAGCCGAGCAACAACAGAAAGATGCTTACCATGGTGAGTGACATGGCAACAGTGTAGTCAGTGCGCTCGATGGAGTCAACCAATAGGCGGCCTAAGCCAGGCCAGTTGAAAATGGCCTCGGTGATAGCTGCTCCGCCGAATAGTTCCGCAAAGACTCCTGCAAGCAGGGTGATGAATGGCAGAATTGCATTACGCAGTGCGTGTTTGAGCACGACCGTGCGTTCGCGCAAACCTTTGGAACGGGCCGTGCGCACGTAGTCAAGTCGGAGCACCTCGAGCATGCCTGAGCGAATGAATCGACTGTAGCCGGCAATGTTTACAAATACGAGGACACCACAGGGCATGATGAAGTGCAACAGGCGGTCGAGGGTGGACTCAGATTCAACGGTGCCAATCCACGGTACGGTGTAATCACTGAGTGCAACGGCACTTCCTGGTGGTAAATACGGGAGCCCTGCTTCTTTTGCGGCAATCGCAAAGATTAATATACAAATGATACCGATAACGAATGTGGGGAGCGATGAGCCCACGAACGACACGGTGGTCATGACGTAGTCAAAGCGAGAATACTGGCGTACGGCAGAATAAATACCCAGAGGAACGCCAATCAGAATGGAGATGAAGAGCGCAGCACCCATCAGCTGGAGGGTGTATGGGAGTCGACTCTCAATCAGGACAGAAATCGGGCGATCGCGCAAGATGACTTGTGAGTTGCCGAAATCGCCGAAAATAATCCCTCGGCTTGTACGGCGATCGGCCAAATCGGCGAACGTGACGTACTCCTCACACCCTTCTTCGATGATTTCTGAGGTGCCATCGGGATAGCGTAATCGGACTTGGCCAGGAATTGCACAGCCTGCCGGAGTATCGGCAAAAAAGGTTTGACCACCAATGGTAATTGGACCACTTGGGAAGCCAGCGAGCCAGCGCGTAAAGCGATACGGCAAAAATAAATCAAGCTCAAAGCGGGCCTTGATACGTGCGATATCTTCGGCGGTAATCGAGTTGCGTCCACCTTGTTGAATTTGGCGTAGTCCGGTAGTTGGACCGCCCGGTGCTAAATAAAGGAGGGCATACGACACAATCGCCGATGCAAGCAGCACGATGACCATTTGGATGAGGCGGCGGATAAGGAATGTCGCCACGATAGCGGCTCCCAACTATTGTGAGTTAAATCATGGAATAAACAAGGGGTATTTTGACCAAATACCCCCAATCAGCACAGGCTGATTGGGGGTATGCACCAACAAATTACTTGATGAAGAGGTTGAAGTCAATGTGCTCCCAGGTTGGGCTGGCCAACGTCTGGACTTGCAACTTGCCTTCTTCGGCGGCCTTGACGACTGTCTCAACCTCGGCACCGGCACCAAGGGTCTCGGTACCGACGACATCCACGTTACCGGTCAAGAGCGCAGCCACTGCGGCATTGGTGTCCTCATAGAACTGGATGACCAAGTTCTTGATCTTGGGGGCATTGCCGTAGTAGTTCTCATTGGCCTCGAATACCATCTTCTGACCCTTCTCCCATGAGACGATCTTGTATGGTCCGGTGCTCAATGGCTTCTCGGCGACTTCTGGCAAGGTTGGCCAATCCTTGGCTGGGACCTCTGCCAACTTCTTACCCTTGTATGGTCCATCACTCTCGATGACCTGGTGGGCTGGTGATGCACCGAAGCCACCGGTGTAGAAGGTTGGCCACTGCACGCCAGGGTGGAATACCAAGGTCTGCTTGGTGTCGCTCTCCTGGGTGAAGGTGGCAACTGAATCACAGAAGGTGAAGGTGGTGGCACCTGACTCAGGGTCACATGATACCTTGTAGCCGAGCTCGTAGTCAGCCTTGCTGACTGGGATGCCATCTTGCCACTTCATGCCGGGCTTCATCTCGAAGCTGACGGTCAGTTTCTTCATGGTCAATGCACTGCTGCCGTCCCACACGACGGTCTCACCAGCCGCATTGGTGACTTCAACACCCTCGGCTAAGGCTACTGCCTCGCCTGAGGTGGTCCACACCATGTCGCCGGCCTTGACTTCGACATCTTCATTGGTGGCACCGTCGCCGATTGATGGCAACTTAGTCATACCAACGGCTTGGTAGTCGTAGTCGAGGCTGGTGACGCCACGGGCGCTGAGCAAGCCAGCGGCGGTGGTGGCCACAGCGGCGCTCTCAACCAACGTGTAGAGTGATGCTGGCTCCTGGGTGAAGGCCAACACGACGGTGTCCTTACCTGCGAGCTCCCACTCCTCGACGTTCCAGGTGTAGTATTCGGTTGGGTTTGGCTTGAAGTTCTTCAAGTTCTTGTTGGCAGCGGCGGCCTCCAAGCGATTGAAGAGTGGCAAGCTGACCATGTCTTTGGTGAACTCTTCTTGGACGATGGCGTACTGCTTGACGCGCTCGGCCTTGTCCAAGGTGTTGTTGGCGGCGATGATGGCCTTGCTGGCCGTCTCGTTACACCAACCCATGTAGTTCTGACCCTCCCAGTTGTTGCTGGGCAGTGGAATCTGGTTACAGGCGTAGAGTGAGATACCGCCTGGATCGGTCTGACCGACCCATGCGAAGGCACCCAACTCGAAGTCGCGGCGTGACAAACCTGTGGTGTCACCGAACCACCATGAGCCTGGGGCATGGGTGCGTGAAATCGCGATGCCACAGTTGTCTTTCAACTGCTGCTCAAGCACGGTTGCCCATGTTTGACGGAAGGCAGCATTGGTGGTGGTGAACTTGAGGAACAACGGCAAGCCGTCGGCATTAAAGCCCTCTTCCCAACCGGCTTCCTTCAACAATGCCATACCCTTCTCTGGATCGAATGGGTAGCTGACAATGCTGGTGTTGTTGGCAGCCCAGTGACTCTTGGGCAAGAAGGTGTCCATCAACAAACCCTGTTGTTGCTCGTCAGTCAAGAACGGATAGACCGACTTGATCAACTCTGGTCGATTGACACAGTGAGCAATTGCCTGACGAACCTTTACATCACCCAAAATTGGGTGAGGGGTGGTGAAGGACGTGTCCTTGGCGACTTCAACTTCTTCCTTGACGACGACCGTCTCGACGATAGGGGCACTCGTCTCTTTGACCACAACCGTCTCGCGGATGACTTGTGGCTCGGTGGCGGCTGAACCACCACACGCAGCAATCATCGGCGCAACCACGGCAGCGACAAAGAGAATTGCGGCACGACGCAAAATGTGCTGCTTCTTCACGATCTCTTCTCCTGTTTGATTGAGAACCTGTTGCGAACTACTCCAAAACGCAGTTTGAACCTGATATCCACGTGTACACACGGGTATGAGTACGCCTACAATTTTGGTATTCGTAAGTTGGAATGTTAACGTAACTCAGGACCAATGTCAATAATCTCTTCGGTCTCGGTGAATTAATTCTTCTATGAAAACTGCTTGACAGACAACGCTCGCTATGTTAGCATACCTGTACGCTATTTAGTTACCTCTCCCACGCAGACACCACTATATGTTGTGTTTCTGGGCTGAAATGAAGTATTTTAGCCCTCGTTTGTTCACCACAAAATACCATTACACTGTGTAGTATTAAGGTGTGTAGGTGGTGTGAAATGGCGTCTGAGAGGGATAATAAGCGGTATTCGTGTCATGTATTTGTAATCTCTGGGGAGGGTGATCATGACCTTAGAAGAGACGATGGTATCGTCGGATTCAGCATCATCGCAAGAAAGTGGTATTCAGGTACCGCAGACAATCTTCAAGCGCGATGGTCGACAAGTCACATTTGACGCAAATCGTATTGAGAATGCGATTATGCGTTGTTTCCAAAGCTTTGGACGTGAGCCGAGTACTTCAGTACACGAATTAACCAGACGTGTTGTTAATATTGTGGCAGCGAAGTCAACGCGTGGTACGCCAACAGTTGAAGATGTGCAGGACATCGTTGAGATGGTACTGCAGGCAGCAGGTGAGTTTGAGGCGGCCAAGCGATATATTTTGTATCGTGCAGAGCGTGCCAAAGAGCGCGAGCGTCGGCCAATTCCTGAAGAAGTGCGAGCGGCGTTTGCGGCATCGGACAAATACTTTCCTACTGCGTTGCAGAAGTTTCAGTTTTTCGACAAGTATTCACGGTTCAACTACGAGTTAGGGCGCCGTGAGACATGGATCGAGACAGTTGACCGATCCGTTGACTACTTGTACGAGTTGGCAGGCGATCGTTTGCCTCGTGAGACGTATGAGCGTGTGCGCAAGGCCGTTTTGGAGATGCGTGCGATGCCATCCATGCGGTTGTTGGCTATGGCCGGTCCAGCGGCCAGACGCAACAATATTGCAATCTACAACTGCAGTTATCAGCCAGTAGAGAGTATCGACTCATTTGTTGAGGCATTGATTATTTCGATGGCTGGGTGTGGTGTCGGATATTCGGTTGAGAGCAAGTATGTCGAGAATTTCCCACGTATCAAACGTCAGAAGGGTTTGGCCCCAGTGACGTACGTGGTAGAGGACTCTGCAGAGGGTTGGGCTGACGCATTGCGCTTCGGCTTGCAGACATGGTGGGATGGTGGCGATGTGCACTTCGACTTGTCGTTGTTGCGTCCAGCCGGTACCGCATTGCGCATCAAGGGTGGTCGTGCCTCAGGTCCTGAGCCACTCCGTGTCACGCTTGATTTCATGCGTCGAAAGATCTTCTCTCGCCAGGGTTCGTTCTTGCGACCGATTGATGCACACGACATGATGTGTGTGGTAGGTAACGCAGCGGTATCAGGCGGTGTACGTCGTACGGCGATGATTTCGCTGTTTGATCCGGATGATCAGGAGCTGTTGCAGTCAAAGAGTGGCGATTTCGAGCGTGAGAACAGCCATCGTTGGAACGCCAACAATTCGGCGGTATGGCCGGTTGGCGGGTTGACACAGCACGAATTCATTCACCAGTTCATGGAGATGGTCGATTCGGGTCGTGGTGAGCCTGGTATCTTCAACCGTGAAGGTGCCAACACGATGAAGCCGGCCCGACGTAAAGAAGCCGAATTCGGCACCAACCCGTGTGGTGAAATTAACTTGCGCCCATGGCAGTTCTGTAACTTGACCGCGGCAGTGGCACGTGCCGATGACACGTATGAGACATTGCGTGAGAAGGTCGAAGTTGCCACCATCATCGGTTCAATTCAGTCGTTGGCTACCAACTTCCCCGGATTGCGCCCTCAGTGGCAGAAGAACTGTGAAGAAGAGCGTTTGTTGGGTGTTGATATCACTGGCCAAATGGACAGTGTTGCCGCCCAAGATGCGCAGTTCAAGCGCCAGTTGCGTGAAGTGTCAATTGAGGTGAACCGTGATGTTGCCAGCAAGTTGGGCATCAACCAATCGGCCTCAATCACCTGTGTCAAGCCCAGCGGTAATTCATCGCAGTTGTTGAATTGTGCCAGTGGTTTGCACCCACGGTGGGCGCCATACTATATCCGTAATGTGCGCGTCTCGGTCCATTCGCCCATCTTCAAGGTGTTGCGTGATGCCGGCGTGCCGATGGATCCCGAGAATGGCCAGACAGTGGATAACGCAACGACTTGGGTCGTTCACTTCCCCATGAAGTCACCAGATGGTTCCATCACTCGTGGTGATGTGAGTGCAATTCAGCAGTGTGAGTTCTGGTTGCAGAACAAGCTCTTCTGGACCGAACACAACCCATCGGTGACCATCACCTATCGCCCCGAAGAGGTGCTTGATGTGATGAAGTGGGTATGGGAGCATCGTGAGCAAGTAGGTGGTATGTCGTTCTTGCCAACTTTTGATGCTCAATATGCACAAATGCCATACGTTGAAGTCACCAAGGAAGAGTACGAGAAGTTGGCAGCAACCTTCCCGGAGATTGACTTCAGTAAAGTATGGCGCTACGAGGAGAGTGACCTCACGAATGCGGCGCAAGAGCTGGCCTGTGTCGGTGGTGCATGTGAGGTATCGTTGACGTAGATGGTTCGCGTATTCATCCCGCTCTGTACCGAATGTGCCGGTACAGAGCGGGGTTTTTGTGCATACACGACATAGGGCCGTGCGGGTGTGCACATCTATTCCGGTATTCGTGCCGGAAGAATGAGTTTTGATGCACAAAAAAAGCAAAAATTGTGCTATTGTACGATTGTGCCCCAGAAGATGTAATTTCCAATACGTGTAACTTCTAACTTGAACAAGGAGTAAGTCCATGAGTGTGAAGTTCGGAGTCTTTGTGCCACAAGGTTGGCGTATGGATCTTGTCGAGATTCGCGATCCATTAGCGCAGTACGAGGCGATGACCGCAGTTGGTCGTGATGCAGAGCAGGCCGGGTTTGATTCAATTTGGGTGTACGATCATTTTCATACGGTACCAACCCCTGAGATGGAGACGACATTTGAGTGTTGGTCAATCACGGCTGGTCTCGCACGTGATACGCGTTCTATCAAGATTGGTCAGATGGTGACGTGTAATGGGTATCGCAACCCGGCACTCCTGGCCAAAATTGTGTCAACGATTGATGTGATGAGTGCTGGTCGGTTGTTGTGCGGATTGGGCGCAGGGTGGTATGAGCATGAATGGCGTGCGTACGGCTACGGGTTCCCCGATGTCCCCGAGCGTATGCGTGCGTTCCGCGAGGCCGTCGAAATCATTGTCAAAATGTGGACCGAAGAAAAGCCGGTGTATAAGGGCAAATTCTATTCGATTGATGGTCCAATTAATGAGCCCAAAGGCATTCAGTCGCCGCATATACCATTGTGGTTGGGCGGTGGTGGCGAAAAAGTGACGTTAAAGTTGGTAGCGAAGTACGGACAGGCATGTAATGTGGGTGGTGGCAATCCCGAGACTGTCCGTCAAAAATTGGCCGTGCTCAAGGAGCACTGTGATGTACTCGGCCGCGATTATGCGACCATTGCAAAGAGCACAAACCTTAACGTCTTTATGATTAATCCGGGTGAGGATCCTGAACGTGCGACTGCCAAAGCGCGTGGCAAGGCGAGCCTTGAGGATTTCCGTAAGGCGACATTTGTAGGTACGCCCGAGCAAGTACGTGAGCGAGTCGGGCAACTGGTAGATGCCGGAGCCGATTACATCATCGCATATTTGCCACGAGTGGCGTACGAACGTGAGCGGGTGGCACAGTTTGCCGAAGAGGTGGTAAAGCGGTTTTAAGTGAGGTATCCATCACAAACGCCCCCAAGATGATGAATCTTGGGGGCGTTTGTGGTATACGGAGATGGGATTAGTTGACCTTATTATTGCGGAGGTAAATCCTTGCGGAGTGCTTCAGCCATTTGGCGTGCAGCCAACTCTTCGTCGCTCATGGTGGGCGTGCGGAGGGTTGCTACCATGACTGGCTCATTCTCGGGATCTTTGGTGGTTGGTGCTTCGGCAACGGCAACGGCATCATGGGTTGATGCGGCAACCTGCTTGGCGGCATCCTCTTCGGCTTTGATGGCGATACGGCGGCGCTCTTCGGCACCAGTACCGGCAGGAATAAGCTTACCGATGACCACGTTCTCTTTGAGACCACGCAAGTAGTCAATCTTGCCGGTGATAGCGGCTTCGGTCAAGACACGAGTGGTCTCTTGGAACGATGCAGCCGACAAGAAACTATCCGTGGTCAACGAGGCGCGGGTGATACCGAGCAGATGTGACGTTGCTACGGCAGGCATACCACCTTGTGACCAGACTTCAGCGTTAACGCGCATCAACTCGACCTGGTCGACGGTCTCGCCGTGCAGATAGTGTGTGTCACCTGGATCGGCGATACGCACGCGGCGGAGCATTTGGCGGATGATGACT
Organism: Chloroflexota bacterium; assembly: GCA_016875555.1. Lineage (GTDB taxonomy): Bacteria > Chloroflexota > Chloroflexia > Chloroflexales > Roseiflexaceae > UBA965. Next base: position 66,780 of record VGPG01000001.1, on the reverse strand, counting down.
TCGATGTGCTTATCGTCAATGTCCACACCTTGGCTACGGTAGACCTTTTGGGCTTCCTTGACCAGGTAGTTCTGCAACACGTCGCGTCCTTGGAGCTCAAGGAGCTCTTGTGGGTGGGCGGCACCCTCGGTCAAGAACTGGCCGACATAGACGTGGTTGCCACTATCGAGACCCTTGCGCAGGCGGGCAGTTATGGCCACGGTGTGTTCGGCGATTTCGTGATATGTGGCGACCACATTAATCACGCGACCTGAGACCATGGCGACACCATCTTGCCGGGCACGCATTGGTTGACCGCCGATGTCCGTACGATTACTGCGGGCAATCACTTGGTTTTTGTGGACCTGTGCCCCATGTTCGACTTCGGCGACGTAATGATCGGGCATGATTTGCTCGTCATTGACACTGCCTTCATCGTCAATCCGCAAGGTGTGCTTGTTGTCGTTCTTATCTTGGGTAAGCACGCCATCTTGTTCGGCCAACGTGGCTTTGGTTTCGGCTTTGACACGTGCCTCGAAAATTTCGATGATACGTGGTAACCCTTGTGTGATGTCTGCAGCCGTGGCCGAACCACCGGTGTGGAAGGTACGCAACGTCAGCTGTGTACCGGGTTCACCGATTGATTGTGCGGCAATGATGCCGACGGCTTCGCCGATTTCGACCAATTTACCGGTGGCCAAGTTACGGCCGTAGCACTTACGACAAATACCGTATTCGGCTTGGCAGTAGAGTGGCGTACGGATGCGCACATATCGAATGTTGTTGGTGGGTAACAGGCCCGCAACATCCTCATGAATCTCTTCATTGGTATCAAGCAGGAGACTTCCGTCGAGTGCATGAATTGGTTCGGCGGTGACACGACCAATGACGCGCTGATGAAGTGGCTTCATGACTTCGTCGTCATCGTTGCTGTGGAGCAGGAGTGACTCTGTGCTCCCACAGTCTTCCATGGTGACGATGTTGTCTTGGGCGACGTCAATCAGACGGCGGGTCAAGTAACCGGCATCTGCGGTACGCAACGCGGTGTCTGCGAGACCCTTACGACCACCGTGTGTCGATACGAAGTACTCGAGCACCGACAACCCCTCGCGGAAGTTGGATTTGATCGGCAACTCAATGACTTTGCCTGATGGGTCGGCCATCAACCCACGCATGCCCGAAAGCTGCGTCAACTGGTTGATGTTACCGCGGGCCTTTGAGGTCACCATCATCGAGACCGGGTTAAAGCGTTTGACTTGGTTCGGGGTAACGGTATCCAGACTTTCGGCATGGACCTCGTTCACCGCACGGACCTGCTTGGTCATCTTTTCACCGGCATCACGCCAAATGTTGATGACTTTGTTGTAGCGCTCATCTTCGGTCATCAAGCCACGCATGTAGCGTCGCTGGGTGGCATCACGCTCAGATTCTGCTTGGGCGATGATACCGACCTTTTCGGTGGGTACTTGGATGTCGCGCACGCCGACGGTCATACCGCCACGCATGGCGTAATGGAATCCGAGGGCTTTGATTTTGTCGGCCTGTTCGGCGGTACGCTCCGAACCATAGTAGCGTGTTAATTCTTCGACGCTGAAATGGCGATTCGGGTACTTGGTGCGAATCGTGTTGAGGTCTGCTTCGCTTAAGTTATCGACGTTGGTGTAGTACTTGTAACAGTCGGCAATGATGTGCTTGAGGCTATCTTTGATGACCTCGTGATTGCGATACTGCAATGGCGCAAGTAGTTCTTGATTGAAAATCAAGCGGCCAACCGATGTCTCGAGTAGCATGCGTGATTCGCCATTCGGACCATCGGGCAATTTGCGCACTTCGGCGGGAATCTTCTTGCCATCTTTGGTCGCCTTGACGTTATCGCCTTGGAGCTTGACTCCTTGCATACGCACAAAAATCGGCGCCTGAATGTCAACAAACCCCTTGTCGTATGCAAGCAATGCTTCTTCTATTGAGGTGAAGATTTTGCCAGTTCCCTTGGCACCATCATTCATGATGGTGAGGTAGAAGCACCCGAGCACAATGTCCTGTGACGGCGTGATAATCGGGTCACCAGTGGCTGGTGAGAGGATGTTGTACTTGGAGAGCATGCGCAGACGCGCTTCTTCCTGGGCTTTGACGGACAACGGCACGTGTACGGCCATCTGGTCACCGTCAAAGTCAGCATTAAAGGCGGTACACACGAGTGGGTGGAGCTGGATAGCCGACCCTTCAATAAGTTTGGCTTCGAAGGCCTGAATTGACAAGCGGTGCAACGAAGGCGCGCGGTTGAGCAAGACCAAGTAGTCTTTGATGACTTCTTCGAGTACATCCCAGACCTCTGGCTTGACGCGTTCAACGAGCTTCTTCGCCGCTTTGATGTTGCCGACAACTTTGTTCTGCACCAAGCGTTGCATCACGAACGGTTTGAAGAGTTCGAGTGCCATCTTTTTGGGCAGACCACACTGATGCAGCTCAAGGCTTGGACCAACCACGATTACTGATCGGCCTGAGTAGTCGACACGTTTACCGAGCAAGTTTTGACGGAAGCGACCTTGCTTGCCTTTCAACATGTCGCTGAGCGACTTGAGACGGTGTTTGCCCTTGCCGCTAACAGCGCGCCCACGACGACCGTTATCGATGAGAGCATCGACGGCCTCTTGGAGCATGCGCTTTTCGTTGCGGACGATGATATCGGGCGCATTGAGCTCCATCAATCGTTTCAAGCGATTGTTGCGATTAATGACGCGACGATAGAGATCATTGAGGTCTGAGGTAGCAAAGCGTCCGCCGTCGAGTTGGACCATGGGACGCAAGTCGGGTGGGATGACCGGTAGAACGGTCATAATCATCCACTCTGGTTTGTTGCCGCTCTTGCGGAAGGCTTCAACTACGCGCAGGCGCTTGGTCAACTTCTTGCGCTTGGGGCTATTGCTGGTGTTGTTGATTTCATCCTGGAGCACTGTTGCCAAGCCGTCGAGGTCAACGGTGCGGGCGATGAGATCGCGGATGGCACTTGCGCCCATCTCAGCTTTAAAGACACCAGGAGCGATATCGCGCAAATCGCGATAGTCTGTTTCGCTCAGGATGCGTTTCATGCGAATGGCGTCGAGGGCATCGAGCTTCTGCTTCTTCTCTTTAAGCATCTGGTCGATATCACGGTCGCGCTTTTCGCTGATGCGGTTTTGTTCTGCACGCGCAGTTTGCTCGAGCTGTTCGCGGCTGGCGCTCCGCAAGAGATCGTTGTCCGAGATTTGTTGGGCTTGTGCATCGAACTGAGCCGTCTCACGCTCATACAGCTCATCAAGTAAATCGATGGTCTCTTCGCGGATGGCGCGGCCTTCTTCGACTAAGACGTGGGAGCGGAAGAGCAAGTCTTCTTCGACCTTTTCACCTTCGCGATTTTCGAGTTGTTCGCGCAGTGATTCGTACTCACTCTTCAGTGATCGACGCTGTGCTTCGAGATCGGCGATTTGTCGATTGGATGAGTCGGCTTTTTCAGTTTGTTGATGACCGAAATCAACCAAATCACTGGACAAGTCGGTGGCGATTTGTCCCTTCTTGTTATCGGCATCGCGCTCGAGGGTGGCGATTTTGTCGTCGTAGAATGCCTCAAGTTCGGCGCGTATTTCGGCACGCATCTCTTCATCGACGTTGGTCACAATGTACGCAGCGAAGTAGAGGACACGCTCCAAATTACGCGGGGTAATGTCGAGCAACAAGCTGAGACGGCTTGGTGAGCCCTTGACAAACCAGATGTGACTGACCGGTGTAGCGAGTTGGATGTGTCCCATGCGCTCACGGCGGACCTTTGAGCGAGTCACCTCGACGCCACACTTGTCACAGACGACGCCACGATAGCGGACGCGCTTGTACTTGCCACAGTAGCACTCCCAGTCGCGGGTTGGGCCGAAGATCTTCTCACAGAAGAGGCCATCGCGCTCGGGCTTCAGGGTGCGGTAGTTAATGGTCTCGGGCTTGGTGACTTCACCTTTGGACCATCCACGAATGGCCTCTGGAGAAGCCAAGCTGATGCGAATGGAACTGAAATCGTTGATTTCGAGCATGTCTCTATACTCCCTTGGGTGCTACCCCAACTATTCATCGCGTTCGCGGCCGGACATGTTGATGTCAAGATGCACGTTATCGTTCTCAGAGTCGTCGTTGAGTTGCACTGGCTTTTCATCTTCGGAGAGGACATCAACCGACAAGCCGAGTGATTGCAACTCTTTGATGAGCACCTTGAACGACTCAGGGACACCAGCCTCTTGGATGGGTTCACCCTTGACGATGGCTTCGTAGGTTTTGACACGACCAACCACATCATCCGACTTGACGGTGAGCATCTCTTGCAAGATGTAGGCGGCGCCATACGCCTCAAGTGCCCACACTTCCATTTCACCGAAGCGTTGACCACCGAACTGCGCTTTACCACCCAACGGCTGTTGCGTGACCAAACTGTAGGGGCCAGTCGAGCGGGCGTGAATCTTGTCTTCGACCAAGTGGGCCAGCTTGAGCATGTAGATGTAGCCGACAGTCACCGGATTATGGAACTGGTTGCCGGTTCGTCCGTCGTGCAACATGACTTTGCCGTCAAGTGGCAAGGCGGCCTGACCCAACCAATTCTGGATGTCATCCTCGGTGGCACCATCGAACACCGGTGTGGCGATGCGCATACCGAGACGCTCAGCGGCCCAACCGAGATGTGTCTCGAGAATTTGGCCGAGGTTCATACGGCTGGGTACGCCGATGGGGTTCAGGATGATGTCAACGGGCGTGCCATCCTCGAGGAACGGCATGTCCTCGACGGGCAGAATGCGACTGACCACACCCTTGTTGCCGTGGCGACCGGCCATCTTATCACCGGCCGAGATTTTGCGCTTCTGACAGAGCAAAATCTGCACCTTCTGGTTGACACCGACCGACAAATCGACATCGGGGTTCTCTTGGCGATCGAATCGTTTTACACCGATAACTTTGCCACGCACACCGTTTTGGACGCGGAGCGAGCTGTCTTTGACCTCGCGGGCCTTCTCACCGAAGATGGCGCGCAAGAGGCGCTCCTCAGCAGTCAACTCGGTCTCGCCCTTGGGGGTGATTTTGCCGACCAAGATGTCGTTGGGGTGTACTTCGGCACCGATATAGATGATACCGCGCTCGTCGAGGTTCCGCAGGCTTTCGGGGCCGACGTTGGGGATGTCGCGGGTAATCTCTTCGGGTCCGAGTTTGGTTTCTCGGGCTTCGATTTCGTAGCGCTCAATATGAATTGAGGTAAAGACGTCCTCGCGGACCAAACGCTCGCTCACGAGAATGGCGTCTTCGAAGTTACCACCCTCCCACGGCATAAAGGCAACCAACACGTTTTGGCCAAGTGCCAATTCACCGCGATCGGTGGATGAGCTATCGGCGATGACGTCATTGCGCTTGACCGCTTGACCGCGTAGGACGGAGGGGCGCTGATTAATACAGGTGTCCTGATTTGAGCGCATAAATTTGCGTAGACGGTATTCGTCGGTGATAACCTTACCGAACTCGTCGAGCACCGGGTGACCAGTAGCATCTACACGCTCGATGGAGATATTGTCACCTGTGACGCTCTTTACGACACCATCGTGGCGCGCCACGATGACCTGACCGCTGTCGCGGGCAGCTAAGTGCTCGATGCCGGTACCAACGATTGGGGCATCAGGGCGGAGCAACGGCACTGCTTGGCGTTGCATGTTCGAACCCATCAAGGCGCGGTTGGCATCGTCATGCTCAAGGAAGGGGATAAGTGCGGTTGACACACTCACCACCTGCTTGGGTGACACGTCCATATACTCGATGTTGGTGATACGCATATCTTCAAAGTCACCATGCACGCGACATGAGACGTTGGTATCAATGAATCGCCCGTACTCATCAACACGTGCGTTAGCCTGAGCGATAGTGTAGCGCTCCTCCATGTCTGCGGTGATGTACTCGACATCGTGCGAGACCATCGGGTGAATGTTGATGCGTGCGAGTGGCAAGGCGGCGATTTTCTGCGCCATTTCAGCAGTGATATCGTCACCCTCTTGCCCAATAGCTTTCCCACTCTTCGGATCAACGATGTCCTCACGTAGGCGCTGGCCAGTCAAAATGGTCGTTGATACGGATTCGAGGAGGGATTGGACATCGGAAGCGACTTGCCCATTCGTGCCTAACATACTCCCCTTGGCCAACAACAAATCGCCGCTAATCAGGTGGCGATAGTCGCGTGGGGCCACGATGGTGCTCGCACCACGTGCGGCCTCTTTGGCGTCTTCGAAGATGCCGGCAGCTGTCAAGAGCTCACGATAGACGCGACGATATGGCGTCTCGAGGAAGCCCATGTCGTTCACACGGGCGAACGTTGACATCGTACCGATAAGACCGATGTTTGGACCTTCGGGCGTCTCGACCGGACAAATACGCCCGTAGTGCGAGTGGTGCACGTCACGTACTTCGAAGCCGGCCCGATCGCGACTCAAACCACCAGGACCAAGGGCCGACAAACGACGCTTGTTGGTCAACTCAGCCAGTGGGTTGGTCTGATCCATGAATTGTGAAAGTTGCGACCCACCGAACCACTCACGAATAGCCGCCAAAATCGGGCGGATATTGATGAGCTGATTGGGCGTGGCACTCTCTGGTTCGGACAGTGACATGCGCTCCTTGATGACGCGCTCCATGCGCATCAACCCGGTGCGGAACTGTTGTTGAATCAACTCGCCGACGGTGCGTACACGACGATTCCCGAGGTGGTCAATATCATCCGAATCGCCACGACCGTTGTTGAGCTCGATGACTAATTCAATAATCTTGAAAATGTCGCGCACCAACAACACGCGAATATCCTCGTTCGGCGGATTGTTGTCGTTACTGCGTTCGTAGAGGTTTTTGTTTAGTTTGTAGCGCCCGACCTTGGCAAGGTCGTACCGTCGCTCACTAAAGAAGTACGACTCAAGCAGGCTCTTCGCATTTTCAAGCGTCGGTGGATCGCCGGGACGCAAGCGCTTGTACAACTCAATCAAGGCCTCACGAGCGTTGCGCGTGTTGTCTTTGTCGAGTGTCGTGCGAATGTACTTAATATCGTTGTTGTCTTCGAGGGCACCGAACATCTGCTCAATGTGCTCGTTCAGACCATGGCTGGAGAGCTCGCTGTCATCACACCAATGCCCCTCGCCCGTTGGCCCGGCTTGCCATGCAAGCACTGCACGCAAAAAGACGGTGACAGGAATTTTGCGCTTGCGATCGACCTTGACTGAGACGACGTTGCGTCGGTTGGTCTCGAATTCGAGCCAGGCGCCACGATTTGGGATGAGTTTGGCGGAGTGCAGATGATGCCCCGAGGTCGGATCAACTTCGGCACTGAAATAGACGCCCGGTGAACGGACCAACTGCGAGACAACAACGCGCTCCGCACCGTTGATCACAAACGTGCCGTTCTCGGTCATCAGCGGGAAGTCGCCGAGGAATGTATCGCTCTCTTTGATTTCGCCGGTGCTCAAAATACGTAACTGCACGTTGACGCGCAACGGTGCAGAATAAGTCAAATCATACTCGCGACACTCGTGTTCTGTGTGGCGTGGCTCACCAAACTTAAAATCGCCGAAACGCAATTCAAGATTCTTGTCAGTGAAATCGCGAATCGGTGAAACCTCACGGAGTAGTTCTTTCAACCCCTCGGAACGGAACCATTCGAAACTCTTTATCTGCGTTTCAATCAGATTCGGCACTTCAATGGCATCCCGCTCCTGACCGAAGGTGTGACGCTGTGCACGTTGTGCGGTACGCGGCCCGTTCGGCATAATCAGAGGTGGGAGCGCAACATGGTGATTTTTTGGGGACATGGAAACCTCGCTTATATCGGGCGGTAACCAATTGCGTGTGGCAAGTTGCTCACGAGAACGGTCGAGATAATGCAAAAAACACCCTACCCGGCTTTTGGCGCCTGGTAGCGACTGAAATGCCTGGTCATTGGCTCGGTTCGTGCATGCTTCTCTCTGTCTGCACAAGGTATAGGGCTGCCTGTGATAACTCACATACAGCGAAATAGAATAATACGCTAACTTATCAAATTTGTCAAATAATCTATGGGGACACACTATTATTTGTCATCATGATAGTAGGAGTTGAGCTCCTCGTCAAGTGACTATATCAGAAGCGTAGCGGGATGTGTTACAATGGCAACCACAATTCATACATTAATAATTGATGTGGTTTTGATGTGTAAAGGATAAGTGCGATGCCAACAGTAGTCGGTATCCGATTTAAGGATTCCGGTAAAACATACTATTTTGATCCTGCGGCTGTCCCAGATATAACGGTTGGGCAGTATGTGATTGTTGAAACTGCGCGTGGGCTTGAGATGGCTCGTGTTGCCGAATTGCCACATGATGTCGATGAATCGGCTATCGTCGGCGAGCTCAAACCGGTGGTGCGTGCTGCGTTTGAAGAAGACGAGGTGCGCTGGAAGCAGTTAAACAGCCGACAGGAGGAGTTGATTCGGCGCTGTCAAGAAAAGATTGACGAGCACGAGTTGCCGATGAGTCTGGTCAAGGCTGAATATAGTTTCGACGGGTCGCGTCTGACGTTTTATTTTACGGCCGACAAGCGCGTCGACTTCCGCAATTTGGTACGCGATTTGGCTCGTACGTTCCGCACCCGCATTGAATTACGTCAAATCGGCCCGCGCGACGAGGCCAAATTACTCGGCGGCATTGGCCCATGTGGGCGCATTTTGTGCTGTGCGTCGTTTCTGCCAGATTATGCGCGCGTCTCCATCAAAATGGCCAAAGACCAAGATTTGCCCCTCAACCCCGCCAAAATCAGCGGTGTATGTGGGCGCTTGCTCTGTTGTTTGGCCTATGAGCACGAGCAATACATCGAAATGAAAGCCGAGATGCCCAAGCGTGGCACCTGGGTGCATACGCCTGATGGTCCGGGCGAGGTGACCAGTGTGAACGTGCTGCGTGGCACGTTGACGGTGACGTTAGCGGCTAGTGGTGTGCACGAAGAGTTCAAACCCGAGGCGATTCGTGAGGCGACTGAGGATGTCGCCACAATGGCACGCACACGCAATGCCGAAGGTGTGACTCCAGTGGTGCGCGAGCGCAACCGCGGCGAACGCCGGCTCCTCCGCGATGAGTTTGAGTCGTCAGACATGCTGGCAGCCTTGGCCGCTCTTGAGGACAAACCAGACGAACGCGCTAGTGACGATGTGGGTGCGGCCACGCGCATCAAGCCACGTGGGCGCGATGATCGTCGCCCTGGAGGTCCGAGCCAAGGTGGCGGCAATCGCCCGCAGGGTGACCGTGGGCCACGCCAAGGGCCACCGAGCGGTGACCGACCGTATCAGCCCCGGCAGAGTCAAGGTGAGCGCCAAGGGCCACCGAGCGGTGACCGACCGTATCAGCCCCGCCAGAATCAAGGCGAGCGCCAAGGGCCACCGAGCGGTGACCGACCGTATCAGCCCCGGCCGAATCAAGGTGATCGGCCCAATCGCCCCCAAGGCGAGCGCCAAGGGCCACGACCAGTGCGCGATCAGCAGTTTGGCCCACCGCGTGGCCAAGGTGAGCGCCCAATGACACCACCGGCACCGCGCAATGACAATCCAACAGATGATCAGTACTCGGTACCACAAGCGCCACCGGCCGGCAGTACGTCAGCTGATAATGACGCCATGCGTCGACGGCGCAGACGGATGAATTAGGTGGGGTGTTGGAGTGGTAAGCGCAGGGCATTGGCCCTGCGCTTACTCGTTTTCTGATGCGCTACTCTTCCCTGCCGCCTGCACGATTTGTTGCAAGTAGGCCTGCCAGGCGTTGCGATTGGCATAGGCGATGCGGCGGACCTCGGCCAGATCGCCGGTTTCGGCGGCATGCACGGATTCGGCGAGGGTCTCTTGGAAGGTGCGGGCCATCTCGGCGACGGCCTTGCGTAACTCGGCGTTCATAGCGCGCTGGCGCTCGAGTTCACGTTGGTAGTAGGCCTGCAGGCGCTGGGCCTCGGCGAGTTGTTCGGAGAGCGATGAAGTTGCCATCGGTGTTGTCCTTAAATCGAAAAACGGGTTTTGGCCAGGTTGTAGAGCGTCGGTTTGAGAATATGCGTGTAGGCCGGCATGAACGACACTTCGTCACCGCCGAAGCCCTTTTTGAAGCGAATCAGGCCGGCCATGCTCGGCTGCTCCGCACCCGCCGGCGCTTCATCTTTGCGATAGGGGATGCCCCAAAAGTCATATTGGGCATAGCCGTGGTCGCGCGCCCAACGCAAGGCACTCCATTGAATCAAGTGATTGGCGCCATGTTGGAAGGCTTCGGCGCGTGAGCCACCATACAAGTAGTTGACGGTGTTTGCTCCGCCGACAATCAGCGCACCAGCGATGGTTTGATTGTTGTAATCAGCCAAAATCAATGTCGCATGATCAATGGTGCCAAATAAATCCCACACATGTTGGTAATACGTCTGCGCATGCACCGCAAAATTCGCCCGTGCACCAGTTTCTTTCATCAACTGACTAAATGTGGCAATATCCACAGCACCGCGACCGTACCGAATAGTGACGCCATCGCGCTCGGCTTTTTTGATGTCAGCGCGATGCCCTTTACTAAATGACGCAAGAAGTTGTTGATCGGAGAATGCTTTACCAGTGTCGGTATCAACGAGTTGCGTGATGACGGTATGTTGCGGTTGAATGCTCTCGCCGATGCTATGTTCGGTGTAGGTGAGTGCCTTGTCAAACAGTGCGGTGCGTTGGTGTTCATGGGTGACAAATGGTTCGTACCGAACTGCGATGGCGTTCTGATCACTGGCGTAGCGGTTTATTGCAGCTACGAGGGCGTGATTGATAATCAGGTCATCGCAAAAGAGCGGGCCTCGTGGCACGTAGCACATGGCAATGCCTAGCCGTTTTTGTGTGAGGACTTGGGCCCCTGCGCGAATACGCTCGTCATCGCTGACGATAAGACGGTGTGCGTCCCACCCAGTTTGTTGTTTGAGAAGACCCCAGCGACTGCTTTGGAGCAGATGACCGTGTTCGTGTTCATTACAAAACTTATCCCACACCGATGCACCGGGTGAAAGTAATTTGATGGCGGGAAAGTTGCTCATATGCTTCTCAATTAGTGGATCAACCGATAACGACGCTCTACTGGAGTGCCATGACCGAGGTGACGATGATATTCAGTAATTTGTGCGGGCATGGTGGTACCATCGCCGAATAACGCATCCATTTGACTTGCATAACAGTGAATAGCGGCAATTTTGGCGGCGATGTATGGCCCCATGGGCACGAGGTCTATCGTACTGTTGAACATCTGCTGACGCTGTGTAATCCACTCTGGTGTCAGCGCGTAGGGTACCTCTTCGTACAAGCTGATTGTAGCAGGTGTCAATACAGCCTGGGCAGCGGCAAAGACGTTGAGATGATCGACATGCATGCCCACTCTGGCGGGGATAAGCCAGCGTGCCTGGCCAAGCACAGGCATCAACTCACGCAAGATGTGACTGAGTTGGTCGGCGAGTGTATCACTGGCATGGGGCATAGCAAAGAGCGTCTCGCGGCTGTTGTAGTGACCAGGCATGCGGTAAATGGCGTCATCGAGGTTGAGCCAGACGTCGTCTACGCCCAAAATCGCCATGGCACGGCCGTCTTCGCCGAGACGCGTCGTAACAGCCTGCGCTTCGTCGAGACCCCATTCACGGTGAAACTCGACGGCGAGTGCGCTGTACGTGGCGCTGACCGGCGGAATTGACGTGCACACGGTGATGACAAGTGTGCGCAAGCCGGCGTGGCGTGCGGCAAGGAGCTCACCGGCACACGAAAGCGCGGCATCGTCAAGGTGTGGTGATAAACAGACGAGGTCGTATGGTTGCGTGATGTCTTGATAATGTGCATAGTGCATACGGGTATCCCTTTGGAACGCTAGTTGTCGCGATCGTCATCGTCATCGTCATCCGTACCGAACGGATTAATGGCACCGAATAACTCATCATTGCCGCCGTTTTCGTCGAGTGCCGTCAGGGCAGCGTCACGTTTTGCCTGATCGCGCGATTTACTGAGTTGTTTGAGTGCGCGCACCGAGCGCTCATCGCCGATTTGACCGAGTGCCCAAATGGCTGCTCCGGCCACTTCGATGTCGTCTTCGAGCGTCAGGTTGATGAGCAACGGCACAAGCATTGCGGCTTGGTCGGCATATTCGCCGGCTGCACGAGCTGCTTCATAGCGAATCGCAGCATGACCGTCATCAAGTGCGGCGCGGATAATCGGTAGCCAACTGTTGTCTTGACTGCGTCCCATGGCAACGAGCGCACTTTCGCGAAGCGCAGCGTGCGTGCTTTGCCAGGCCTGGCTTATGCGCGTACGAATGGAATCATCGGCAACGGGACCAAGGCTTTCAAGGATGCGTCGGTAGACGTCGGGTTTATCGAGGTGCTGTAGGAGTGCGTAATTGAGCGCGCTCAGCAGTCGTTCGGTGTGTGTGGGACTGAGCTCATCGACGGCGGCAAGTATGGTAAAGCGCCCCAAGCTCATCGCCGCTGAGCTACGCACGCCGTCGTCGGGATCATGCATCAGGCAGTGCAGGAGTGGTTCGATGATGCGTGGATGCTCTTCTTCGCTGAGGCCATCAATGGCACGACGACGTACTTCCGCGTCGTCGTCTGCAAGTGCCCAACGCATAATAGGACGAAAGTCGAGTTCGAGATTTTCTTCGCTGATTTCATTCATCAACGTGATGATGCGCACGCGTGCCTCGCGCGGGATTAATTGCCAGTCGTGCCAGAAGACCGGATGGTCGCGTTCACGCAAATCAGTAAGGACTTTGAGTCGTGCTCGATTGACGTGTTGTGGTTGACGGAGTTGTTGCAGCGTGGCCGTCAATGTGGTTGGTGTTGACATACAGGTCCCTTACGCGCATCCTTGATACAGGATAATAACGAGGGGATGAGCACGTGCTCAGCCCCTCGTTGATGTGTTGAATCAGTCGTTGGAGTGCGTTATTCCTCGTCTTCGTCATCATACCCGAAGCTGGTGTTGCCACGCTCAGGGACGGCGACGTTAACCTTGCACTCCCACAGGCCGGCCGCACTATTGACCAAACGACATTCGGCGTGTTCGTGCAAGATGTGGAGTAGATAATTACGCGACACGCTACGGTAAATGGTCAACAGGTTGAAGAGCTGTTCGAACTCAATTTGGTAGAGCGGCTCTTGCTTCGTACCTGCTTTTTCGCCGAATCCGACGAAAATAGCCTCGACCAATGCCTCCAAGTTCTTGCGTTCGCTGAGCTCGAAGAACTTGATACGACGAATGCGCCCCACATTGCTGACGGTGGGTAGCACGTCATCGTCGACAATACAGTTGAAGGAACGCTCCGCAAAGATGAACTTACTCTTCTTCTTGCCTTCTTCGACGACCAACAGCGATTCAATGCGATCTTCGGCTTCGCCGTAACTAATGTTAATCACATTCGGTTGATTGGTACGACTGATGGTGATGAGTGCGCCCGGTACCAGCATTGATTGAAAGAATTCATCAAACCCCTGGAGCCAACCGCCACGTGCACCAGCCGGGAAGCGTACGTTAATCACGAACGAGTAGTTTGCTTGTGGCACATCAAACGTCACCACGGCAGCACTCTGTCGATTAATCACGGGTTCTGGTAATACGGCGGCTAATGCTTTCGTCAAGGGCAGGATACCGTACTCCCATTCAAAGTAGGTCAGTGTATGGCTCACACTGCCCTTGGCTTGAATGCTTTCGACAGAGTTCACATTGACACTGTCATCGAAGCCCTCTTCGAGGTGGAGGACGAGTGCCCCCATGTCAGCCGCTTTGATACGCTTGTTGGCGCCAATTTTATCGAGAAGCTTGCGCGTTGCCCACAAATTTGCGCCATTTACGCCGACAAACTCAAGGTCTTTGAGGAGGCGGAAGTTGAGGGCGAATCGTTGCCGTTCAAAATCGACTGCGCGGTTACTCACGCGAATCACGTTCTGCAAAATATCACTGTCCGTCACGGGATTACTGACTTCATTCTCAATGTAGTCGGTAATTTGGCGGATTTCATTTTTGCTGAAGGTGCGTACGTCGCGTTCGAGTGCCACTTGATTGCCGAACACGGCAATCCGCTTGAGAGAGTCCTTCTCGATGGTGCCACGTAATGCCGAGATGATGGCATCGCCGTGCTGTTGCATGATATTCGGGGTTGGTTGCGCCAAGTCAATGCTAATCCCTTGTGGCAAGTTAATGCGCATCGCATCGCGTGGATTAACGGTTTTGACTTTGGGTTGACTCCCAATAATTATATCATCCGGTATGGGCGCATCGCTGACGATCTCTATGTCTGGCATGTCATCAATCGACATTGTTTCGCTGCTTGTTGCGCCATGCAACCAGTAGTCGGAGATGTAGACGGGCTCAATGGTTGGCACCGTCGGACGATTGGTGGTAAAGACCACACTGATATCATCAACGGGCAACGGGTTCTCGGGTTCGTACATGCGGTTGGCCAAACTGTGCGCACGATCAAACGCAAGCGGAACATATTTGCCGTGTACGCTCGTGGTGATAACAAATTCGTCGTCATCGGTAATCGCCTGTGCAAATATGTCTTGATTGGCGTTGAGCGCAGCCACAATCTCTTGGGTGACGCTTGTTTCGTCACCGCCACGACGTGCTGCAAAGTAGCTTATGATATTTTTGAGCGACTGCCGAATAGGCGCCTCTTTGGCATAAAAGCGCGCTTGCAGACGCAGCACTTCATGTATTTGCTCTGCCAATGCGCGCTCGGCAGGCGTCCCTAAGAATGGGAGCTGAGTGGTCATTCTTGTTCCTCCGTTTGAGCCTGTGCGCGTAGGATCTCGATGTAGCGTTCAGCTAACCACGCAATATCTTGTGGTTCGCCCGCATCACGGAGTTGTTCAAGAAGCTCCTCGAACCCAGTGGTGCCAAAGGAAATTTGCTTGCCCTCCATGCCTACACTCCCCTTCGTTGTTCGATCATACCAAACAAACAATATAGCATTCTATTATAGCATGGTGAATGGAGAAGATGCAATTCAATGGTAGCATACATGATATACACACACAACCGGCGCATAGTACAGCAATGGAGACACACGCACGCGCAATGAACATCACGGCAACGATACAGCTCCCATGTACAATCGGCGAGGCACGCATTGCTATGCCGGCACAAGGCGTGGCATGTGTTGCTGATGCACGTGGTGTGCTCATTGGCGTTGTTGATGAGGCCACACTCACCCATGCCATTGCAATTGGATTTGGTGAGATGTCGTTGGCACAGTGTCTATGGCAGTTACCGACGCGACGTATGTCGGTGTATACGCCGACCGGTCGTGTTACGCGCGTCGCGGCTGGATATGCCTATGCCGTGGTTGAGACTGATGCGACTGATGCAATCGCGTGGTTGCATGTGCGACAGTCGTTGCCCGATGCCCTTGCCGATGTGTTGGCACAGATTGCGACGATTGCACGGCAGCACAACGCACAACTCTTTGTGGTCGGTGGGGCAGTGCGGAGTGTGTTGCAATCAGAGCCCATCACCGATTTGGATGTGGCCATGAACGGTGACATGGCGGTAATCGGCCCGGCCATTGCACAGCAGTTAGACACGACGATTATTCAACGTAGTCTCTTCGACACCGCAACGCTGGCTATGCCGGCACATGTGATTGTGGCGACAGGTATTTCGTCCATCGATATCGTGCCGTTGCGTACAGAAACATACACCCATCCCGGTGCACTGCCAGTGGTCTATCCGGCTACATCCATCGTCCGTGATTTGGGTCGGCGTGATTTGACCATTAATGCGATGGCAATCGCTTATCAGCCTGACCAGACCATGCCGCTCTATGATCCGTTTGCTGGTCGTGATGATTTGCTCCATCGTCGTGCACGCATTCTTCATCCGATGAGTTTGATCGATGATCCGACACGACTGGTACGGTTAGCGCGATTCATGGCACGGTTGCATCTACATATGGATGAAACGACGCGCCAGGCGATTCGATGGGCCGTTGATGCGCAGGTGATTAGGCACGTGTCACGCCAGCGATGGATAAACGAAATCCAGCGCATCCTCGATGAAGTGCATCCCCATGTTGCATGGACGGTATTACGCCGGTGGGGTGTACTCAATCAAATTGATCCGGTGTTCGTGCAACGGCTTTCGCCGCATGTGCAACAGCTCCCCAGTGCTTGGCGCATCATTGCTGTGCTATGGTCTGCTCCGTTGGCGCCGTTGATACAATTCATGGCGCGCTGGCACGAGGCGCCCAAGTCACTGCGAGGCATCGTAACGTTACGCCAGACGCGCCGGCAGTGGCGCTGGTTGCAACGGCGCCCAACGAGCCAGGTTGTGGCCTATCTGCGGGCATTTGATCGACTTCTGCTGACGCATGTTGCCGCCTTCGAACCGCAGTTAGCAGCGCTGGTGCAACGGGCCGATACGGCACAGGCGACAATGGGGACGCTGATGGTACGTGGTGATGATTTGGTCGCTTTGGGTCTCCCCAAAGGAGCAAATATCGGACGATTGTTGCAGGCACTGCATGATGCACTGATCGATGGTGCTGCCGATATGCCAACGCATGACATGCAGATTGCATGGTTGATGCGACATCCGTTGTGGCCATGACGAGATGACAACTCCGTAACTCAGTGCAAAAATGGTTTGACCCTTGCCCAGCGCTGTGGTAGTATGTCATAAGCACGTTTTGTAACGGGTGCGATGCGCCCACATGCATGCGACACAGACGTAACAAATGCACGGTGTTGCGTGACCGATTAAGGAGCCGATTGTGGCGACGAAGATGAAGGTATTGCTAACCAAGGATGTCGAGCATCTTGGCGTAGCCGGTGACATCAAAGAAGTATCCGGTGGGTATGGACGTAACTATTTGTTGCCTCAAGGCATGGCAGTCATTGCGACTCGCGGTGCAATTAAGCAGGCCGAAGAGCGTTTGTCAGCACAGCGCAAGCGTGAGGCTGTCATGCGTCAAGAGGCGCAGGTATTGGCACAGCGCATGGCTGGTGTGACCTTGACGTTTGTTGAGCGTGTCGGTGAGAACGACCGCTTGTTTGGTTCGGTAACGGCCAGTGACATTGCTGACAAGTTGCATGCTGCGTTGGGCGTCGAGATTGATCGTCGTCGCATCGAGCTTGACGAACCAATCAAGCGCATTGGTGACTTCGTAGTGCATTATCGCGTCATGACTGGCGTGATTGCCGAGGTCAAGGTTGTTGTCAACGCTGCTGAGGGCAACGCCTAAGTTTTGGTGTGGCCGAGCACGTACAGGTTCTCATAGTGAGGCTGTGGTGGTACATTTGTTACCGATGCCACAGTCTCACTTCCATCTACAAGGGGTTGACGCACCATGACACAACCAACGCTCCCCAATAACATTGATGCAGAGCGTGCCACACTTGGCTCGATTTTGCTCAATCGTGACGCGCTTGCGGCAGTGGCGTCGTGGCTCAAAACCGAGTATTTCTATTTGGAGCGTCATGGACAAATATTTGAGGCGATGGTGCAGTGTTTTAATAATCGGGTGCCCCCCGATACGCGCACAGTTGCCGAGGAGTTGCGTCGTCGAGGTCATCTAGAGCTTGTTGGTGGTGTCGTCTACTTGAGTGAATTGGTCGAGACGGTTCCGACGTCGTATCACATTGAGTTTTATGCACGCGCAGTTGAACGCACGGCTATTTTGCGTCGACTCATCAACACGGGTGCCCAGATTGCCGCATTAGGGTACGACGAACAAAACGAAATTGACGAGACAATCGACAAAGCCGAAGCGTTGCTCTTTGACATTGCCCAAAAGCGTACGTCCCAAGACTTTGTGCATATTTCACAGGTGGTTGATGCCTATTATGAACAGCTTAATTATCTGCAGGAGCACCGTGGCGAAGTCATGGGTGTGCAGACCGGGTATCGTGATTTTGATCAGATTACCGGTGGGTTGCAACGCTCTGACCTGATTATTCTGGCGGCACGTCCTGGTACCGGCAAGACATCGTTTGCCATGAGTATTGCCTATAATGTGGCGATGTATTATGCCAACACGGTGGCCGTATTTAGTCTTGAAATGGGTCGTGAACAGCTGGTGCAACGTCTTATCTCAATGGAAACGCAGATAGACACGCATCGTCTGCGTTTGGGCCAAGTTCCCGACCAACAGCTGAAAGTTGTGTTTGATGCGATGGGACGCCTCGCACAGGCCCCCATCTACATCGAAGATACGCCGGGCATTAGCATCATGGAATTACGCAGTAAGGCGCGACGGTTGCAGTCACAGCAAGGGTGTGACTTAATCATCATTGACTACTTGCAGTTGATGTCAGGGCGTGGCAAAGAGAACCGCGTACAAGAGGTCGGTGAAATTTCGCGGGGGCTCAAAGCGCTCGCCCGTGAATTAAATGTACCCGTCATCGCATTGTCGCAGTTGTCACGTGCGGTTGAGGGGCGCCAAAGCCATGTGCCTATGTTGAGTGACTTGCGTGAATCTGGTTCGATTGAGCAAGACGCCGATATTGTGATGTTCATTTATCGTGATGAGTTGTACAATAAAGAGAGCGACAAAAAGGGTATCGCTGAGATTCACATTGCGAAGCACCGTAATGGTCCGGTCGGTGTGGTAAACATGCGCTTTGACCCGGCAACAACGCGTTTCTCCGATTTGACCTATCGTTCACCCGAAGGGTACTAACAGATGGCCGCTGGATCGACAGTGCGTCAAGGGCTTGTCCCATTACCGCCCGACTTTGTTGAACGGTACTTGGTGCATATCACAAACATTATCGAATTAAAAGTGACACTGCATCTATGTGCATTGGTTGTCCAACAACGGAGTCAACCGCGGCGTGTGAGTTGGGATATGCTGGTGGCTGATCCGCTCATTCGTCAGAGTTTAACAGTGGTTGCGCCCCATAGTAGCGTGGAAGATGTGTTAGCAGAGGGGCTCGCAGCCGCCGTACGCCGAGGGTCACTGTTGCATGTGGTTCAAGCGGACAAGCATGGACGTGCGATTAATTGGTACTTGGTCCGGACTGCCGCAAATGAGACATGGGCCGAAACACATGATGTGGCAACGGTAGATGAACCTGCGGTCGTCAAAGATGCTCCATCGTTGGTGACGCTGTATGAACAACACCTCGGGGTGGTGACACCATTCATCGTCGCAGAATTGCACCTTGCCGCCCAACGATACCCACACGGGTGGATTGAAGAGGCCATGCGCGAAGCGGTGGTAGCGAATGTGCGTTCGTGGCGCTATGTCGCCAAAATTCTGCACCGTTGGTCAAGTCAGGGCCGTGGTAATCGGCAGGCACATACGTCAACTGGTGAACAGGCGGCCATTGATGCCGAGCGGTATGTGAGCGGTGCGTACGGCGATTTGTTCCGCCGAGGGAGTGATACAAGTGACCTCGAACCGATGTCCTAATTGTGGTGGAGTTGGCTATTACAAAGAATCGGTGCCCTTCGGGCATCCACGCTTTGGCATGCTCATTCCCTGTCGGTGTAAGCTAGCCGAACGTGAACAGCGTCAGGCGGCTGAACTCCTGCAAATGAGCAATTTGGCCGCATTCCAAGACAAGACTTTTGAAATGTTCGATACCGAAATGCGCGGTGTTAAGCGCGCATTTCATCGTGCAGTTGAATTTGCACAACGCCCGAGTGGCTGGTTGGTCTTGTTCGGCAATTATGGCGTTGGCAAGACGCATTTGGCCAGTGCTATTGCAAATGAGTTGCTCAAACAGCACTATCGAGTCTTGTTTGCGGTGGTCCCCGATTTACTCGATCATCTGCGCTCTACGTTTGGTCCTTCTAGTGAAATTCAATATGACCAGCGTTTTGAGATGATTCGTGATGCTGCCGTGTTAATTCTTGATGATTTGGGGACTGAGAATACGACCCCGTGGGCTCGTGAAAAACTCTTCCAAATCATCAATCATCGGTACAACGGTCGGTTGCCCACGGTCATTACGAGTAATCGACGACCCGAAGAGATTGAACCACGCATTTTTTCGCGTATGAGTGACCGATCGATTTGCGATGAATTCATCATCATGGATGGTGATGATTATCGACGCATCCCGCTAGGTCAACGCCGCAAGGGCGCACGTTCGCGCAAGGCGTAAGCGCCTGTTGCCGATGAGACTATCGTACCAACTGCCTGGTGCCTATCAAGGTGTTGTGTATGTCATCCATCTCAACTACAATATGTAATACATGCATCAGTATGACCGATCACGTGGAGTGGTATGAACGAATTCACCGATAATCTAGGGCGCATGATTCAGGCACTCAATCCATTCATAAGTGGATTTGGTGCATGGTTTGATGTATTTGCCGTCACACTGATTATCTACTTGATTTGGCGTTCAATTGAAGGGTCACGTGCACCGCGGTTGGTACTCGGTATTGTGATTATCGTGGTCGTGTATGTCATCAGCGAAGTGTTACAGTTGACGATGGTTGGGTGGATTATCAGTAATATTGTGCAACCGGCGGTGGTCGTTGCCATACCGGTGGTCTTTCAATCGGAGCTCCGCCGACTCTTGGAGTCACTTGGCCGCCCTGAGTATATCGAGCAGATTACACGATTGCGCTTTTGGGAACGGCAGGGTAACGCAATTGACGCAGGGCGACTTGCTGTCATTCAAACGGTGGCACGCACAGCCGCGACGCTTTCACAACAAGGAACGGGCGCGCTGATTGTTTTTGAAAACAAACACAGCCTACAAGATTATATAGATGGTGGCGTGAAATTAGATGCTGAGGTATCGCAACCGTTGTTGGCGACGATTTTTTATCCGAGTACGCCGCTCCACGACATGGCAGTGGTGATTCGTGGCACACGTGTGATTGCTGCGAACGTCATGTTGCCGATTAGTGAAGACATGACGAGTGTCCGGCGTTATGGTACGCGTCACCGTGCAGCACGCGGTCTCACTGAGCGCACGGATGCTGTTGTGTTGGTTGTCTCTGAAGAGACGGGGACTATTTCTTTGGCATATGACGGCATGCTCAATAGCCAGTTAAATGAGCAACGAATCGTTGAGGAAGTTTCTGCGTTGTTGATGAACGCAGGTAAGCGTGCTCCCCAGAAGTCAGGAGCAAGCGTATGAATCGTCTGCCGCGTTGGGGAATAACGGTTATCGCATTCGTTATATCACTGAGTCTGTGGGCCTTCTTGTTTGTGCGAGCGAATCCGACCAATAGTCAGGTCAAATCGGGCACGTTGGTGGTACGGAATCTCGCGAGTAATCTGGTAGTGGTGGACGAGACGGGCCGGCGTCAGACAACCCTGCCGGTAATTGAAGCACGCATTTTTGCGGCACAGAGTGCGTTCACGCAACTCCCAGCTGAGGGAGTGACGTTTTATGTTGATGTGGCGGGGTTTGGTCCTGGTGAGCATCAATTCCCTGTGCAATTAGAATGGCTGCCTGAGTGGGGCTACTTTCGTTCCGAAATCAGCGATGATCAGCAGGTGGTGACACTACGCCTAGAGGAAGTCATCAGTAAGGTGTTTGTTCCGGTCATTGAGACAACCGGTATCAGTTCGGATACGGTATACAATCGTTCGGCGCAGTTGGCAGATCCTGCGATTGAAGTGACCGTTTCGGGACCGCAAACGTTGATGAACCAGGTAGAGGGAGTGCGATTGCGCTTTGCGTATAACGCGTCGCAAATGGGCTCTACCGAGAGTGTACTGGTTGTTCCTGTGAATATGCAGGGTGAACAGGTATTCGGGATTGAAGCATCACCATCACAAGTTGATGTAGTGATTAGTGTGCAACCAAAATTCGGTATACGATCGGTCGTCATCAAGCCCAATTTAGTCGGTGTGGTGGCATCCGGGTACGAGATTACCGCGGTGGTTGCGGATCCGGCCACAGTGGCAATCCAGGGTGATGTGCAGACAATTTCGGAGACAGTAAGTATTGATACGGATGTCATCTCGGTCAGTGGATTACGCGAGTCGATTACGCAAACCGTGCAACTTGAGCTGAACAATGTGTCGCTGGTCGATACAACGAGTACCTCGGCGCAGGTGCGTGTTGAGATTGCGCCAATAGCGCGTGATACGCGAATTCGCATGCTTGTACCGATTGAAATTCGTGATGTGCCTGAAGGGTATGTCTTTGTGACGGAGCCCAATCTGTACGTGCTTGATGCACTTGTAGCGCCTGAGGCGTTGCGTCGTAACACCATCGGGTTAGTTCAAGCGTTCGTGAGCGTTGGAGAGTGGGATGCAACACAACCTGCGCGTCAAGTACAGGTGCTGTTGCCACCAGACATCCAGCGTGAAAGTCTGATTTTGAGCGTGAATTTGCAGCAAATTGTCCCGGCGCCTGCGGTTGCGGATGATGTGAGTGTGGGCACCGCCACGGCGATTGCCGAAGAGCTAGACACGAGCACGCCTACGGCAACTCCGGTGCTATCGGCAACAAGCACTCCGACGGTAGTTGCGACGAATACCCCGACGGTGGTTGCGACGAATACTCCGACGGTGGTCGCGACGAGTACCCCGTCACCGACGCCGACGGTATCAGATGGATAGTTGCTGGGTGTCGATACCGTGGCACCGTAAATTCTGCTATGATGTGATGGAATCTGTCGCAATAGATGCTGGGGTGCACTAATGTCATTAACTCGTGCTGAAGTAATGCGCGTCGCCGATTTGGCGCGATTGCGTCTAAGTGATGCAGAAATCGATGCGATGCAACATCAGTTGTCACGTATTTTGGAGCATGTGAGTGCGTTGCAGGCTGTTGATGTACAGGGTGTTGAACCAACTGCACAAGTGACTGATTTGGTGAATGCGCTCCGTGAAGATGCAAATCGTGATTCGTTGCCACGTGCTGATGCGCTACAAAATAGCGCTGACACGAATCAAGGAATGTTCCGTGTGAAGGCGGTCTTTGAGGAGCAGTAGAGGTGCGTGCGCCGATTTTGGGCTGAGAGAGTTCATGCGGTTCGCTCCACCGGCATGCGGTATAATGATGGTTGTGTACGGTGTGTGAGTGCGGTTGCGCACAGTAAGAGGGGTATCACGTGGCATTTACGAATCCACTAAACATAGTGTTGGGCGCATTTGGCCGTGATCTTGGCATTGACCTGGGTACTGCGAATACCCTCGTGCATGTGCGAGGTCGTGGCATTGTCATCAGTGAACCCTCTGTCGTAGCAATCGACAGCAAAACCAAAGACGTCATTGCGGTTGGTGCTGATGCCAAAGCTATGGTCGGCAAGACCCCTTCAAATATTATTGCGGTGCGACCACTCAAAGATGGTGTTATTGCAGACTTTGAAGTGGTTGAAAAAATGATTAAACACTTCATTGAAAAAGCGCATGAGCGTTCACTTGGATTGATTGCTCCCCGGCCACGTGTGGTCATCGGTGTGCCGTCTGGTGTGACGCAGGTAGAGATGCGTGCTGCCCGTGATGCGGCGCTGAACGCCAACGCCCGTGAAGCATACGTCGTCGAAGAGCCAATGGCTGCTGCGATTGGTGCGGGATTGCCCGTTGATGAACCGATTGGTTCGATGATCATTGACATCGGCGGTGGTACCACCGAAGTTGCGGTGATTTCGTTGGGCGGCATTGTAGTGAATCACTCGATTCGTACGGCAGGCGACGAAATTGACGAAGCCATCATTGAGTTTGCGCGACGTGAGTATAATTTGCACATCGGTGAGCGTATGGCTGAGCGCGCCAAAGTAGCTGCCGGTAGCGCATATCCACTTGATGAAGAACTCAAAGTTGTCCTCCGTGGGCGTGATATGTTGACCGGCTTGCCGAAGTCGGTTGAGGTCTCGAGTGTCGAGTTGCGCGAAGGTATTATTGGTCCCATTAATACTATTTTGGCCGATATTCGTTCAGCCATCGAAGAGACGCCACCTGAGTTGTTGGCCGATGTGATGGAGCATGGTATTGTGCTGGCCGGTGGCGGTGCGTTGTTGCGTGGACTCGATCGTCGTATTGCGGCTGAGACGCGCATGCCCGTCTATGTGGCAGAAAATCCACTTTCGTGTGTGGCACGTGGCGCCGGTAAAATGGTCGAAGAATTCCAAAATCCTGTGTATCGTGATATTTTGATGGCCACCCAACGTACTCGTCGCGTGAAGTACTAAATCGTGGTTAGACAGTACACAGTTGTTGTAGACGAGGTGTGTGGGTATGCGTGACCGTTCGTCATTCCGATCGGGTGGTGGTGGATGGCGCAATTCGGCGGCATTTGGGCTGTTTTTGTTCTTGGCTCTGCTCTTCTTTTTGCTTGATCACCAAGGCATCTTGACTCCGGTACGAAGTGCAATCTCGAGTCAGATTATGCCGGTGATGGGGCAGATTCAACAGGTCAACCAGCAGATTACTGCCTTGTTTTCTGGCCCACTCGATCTGCAGCGGATTGCCGAGGAACGCGACGCCCTCGCAAAAGAAAATAGCGATCTCAAAGCCCAAATTATCCGGATTCCCAAGCTCGAACTTGAGAATCGTCGTCTGCGCGAACAGCTTCGTATCGAACAAAGTTATCCATGGCGACTCATCGGCAGTGAAATTGGCGTACAGTCGTTGGCCGATGGACGACGCATTGCCATTGTTGGTGTGGGCAGTGAAGATGGCGTCCAAGTTGGCATGGCGGTGATTAGTCGCCAACAAAGTAGTCCCCCCGCATTGATTGCAGTCGTTGACGAGGTTGGGCCGCGTAACGCAAATTTACTTTTGGTCAGCGACTATAGTAGTTCTGTGAGTGTGCAAGTCTTCCGTGGCGATACGGTGGTACGTGGCATTGTACGCGGGACACTTCCACGCGATGGCCTCTTACGCATGTTTGAAATCGAGCGTGACGGAGAGGTTGCGGTCGGCGATACCGTGGTGACTGCTGGATTGACGCGGCTGTTTGGACCATCGCTACCAAACTCCGCTATTCCCTCTGATATTCCTGTTGGGATCGTCAAAGAAGTACGCCTTGATGGGCGGAATAAGGTCGCTGATATTCAGCCGTTTATTGATCCTGAAATGGTGAACTACGTATGGATAATACAAAGCGACGTAAAGTAGAAGAGAATATTTGGTTTGAAATTCGCATCATCCTCTTTATCGTTATGATTTTGTTGGTGCAACGACTGCTTGTTCCATCGCTCTTCGGAGTGCCAGTAAACATCATGCTCCTGTTGGTTGTCCTCCAAGTATTAATTGAACCATTTAGTCACATGGCGCGGTGGGCATTTTATGGTGGACTCATGCTTGATGTGCTGGGTGGGATATGGTTGGGGTGGCATTCCGCACAATTGCTCATTTCGATGATGGTCGTCTATGTGCTTCTGGCCCGCATCACCAGTGAAAAATGGATTCTCCCGGTAGCAGCTGTCTTGCTGGGTGGGGTGGTGTATCACCTGGTAAATATGATCTTTATGTGGCTTTTGATAAGTGGCTTTAGTGTGATCGAATACGGCGTGGTGGTGTTTATCCCCGAGTTGCTCGTGCTGTTGGTGCCTGCGTTACCGGTGTTTTTGGTGTTGCGCTGGTTACGTTCGATTCGGCGCGGTGAGGTTCCAATTGACGTGTATTAGCGCACATACGGTGAGGTGAACAATGCGAATGTTTCTACCAAAATTCATCGTGCTCTTGATTTTTGTCGTATTGAGTGCACGTCTGTATCAAATACAAATGGTTGACACCGATGCTGATCGCTACCGATATTCAACATCGGTCAACACAACGCGATATGTGCCGATTCGTCCCATTCGTGGTGAGATTTATGCGAGTGACGGCAAAACCCTCTTAGCTGAGAATATGCCGATATATACGGTGGCCATTCAGGTGAGTGATTTGCCACCTGAGGGATCAGTGGCTCGCACACAGGTATTTGCACAACTCAGTCAAGTTCTTGGCATTACAAACACGCTGACAATCTCACCGGCAATCGTGCTCGATAACGACAAAGTGCTCCGTGATGCGTTACAGACCACCCTTGGTGAAGAATCACTCGATCGCTTCGTAAAAAACGAACAAGTCTTGCCACTGCAGATTACCGTCAATCCGGAAGACCTGTTTGGCGCCACACAAATTGTCGAACGGCATGCACCGATCGTGCGGTATGTACCACGCTGGAATGCTCCTATCGAAAGTGATGATGCTGCTTTATTGCGCGATGTCGATAGTGCGTTGGCCGATTTGAGTAGCGCACTTGAGATTACCGGTACACTGGTGATTTCACCGGCGATGCAGGTGAACCAACGCCCTGAACTTCGTAACGACCTCATTCGGGTCTTTGGTGAGGAGATTACCACGCAAATCGACGATGTTGCGGTGCGCACCTGGTTGACCGGTGATGTCTTGCCATCGTCGGTGGTTGATGCGTTGCGGTTGAGTGAACAGTTCACACGTACGTTAACCCTAGAAAACCCGATTGAGCAGTTGGTCCGTACCAGCGATACGCCACGCTATCAAACCATTATTGTGGTGCGCGATGTGCCCCGTACAGTGGCCATGGTTTTGAAGGAGAATACGGCGAATTTGCCGGGTGTGGTCATCGAACAAGACTATCGTCGGCGCTACCCACTGAGCAGTGATGTGCAGTCTATTTCGCACGTGTTGGGGTACATAGGTCGTGTTGGTTCGTGTGAGTTGGTTCGCCAAAATCCCGCACGGTCGTGGGTGGCTGGCCTGCTGGACTCGATTGGGAATTCGGTCGAATGTGGTATTTTGCAGAAAAAAATCAACCCGTTTGAGTTGGGTATTCCCCGCTACTTGAATAATGACCAAATTGGGAAAAGTGGCATCGAAGCCAGTTATGAAGAGCAGATGCGCGGCCAAATGGGTATTGAGGCCGTGTTGGTTGATAATTTGGGCCGTCCAGTCCGTGATTCGCAAGTCGTGCAACCCACACGCGACGGCGATAGCTTGATTTTGACGATTGACATTGAGTTTCAACGTCAGGTCGAGCAAATTATGCGCAACTGGATTCGAGAAGCCGAACGTCGTCGAGTGAGTATTACTGACGAGACATCCTACAAACGGAGCTACCTGCCCATGCAGAGTGGCGCGGCTGTGGTCATTGAAGTCAATACCGGGCGCATTTTGGCCATGACAAGTTGGCCGGCGTATGACAATAACATTTGGGTGGATGCGAGTCGTGCTGATGAACTCGTCGCATTGCTGAATCCACCACCAGCACAACGTGCCGAAAATCAACGTTTGGCACCCCTGACAAACCGTGTCATTTCAGGGCAGTATCCACCTGGATCAACGCTCAAACAATTTGATGCGGTGATCGCACTCCAAGAACAAATCATCTTGCCAACGACCAAGATTCGCGATCCTGGTGAGTTAATCCTCAAAGACCAATACGTTGAAGACCGCTTCTATCGATTTGTGAATGCTGTTCCACGTGATAATGGGTGGATTGATGTGACCGAAGCCTTGATGCGCTCATCTAATATCTTCTTTATGACGGTGGCCGGCGGCAATAAAGAGGGTGTGGTCAATCTGAATGTCAACGAACAGACTATTCCGCAAGGACTACAAATTAATAAGCTTGCTGATGGCCTGACAAAGTTTGGCTTTGGGCAACCCACTGGCGTGAAGATGTTTGGCGAACAACCTGGTCGCGTACCTACACCAGGTTGGAAGCAACAGGCGTTGCGTGCCGCCTGGACTACCGGTGATACATACAATGCATCGATTGGCCAAGGGAACTTAGAGGCGACGCCACTACAACTTGCCATGGCAGGTGCGGCGATTGCAAATAACGGAAAAATCTATCGACCACAAATCGTCAAAGCTATTGTGGCGCCTGATGGTCGAATTATCCAAGAAATCGAACCGGAACTGATTCGGACACTCGACTTTAATCCGGCCTTCTATGAAGTCTCACGCATTGGCATGCGCCGATCGGTGGTTGAAAGCTTTAATGTGTCTGCACGTCAAGAGTGCTCGGGTCTTTTGATTGCCGGCAAAACGGGTACCGCTGAGTTTGGTCCCGAAATTACCGTGCGCTATCCTAATGGCACCACCGGAATTGTGCGCCAAAGCCATTCGTGGTTTATGGGATTTGCACCCTATGATAATCCGCAGATTCAAGTGGTCTTCTTGAGTGAGGGTAGTGGTGACATGAATGACGGATCGTCAACAATCGCCGTGCCTGCGGTCACCCAAATCATGCAAGCGTATTTTGGTGTGACTGGACCAACGCCACTCCCCGCTGGGTGTCAACGTGGAATGCTCCCACTCCCCGATTCAGTGAATCAAGATGTGCTCGAACCGAGCGAAATTTTAGATCGACGCGCTTCCTAATTCAGCCGCGCACCCACGTTTGCAACATCACCCTCTCCCATCTGTAGCGTGCCCTGGTGGTACTCCGCAGAAAGGAGAGGATGATGTCGTTGTGTATTGTGCTTTGTAATGCATAAACAACATTTATGAAATTAAAAATTAATCATAAGTAGCTATTTTACTCTGTAAAAATTACAGAAAGATTACAAACCACTTGACATTTGTCATAATTCATCATATACTCATCATCACTAGTCTGTAATCTAATTGTAATCTAAGATATAAAGTCACCAATGATGAGAGGTGAGTGATGTACGTACCATATCAGCCAATAATCAGTAGTGGTGTGTCGTGGCGGTTGCCTCAGGTGATTAGTGAGCTCCCACCAACGCGGTTAATGCAGTTGGAGCAGCGCTTACAAGATATTTTGGGGCAAGCAATTGTAGTGACACGCGGGTTGTTAATTGCCGTAGGACTCAGTGCAGTAGTTGGGAGCACGGTGAGTCAACAGATTGGCATTATCGTAGCGCTGATTATGTCAGTGCTGATGTTGGTCATGGTGCATCGTGTGGTGATGCCATACGGTGTACGCCTCGCCGTAGATGGTGCAGTGGTTGCGTTGTTGATCACGGTGACGGGCGGTGTAGTGAGTCCGATTATCGGATTACCGCTGATTCTGATTCCACTTGGCGCACTCCACGGTGGGTTCCGAGATAGTGTTGCTGCGACCTGTATCGGCATCATCACCTTGTTATTGGTAGGCATTGCTGATGCACCAGTGGTAAGTGATGGTTGGATGGTGGTCTTGTTAGCGCAGTTTGTGGTTGGGATTGCAGTGGCGTGGATGAGCAACATGTTGACGAGTGCTGTCACATGTTTGTACACCGGTGTGAATCAGACGATGTTACCCACGATGAAAGCGGTACCAAATGCAGATCGCTTTGTGGAGTGGCAGCGGAGTAGTTTGAGTGTGGTTGATGCGCGCACCAATCAAGAGTTAATGCAAATGGCGCGCGAGTTAGCACAAAACATCGCTGGAACGTCGGTTGAGTTTTACATGAATGGTGAATCACTGCCCAACTACGGGAAGAGTGACGATTACCTAGTGATTAGTTCATCACACGGGGCTGAGCGTTGCCATCTGATGATCCATCGCCATCCCGCCATGTTGGACTACATGCAACATGACGCATTAGCACAGCTGTTGGTCTTGGTGCGCTTGCGCAGTGCCACATTGATGGACAGTGAGCGACGTGAGCGCGATCAACAGGCCATGATGGTGTTGTGGCGGATGACGGGTCAGAGCGAACCAACGGTCACACAGGTTGAGGCGAGTCGACACCTGGTAGATGTGTTGGGGTTGCAGGGGATGGCGATGGTGCGTTTGACGCGTGAAGGTGGCGTTGAGGCACAATGGCAGACTCCCGAAGAAGAGGATTTGGTCGGTGCACTCACATTCGAACAAGTTGGCTACATTCACGAAGCAGT
Organism: Chloroflexota bacterium; assembly: GCA_016875555.1. Classification (GTDB taxonomy): domain Bacteria; phylum Chloroflexota; class Chloroflexia; order Chloroflexales; family Roseiflexaceae; genus UBA965. Next base: position 37,012 of record VGPG01000001.1, on the reverse strand, counting down.
CGTCGACCAACAGATGATTACCGATCATGGTCGTGGTGTACTGGTTGTGCCGTTGGTCCAGCATGCATCACAGAACTATGCGTTGGTGGTGCACGGCGCAGTCGATGACGAGGGTGTGCAGCGCATCATGATGATTTTTGCGGATATGGTTGTACGGTTTTGTCGAACCGCTCAGGTGGTTGCGTGAGAGTAGGATGCGGTGACATGGATGTGAACGCTCCATGTCACCGTGTATACCGATAGGTACTTTGGGGGACACGCATGTATTGTGTCAAGACGACACAATGGCTGAATTGAAAAGTTACCTATGAGCGATGTGGCCACGTGGATAAAAACATATCTTGCCGCAGTACATGATTTACCAGTCTCGCAGACGGGACGCGGTACGTTATCGCTTTCGGTACATCCAATCACCAACGATCGTGGACGTCAGCAACCGACCACGGTACGGCAAGCATTTGAGCAGCATTCACGGTTGTTGTTGATTGGACCGGCAGGTTCAGGCAAGACGACGATGATGGTGCAGTTGGCTCAACAACTTGCTGAGTCTGCGATAAGCGATACCCGTGCCATCAAACAAAAGAGCGCGGCGTATCTCCCTATCTATATTGACCTGCGGCAATATGTTGACTCACTCGAACAAACCATCCAATCCATGTATGGATGCGGTGCACCGCCCTCATGGCGTGAGTTAGCAAATCGCTCATTGGTTGTCCTTGTTGACGGTTTAGAACAGCTACCGCACGATGTACAACTGATGGCGCTCTCACATTTGTCTTCGGTGATGAATACGCTAGGATCGCAGGCACGTTGGGTCTTGAGTTGTCGGAGCGAGGCAGTATCGCTGTTTCGGTCATGGTTTGCCAGTGCCGAGATTCGGGCAATCCGGCCGGTAGCACCAGCTGACGTGATTGCATATGTGCGGACCCATTGTAGCGATGCGTTTGCGGACACACTGGCCAAAGATGACACCGTTGTGTCGTTAGCCGGGCGTCCACGCTGGCTCGATGCCATGGTGGATGCGTATCACCAATCAAAGACGCCGACAGACATCGTCATTCGGAGTGGTTGGTTGTGGGAATGGTTTGGCCAAATATTCAATCGGTTGAATGTGGATGGGCAGAGTGCAGAGCAACTGTTGGTCAAACTCCATAGCCATTTTGCTGATTCGAATGATGATTGGGCACTCGTAGATGTGGTGCAACAGTTGCGTACGGCTATCAGTAGCAATGCGGTGATTGCCCATCAAATATTGGGTGCACCAGCGACTGACGCTGATGTGGTTGCACTCCAAGCGTTAATGAGTGTCGGGTTGATGCAGTTTGATTATGAACAGCAGTTGGTATCGTACCGGCATGTGATGGTGCGCTCTGCGGTACGGGCCCGCATTTGGTTACAAAAAAATCCTGCAGATTGGACAGTCACACAAATTGCCGGTGATGATGATGCCTTGGCTGTGGCGCTCGATCTCGCTGAGCAACGCCCACAAGTCATCAAACGCCTCCTCGAGTTGGGCATGGCACGCCCGGCAGTGAAATCAATCATTCATGGTCCACATGCGGCACAGGTCAAATCACTGCTGCAATCAGCAGGCGCAACCAGTGCATCAACACGCATGGAGATTGCTGAGATTATGCAGGCCGAGGGCGCGTTTACTCAAGCGCGTCAACAACTCGAAGGCATCACCGGCGATCAGCGGAACGACAGCACGGTAATTCGTCGGATTGCTGAATTGGCCATGCGTCAAGAAGATTGGCCGGCTGCCGTACAGGCATATGAATATGTGGCACGTCTACAGCCCGATGATCTGCATGGTCGAACCCAACTTGCAGTTGCCTACGGCAAAATGGGCTCACTCGATGCGGCCACTGGCTCACTCAAAAGTCTTTTGCGCACCTATCGCCAGCATGGTGCCACGGTGGCCAAAGAATTAGGCAACCTGTATATGCGTCAACAGGACTACACTGCAGCCCTTGATGCCTATAACGAGGCGATGCGCGATGTAAGCGATGATCCGGCGTTGTACCGTGCCAAAAGTCAGGTGCTTGAAACGCTGGGGCGCGTCAACGAAGCGCATGAACTCCTGCAGGGCGCCGTGAAGAGTGTCGGTGATCACCCAGATATCTTGGTGGCGCTCGCACGCACCAGTTTGCGTCGCCATGAGCATGCCACGGCCAAATCATTTGTTGAAAAAGCGCTACAACACGCACCATTTGATGCCAATACGCATGCAGTACTTGCCCGAGTGCGCATGGCAAACGGTGATAGCGCAGGTGCATGGGTGGCGGCGCAACGGGCCGTTGAATTGCAGCCACACGATGACCGACTCTACATCGAGCTCGGCGAAATCAGTCAGCAACATGGCGAAGTTGATGCAGCGATTGCCGCCTATCACAAGGCTATTGAACTATCGCCACACAACATAGACGCACAACGTGCGCTGGCACGATTGTTGCAACAGTGCGGCCAAAACGATGAAGCCGTTCAAGTGGTCAGCAAAGGTTTGATTCAGCGACCAAACGAAGCAGCACTCCATGGTGATTTGGCTGGCTTGCTCTGGAGTCGCGGTGATTACGACGGTGCATTGACTACCTATCGACGTGCTATGGCATTAGCACCATACGACAGTACGTATGTCCACGCCATGGCCAAATCGTTGGTTGAGGTGGGACGTTACCGCGAAGCCACTGATGCGTACAACAAAGCCATCGGTATTGATGGAGATAACATAGAGTTGCTGGTTGATGCCGTTGCCGTGTACAAGCGCCTAGGACTGTTAGACCAGGGTGAGGCCATTGTGCAGCGCGGGTTAATTCATCATAGTACAAACCCCACCTTGTTGCGTACTGCAGCACAGGTTGCGTTAGCACGTGGCGAACGCCCTCGTGCACGCCAGTATCTCTCGAAAGCAGTCTGGCAAAATCGTCACGACGAACAGACATGGCTTGCAGTGGCGCAGTTGCATATCGCCGAACGCAAATGGTCAAAGTCACTCTTTGCCTTACAGCGGATCGTTGATATTGCCACGAATCCATTGGTGCTGACGGCACTTGGTCAAGCGTTGGCCGGAGCAGGACGCATTGCTGAGGCCATTTCGAGTTTTGTGCAGTCACTACAACACAAACCAGACTCCATCGAAACGCTGCTTGCGTACAGCAATACGTTGGCATCGCAGCACCGCTATGATGAGGCGTACGACCTAGCACACAAAGCACATACCATCGATGCGAGCAACGTTGATGCGATGGTGCAGCTGGCTCAGTTGGCCGTGCACACAAATCGAGTGGACGAAGCCACAGAACTCTTCCAGAATGCGACACGCCTTGCGCCCCAACGCATCGATGTGCAATGTGCGCACAGTAAGTTTATGTATGATCAAGGGCTCTTTACCCAGGCGTGGCAAATTGCGCAACAGGCGTTGGGAATCGAATCTAACTCGGTGAGTGCGTTGGTGATTGCTGCGGATGCGTTGCGTGCGTTGAATCGCATGGGTGAGGCACACGAACTCTATCAACAGGCATATGCACTCGATGCCACGAACGAGGGTGTGCTTGCCGGTTTGCGCGACGTAGCACTGCACTTCAATGATTTGTCACAGGCTGCTGATGCCGCACAACGACTCGTCAGCTTGATGCCCAAGTCGGCAATCCATCACATGCGCTTTGGCGAAGTGCTCACGGCCATGGGTGTCCCTGAGGCGGCGATTATTGAATTCCAACAGGCACTTGATATCGAACGTAGTGCGCCGCAAAGCAAAAGCACGACCAAACCGGTCATGGCCCAGACATATGCGCAAATGAGCAAGGCCTATGCCAAGAGTGCGCGGTGGTCAGAGGCGCGTGAATGTGCGGAACAAGCGGTTGAATATGATGTAGAAAACGGCGAAAATCACGCATTGCTCGGCGAAGCGTTGCTGGGTCTTGATTTGCGGTCGGCTGCAGTCAGCAGTTACCGCAAAGCAGTCCAGAAGCGACCCAACAATGCGGCGTGGCAGTATATGCTGGGCTCGCTTCTGTATCAGATTGGGTCACACAACGATGCCGTGTCAGCATTGCAAAAAGCCGTTGAGTTGAGTGGCAATGCAGAATACTACCATACACTTGGGCGCTCGTATCTGGCGGTTGGTCAGAGCAAACATGCCATTGTTGCCTTTGAAAAGGCCTTGCAAAAACGTCCAACCGCCCATCACTGGCGTGCGGATTTGGCCGATGTGCATGTTGCACGTGGGCGCCATCACGAGGCCATAGCCGAGATTGATCGTGCCCTTGAAGTGGCGATGGATCATCCTGCGTTGTGGCGCAAACGTGCGGAGTTGCATCTGAACCAGAATAACCCAGAGCAAGCGGCCGATGATGTGATAGAAGCATTGCGACGTGATGCAAATGACGTTGATGCGTTGATTTTGATGTCACAAATCATGCAGCGCCAACAAAACCTTCCACGTGCGCTTGAAGCGGCCGAGCGTGCCGTAAAACACCACTCCACACATGGTGAAGCGCGCTACCAATTGGCGGCCGTCTTGCGCGAGTTGGGTCGTTTCCGCGAGGTAATTCCCCACATGATTGTGGCATTGCGGAGCAACGATCATCGCACCGAGTGGTGGGTGACATTTGCCGAAGACTACGAACGGGTCAATGATGCGGCGCACGCCGCGCAGTGCATGGAACGTGCAGTTGAACTCGCGCCAAATGATGTCAGTTTGGTGTATCGCTTCGGAGTGCTGTTGTTACAAGCCGAAGAGTACGATGCAGCCGAACAAGAGTTACGCTACGTGATTGCAAAGCATCCCACTGGTGCCGATGCCATCTCAGGGCTAGCAGAGGTGATGTTGGCCAAACATCACATTGATGAAGCAGAGACATTGGCCAAACAAGCCGTGGCACTCCAAGGCGATATCAGTGAATACTGGCGCGTCTTGTCTCGTGTGCTCCGTGCAAAAGGTGAGTTCACCAATGCACTGAATGCGGCACGCAAAGCGCACGAACTCGATCGAGAATATGGGCCATCTGCCTTGGCGTACGGCATCCTCTTGATTGACAACGATTACTTTGATGAGGCGGCACAAGTGTTTACTCGAGCCGTTGATGCCAACGATGGTATTGCTGTCTATCATTTGTGTTTGGGCATGGCACTGCGACAACAGGTGCCGTTGCCACGTGATCTTGATGCCTTTACGCGGCATAGCTCAGACCAGCAAATCAAGTTGATGGCTGCACTGCAATCGTTTGAACGGGCCTTGATAATTGAGGGTGATCATCCACGGGGTATCTTTGAGCGTGGTGTGGCCCTGCAAATGCTTGCACGGCACGACGAAGCAGTTGATTCATTCGATGCAGCGGCGGCATTGCAGGGTGATGTTGACCCACGTCCGTTGAGTGGCGATGCGGTGGATGCAAGCATGATTGCTCAGAATGACCTGGCTGCGCACATTCGTCAACGTCGCGCAATGTCGTTGGCGTTCCTTGAACGCTACACCGAAGCACTCGAGGATATGCGCTATGTGCTGGCCGGTGCACCACTCTCCGTCTACGATCAGTACACCTATGGACGCATTGCGTTCATGGCTGGCGATATTAGCGTAGCAGAATCTGCGCTCAAAATCGCCGCAACCGCACTGCCGGCACATGCTGGGGTACAACAGTGGTATGGTCGACTGTTGATGCGCGTTGATCGTGTCAAAGAGGCAATTGTGGCACTTGAGCAAGCACAGGAGTTGGTGCCGGATAGTGGCGCATTAAGTGCTATGTTGCGCAATGCGTATCTTGCGGATGGACGTGTTGATCGGGCCATTAGTGCGGCACAGCGTGCCACGCGCTATGAGCCTAATAACGCCGAACATCACTACGAGTTGGCGCAGCTCTACATGCAAACAGCGCGCACGCGTGAAGCACGCGCCTCGGTGATTGCTGCAATCACCTTGAAGGGCGACATGGTTGATTGGCATATGTTGCTCGGCGATGCGTGTATGCAGTTGGGGATGTTTGATAATGCGCGCAGTGCCTATCTCAGTGCAAGCAATGTGGATCCCAAACGGACAGCACCACTCTATGCACTCTCACGGTTATTGGTGTTGATTGGGCGTGTGCAAGATGCAATTACCAATCTTGAACAAGCCATTGAACGCAATCCGAATAATCCAGATTGGCACTTAGAACTCGCTGCACACTACGAGAATGTGGGTAACCGTGATGGAGCGCATCGCGCATATAAGGATGCTGTTCGGTATGGTAATGACAAAGCAACCTACACGCGCGCACTAACGAAGTTCGAATCGAAGTACCCCACCAAAGAAAAGGCAAGTGAAAAAGAGGTGGTGGTGTTCGATGAGCGTGTGGCATTGCCGGTCATTCAAGATCATCAGATTGTGGTAGATGTGCCAGAATCACCAGATGAACCCGCACAACCACCAGTAAAAGCCCCGATTATCTTTAGTAATGATGTGGAGCGATATTTGACGTTGGGTGATGTCAACATGGCGCAACACATGTATGCCAGCGCCATCGAAGACTATCAGAGTGCGTTGGCGATTGATGCATTTAATGTGGCGGCCTTGGCCCGCATCGGCCAGGCCTACATGACCATGGGCAACGATGTAGAGGCTCACAAATCGTTTATTGCGGCAATTAGCCATGATCGCAATTGTGTGGAGGCCCACGCTGGTTTGGCCAAAATCGCCATAAAACGCGCAGAGTGGGAAGATGCCTTTGAGCACCTACGCTTAGCCATGTATGTTGAGGCACATGTGGTTGCCCATCGTATTGCTCTGGCAGAAGTCTTGCACGCCCTGAAGCGTACCGATGAAGCGCGTGAGCTCCTCGTACAAATGATGACGCATCTGCCTGCAGATGTCGAACAACTGCTCCTGTTTGCTGATATTGCAAGCAAATTGAATTTGCGCGATGAAGCCATTGAAGCAGCAGAACAAGCGGTACGACTTGATGGGCAAAATGCACAGGGGTTTATGGCGTTAGGACGCATACAGCATAAGTATAAGGATGACCGTAAAGCGCTATGGGCCTTCCAACAAGCACACAAGTTGGATCCAAGTCTCAAAGAGGCACAACAGATGATAGCGCGCCTCGGCCCACTGAGCTTCTGGCGTAAGCAAATTGGCGATCGGTCACGAGTCAAAGAGAAATAGTGCTGCAGGCTGAGCAGTTGTTCAGTGGCGTTTATGAATGGTGAGGAGTTGGGTTATGGAACAGCGGAAGTACGAGATGTGGGACAGCTCAGTTCTTCCTGGTCTCGATCTATCGTTACGTGCGTCAAGTCCATGGTCGACGCCGTCCGCAGATCCACGATTGCCCGATATCATTCCATTTGCGTGGGTACGACGCGCCTGCGAAGCGGCCATTCAGGCGGGTGCGTATCAGCAGGCGTGGCGTGGTGCCCAAGCGTTGATGCGGCGTTGTCCAGAAGCGCTTGCACCAAGCATGTTGATGGCACGCATTCTGTTGTTGAGCAACAAACCGGGGCTCGCACTACCGCACTTTCAGCTGCTCCTCAAACGCAATGCAACAGACAGTAGTGCGTGGGCAGGACTTGCCACTGCGCTGACCCAACTTGGGCGTGTTCAAGCGGGGATGGCCACCATGCAGCGCTCCATTTTGAATCAGCCATTGCAAGAAGGTGGCGTTCCAAGTGAGGCTGCTGCATCACTGCCACTGGCACTCGGCGTGATTTATTTACGTCGTGGTATGGCCGACATGGCCACGGTTGAGCTCGCCAAAAGTATACAAGCATCGAGCTCACGCGATGATTTGCAGTGGTATTACATCGAATCTTTGCGACAATCTGGTCGTGTTGATGAGGCACGTCGATTGCTTTCGCATCACGATTTTGAACCACAACCACAGCTCCCATTGTTGATTTTGCGTGCACGCTTGAGCACGGCTCCTGATGTGCTGGATGCAACATTCGAGTTAATTCACGCCATGGACCCCGATGGCAGCTATACGCGTCTCTTTTTGGCGCCACAGCGTACCCCCTGGGAACTACCAGAGCAACCAATGGTCGGCTGGGATCAGGATATTGTCGGTCTCACCGAGTTCTTGGTACAGGTTGCACCGATGTTCGAACAAGAGCAACTCGCACTGGCAAAGGGTGATGCAAAGCCCGCGCAGTCGTCTCCTGCTGCGATGCCGTCCACGCCTGGCACAACGCTCGGGTCGATGATGCAACGTCGCAGAGCGGATGCCAAAATGTTTGATGGCCAAGTGCACATGATACTTGCCAATCGTGCTGCTTTGGTTCGTCGCTTTGGCATGTCGGCGAGCAAACAAATCGATCAAAGTTTGCGACTCCTCAGTCAGGTCCTGCGACAACAAGGCATGACGGTCTGTGCTGGCTACATTGATGACCCGGTTGATTTGGCAATCGGTGATACTCGCGTGCACCATCCGGTTGACACCGATGCCATGGCTATTCGTGACATGGTGCGCATCTTTGCCGAACGTGTGCAAGGTCGTGGTCTAGAGATTGCCACGTTGCTGTTGATTGGTGGCGATGATTGTATACCGTTTCATCGGCTGCATAATCCGATTCCAGATGATGAAAAAGTCCTGCTGTCGGATAATCCGTATGCCTGTGATGATTCTGGATTTTTGATTCCACAACGGATTGTGGCACGCATTCCAACCGGTGATGATAACGATCCGACACTGTTATTGACCATTCTGCAGACGATGACGAACTATCATGCAGCAGCACATCATGAGGGGCGTCTCGGCTTTGATTTGGGTGCGTGGTTGCGCATCCGTAATGCGCAGGGTGATGACTTGGCGCGTGGCATTGCCGCAGAGGTGTGGCAGATTCCATCACAAGCAGTTCTGCGCAACTTACATACCGATGCCACACTGCTTGCGTCACCACCACTTGACCACCACCAAGTCAATAAGCGCATGTTATCTGGTCGTGAGGTGCTTTACATCAACTTGCATGGCGCCTCTGGCATGCCACACTTCTACGGACAGTCGGCGAATAGCTGGGGTGCCGCATCGGCACTTCCCATTGCAATTACTCCAGATCATATGAGCGGATCAACGGTCAGTGGCACTATTTTGTTGAGTGAAGCGTGTTATGGTGCGGAGCTTCTTGGGCGTACTACCGAGAATTCAATCCCATTACGTGCGTTAGCCAATGGTGCACTGGCATTTGTTGGCGCTACAGTGAACGCATATGGTAGCGCACAAACACCGTTACTCGGTGCCGATTTGTTGTTTGAACGACTGACGCATCACATGGCCCTCGGCTTGCCGGTCGGCATGGCTTTGCATTTTGCACGCCTCGAGTTTGCCCAGACCATGTATGACCGCCAGGGGTTTCTGGATGACGTTGACATGAAGACGCTGATTGAGTTCATTCTGCTTGGAGATCCTTGGGTTGCGCTCAAAGGTGGTCAATCACACGTCTCGATTAAGCATTCAACGGAGAGCGGTAGTATGCAGTTAATGGCAGTATCGCGTGTGCCCAAAGTGCTCCGGCACATGATTCTCCAAGAAAGTGATATTCCGGCTGATATGCTCCGGCAGGCCAAAGCGACGTTGCAGAAATACATTGACCCGACCAGTGGGGCACAACTGTCGATTGTGGCTACCACCAATCCACGCTATCAAGCCAAAGGAATAACCGTTCCTGATGTGCGATTTAGTATGAAATCCATGGTGCAGACAAGCGATGGACTCTGGTTGCCACGCAATGCGCATGTGACGATGAGCAACCAAGAATTAACCAAAATGGTGTTGAGCCGCTAGCGTACTACTGCTTCCATAACCCTTTGATGAGTTGTGCAATACGGTGACTGGCATACGGCAGAATAGCGTCATGATGCATCACAGTTGATGGTGCTGTGCGTATCGTGGCGCTGTCGTGCGTGAGTGGCCGTGGTAATGCGCTGAATTGGTTCGGGAGCACCGGTTCAACGTTCCATAGTGGTGCACGAGTGATGACCGGCGTCTCCCAACCGAAGTGGCTAGCAAGGGTGTGCATATATGCGGCCGCTGAATCTGCGAGGGTATGGCCTTGTTGGACAAATGTTCGTGCATTATGACCGAGTGCGTGGCGCACGGCTGGATGTTGGTGGAGTAAAAAGGTACTAGCGGTCAGCATTGCTCCTTCACTCTGGTCAAGTGGAATATGCACAGCGGCATGGCGCGGGATTTCGAGGAATGAACCACTTGCCGTGATTACGGTGGGTTTGGCCGCTGCCAATAGGCGCAACAAACTCGCTGATGTTTCACCTGCTGTTGGGTGCCGCAAATTAACGCATACATCGGCAACTGCGACATACAACGCAAAGTCGGTCGCAGACGCATACCCTGTGACATGCACCGCACCCTGTGTGCCCGTGCGTCGCACCAATGCCTCAAGTGCGAAGTTCGGTGAGACGCTCCCGACAATGATGTAGTGCGCGTTAATCCCGGCACGCCGTAGCGTGCGGATGGTACGGAGCACCTGGTCAACGCGTTTGTATGGGTTGACATGACCAAACGACGCAATGATAAAGGCATCGTCGCCAAGATGCAGTTGATCACGGAGCGGAGCAGGATCAATAATCGGGAGTACCGGAACACCCATTGGCACAACTGCACGTTTGCAATCAGGGCGAAGCGTGGCAATTGCATCTGCAACGTAGTGACTATGACTTATCACCAGCTGTGCAGTGTTGAGTACGGGCTGACAGAGCGGCATCTGAAAGACACTATCGTCAAATACCCCTTGGAGCATGCGCTCGGCTATAGCGCTACCAGCATCAGCATAATAGTGGGTTGCGAGTTGTGTATATGCAGCCATATTGCGATGATGGACGGCATGGTATTGCAACATAAAGTGGTGTAGCACCAAATCATGCAATACCACGACACCGGGTAATCGCTGTGCAACATCCCATATTTGAAAGTGTGCCGGGCTATTGCCCATGTGATACAGAATAGCATCGTATGGTTGTTGGGCGTGGTCGGCGATAAGGTGTGTCAGCGAACGCACACGTACGTGTGTGGCAAGATCTGGATTCGTAGGTGTCATGCCATGATCGATGTATACCGTGATATCAACGTATTGACCAAGATATGGAAGTAACTCTTCGCTGTAATCAGAAATCCCAGAATGCACGGGATTGATGGGACTACAATACGCGATGCGTCGCATAACGTGTTCCTTTATTACCTACGCCAGTCGTGACATGCATGAACTCATCTATTATCACATAATACCGAATTATTGCTGTGTAATCGGTTGGGTATGCTACAATTTGATAGCATTGTTCTGTATTCGCACGACACATGGACGTGTCGCACGCGCGAACAATACAACGTGTTGAGGAAAAGATGGAAGTTGCATTAAGCGTTATCAAGTATCTATTTGTGACAACGGTGATGGTTGGTGGAGTCGTAGTGTTGGCGGCCATTGTGCGTTTGGCGTGGGAGAAGGCACGCCAGCCACAGACGACCACAAAGGATGAGGCATGACCATCCGTGTGTTCCATTGTTCGGATTTGCATGCCGGTCCACCATTTGATGCCGCGATTGCTGACATCGTCCTCCAAGATGCACAGCGCTATGCGCCTGATTTGTTTGTGGTATCAGGTGATTTTGTGCAACGTGCTGATAATGCTGATCAGTGGCAGACGATTACTGCGTGGTTGTCACAAACGCCTGAACCGCGATTTGTGGTACCTGGGAATCATGATGTGCCACTCTATCACGTGTATAAGCGTTTGTTTGATCCGTATTTCTTTTATCGGCGGCATATCAGTACTGATTTGATGCCAGTTATGCACTTGCCCGGTGTGAGTGTGGTCGGGCTCGTCTCTGCGCATGGATGGTGTATTGATAGTGGCTATGTGAATGCAGCCCAACGGGCACATCTCCGACACGCTGTATCACAAATACCTGCTGGCAATCGACGTGTGGTTGTCATGCATCATCAGCTGGTGAATCCACCCGGTGTCAAAAAGCGCGCACGCATGCGGAACTCCGACCAAGTGGCAGCGTTGCTTGATGAGTGTGCGATTGATGTGGTCCTGTCCGGACATCTTCATCTTTCGTATGTAGGACACACCCGTGACACGATGCCGGAGCTCGCACGTGGAACGCTGATTTGTCAATCTGGTACAAGTACATCGCGTCGTGGTAAGTCACGTGAACGGCATATGTGTGCCTATAACACACTTGAAATTACCGCACACGACGTGTTGATACAGCGACATCTCTTTGATGTGCCGACACGGAAATTTGTGGTTGAGGTTGAACACCGGCAACGTTGGCACGCGTAACGCTCCTTCAGTGGGTAACAGAATGTACGAACACGATGATCAACACCTAGTAAATGCAGCGCTCAACGGTGACTCTGAGAGCTTTAATCGACTCGTAGACCGCTATCAAGCGCGGGCTTACGGTTTGTGTCTGCGTATGCTCGGTGATGCCGATCATGCGGCGGACGTGGCCCAAGATGCATTTATTTCGGCATATCGGCACTTACCGAGTTTGCGCGGTGAGTTTCGTCCGTGGTTAATGCGAATTGTTGCCAATGCGTGTCGTGACGTGTTGCGTAGCCAAAAACGCCGGCCGAGTGTATCGCTCGATATGACCAATGATGATGATGATGCGCTGGCACTCCAGATTGCCGATACTGCAGCTGGGCCCGAGGAGCAGTTGTTGCGTCGTGAGATGCAACAAACCATTGCCACGGCGTTATTCACGATTCCGGCTGAACAACGTGAAGTGATTGTGCTCAGCGACATTGAAGGATTATCCTACCAAGAAATTGCCGAGATTACCGGTATTAATATCGGGACAGTGAAATCGCGGTTAAATCGCGCGCGAATGCGCCTGCGCGAGCTATTGTACGCAGCGGAACTCTTACCCCACGTGCGACGTCTTACTTCTGAACAAACCAATCAGGGGGAATAATGGGGCAGATGCATCATATAAGTGAAGAGGATATGGTCCTTTTGACTGCATTGCTTGATGGTGCCCTGCATGCAACGGCCGCTGCCACACTACGCCAGCGATTGACGACTGACGATGCGTTGCGCGATGCGTATCATGATTTGGTGCTGATACGTGATGAATTAGCAGAACTTCCTGCGGTGCATGTACCGCGTTCATTTCGTCTTGATGAGACGACGTTACGGCGTGCCCGTGGCTGGCGTTGGTGGTTTATTCTGCCGCCTGGTGGTGTGTTTACTCCGGTGATGAGTGCGATGGCCAGCTTGGTGGTTGCCGTGGTATTGGTGCAACGTCTAATTACGGCTACATCCGTTCCCGCTGCAGACATGAGCATGATGGCCGCCCCCATGGCTGCCCCTGCCATGGAGGTTGAGGATGCAGATGCGGATGTACGCGTTGCAGAATCGGCGCCAATGAGTGCTGCGGTGCCGGAGGGTGCCCCTGAATCTGCTCCGGTGTCGAACGCATCAACAGAGGGTGGCACTGATGGCGCAACAGAATCTGGTTCGTTGGCCAAAGACATCGAAGGCGGCAATGAACAGACCGCGTTGATGAGTGAACCAGTGCTGTTAGATGAACCGCCCGCTACCGATCAAGCTTCGGGTGATATGATGGCCGAACAACGTATGGCGGCGCCGATCGATGATAGTGGGTATCAGCCGTATGATGAGGCGTGGTTGAATTGGTCGGTAGCCGGTATTTTGATGAGTGCTATTCTTCTGGCAATCTCAATACGGTGGATAATTAGGGTGTGGTGGCATCAACGTCACCAGAGGTCGTAGTGGCAACACGTTGGCCTGCACTGTTTGTGATGACGCTCCTCTTGATTGTTGTCAATGTCGGTTTTTATTATTTGCCGATTGACTACACACGCCTGGCTGAGTATGCGATTCCAGGTGTCTTTGGGCTGACTGCGGTCGCTACATCGACGATTGTTGTGCCGGTGCCGTATATTCCCATTATCGTTCGCATTGCGCAACAAACGACTGACGTACTTACGCTGATAAGCATTGCCGTGGCTGCAGGTGCCGGATCGGTGGTTGGCGAGATTAGTGGGTACATGGTTGGGCGTGCCGGGCGTCACGCCTTTCAAGATACACGTATGTCGCGTTGGGTGGCGGCGCAGATGACGCATCCGTTGCGATCGTTTGTTGCGTTATTTGCCTTGTCAGCGCCGCCGAACCCGCTGTTTGATGTAGCCGGAATTGCGGCAGGAGCATTTGGCGTGCCGTTTTGGTTGTTTGGGGTTGCAGTCTTTTTAGGGCGCATGTGTCGTATGCTCGGGTTGGTCTTTTTTGGGGCATATCTCGTACAATAGTGGTATATACGAATAAACGTAGTATAGTAGTAGTAATCCACTGCATTGTGAGGAGGGCGCCATGTCCGATCCGCCACGGATTGTGACTCCGAACGCCTCGGATGATGAACAATACGATGAAAAAAGCCTGCGACCGCGCAAGCTTTCTGAGTTTATTGGCCAAGAAAAAGTCGTCGATCAACTGAAAATAAGCATCGACGCCGCCCGTGGCCGGAGCGAGCCACTTGACCACACCTTGTTGTACGGGCCGCCTGGGCTCGGCAAAACCAGTCTTGCCATGATTCTTGCCAACGAGATGGGCGTGCAAATCAAAATCACCTCTGGGCCGGCCATCGAACGCCAAGGTGATTTGGCGGCGATTCTGACCAACTTACAACCAGGCGATGTCTTGTTCATTGACGAGATTCATCGACTTAATCGTGCCATCGAAGAGGTGCTCTACCCTGCCATGGAGGATTTTGCCCTCGATATCGTGGTCGGCAAAGGCCCTGGCGCACGGAATTTGCGCCTCTCATTGCCCAAATTCACCGTCATCGGCGCCACCACGCGTCTCGCCCTGTTGACATCACCATTGCGCGATCGCTTTGGGCTGGTACAACGCATGGAGTTTTATTCGGTTCCGGCACTCAATGACATCGTGCTCCGCGCCGGGGCGATTTTGGGCGTAGCGATGACCCCTGAGGGCTCGCTCGAGATAGCCAAGCGTGGCCGTGGCACACCGCGTATCGTGAACCGTCTGCTCCGGCGTGTGCGTGACTACGCCCAAGTGGTGGCCAACGGTGTCGTCACCCAAGAGGTGGCCTCAATCGCCTTGACCAATCTTGAGGTGGATTTTTTGGGGCTCGACGAAAACGACCGCCGCTTGTTGCGCACCGTCATTGAGTTGTTTGGTGGTGGGCCGGTCGGGTTGTCAACGCTGGCGGCAGCGCTCGCCGAAGAAGTCGATGCCGTCGAAGACGTCTACGAGCCGTTTTTGCTCCAGCTCGGCATGATTCAACGCACACCGCGTGGCCGTGTGGTCACTCGCCGTGCCTATGAACACCTCGGCGTGGTGATCCCCGATCATTTGAATCCGCCAGGGCCCAAAGGTGAGCAGCAGCGTTTGTTGTAGGACGTTGCGCACTGCTATCTCCCACAGCATGATGAGTGTTGTGGGAGATGGATGTGTGTGCATGTGTGTAGTGTGACACACATGCATTTTGTGGTTCCTACGGTGGTTCTTTGTGGCTCCTAAACTATGAATAAACACACCATACTTGCTCATCAACTCTTTAGAGTGCGTTTAGTTGATTTGTGTATAGTACGAAAGAAGCCTCTGCATTTTTGTTGAACTCATGCGCTATAGCACACAGGAGGGCTGCTTGTTTCGCACTGTGCCGATGATGCAATATCTACGTTCATGGTCTTGGCTGACACGGATCGTGTATGGGTTGACCGCTATCGTGTTCATCAATTCTGGTATCAATAGTGTGGATGCCATCATCTATCGCATCGATCAAGATGCGTGGTTCTTTGGGGCCGATGCTGATGATCCGCTCTATGAGTTGGGCACATCCCTGGGATTTTGGGGGATGCTCTTTTTTTGTATAAACTTTGTGTTGGCAACGCGTTGGAAGTGGGTTGAGGCGCTTAGTGGTGGGCTCGATAAAGTCTATCGATTGCATGCATTTGTCGGCAAAAGTGCATTGACGTTGTTGGTCATGCATCTGTGCGTCTTGTTTGTTCAAGCTATCCCCGATTTACGTACACTGGTGGCCTATACGGTGCCTGGTATTGATTTGTCGTATACGCTCGGTATGTTTGGGCTAATGATAGTCACCGGCCTCGTAATTATGACGTTATGGCTTCAAATGCCGTACCAATCATGGCTCGAATCGCATAAATACATGGGCATTGCCTACGTGTTGGGTGGTGCCCATGCACTTGTGGCCCAACTTGATTGGTATATTGCATTGATGACGGCGGTTGGCGGGTATGCGTGGATCTATGCGTTGTTTTTGTATCGAAAGCGGGCCTCCCACGCGCATGGGCAGATTACGCAGATCCGTCATGAGCAGCGCATTACGGAGCTGGTGCTTCGCCTCGAAAAGCCATTTCCGGCCAAGGCCGGCCAGTTTGTCTTCTTTGGTGTCACCAAAAGTGTGGCCGGATTGCCCACTGAGTTGCATCCGTTCTCAGTGTCACACATCATTGATGCATCGACCATCCGTATCTCGGCCAAAGCAGTTGGTGACTACACGCGACGGTTACCGGAGCTACAGGTCGGCGATGATGTGGTCGTTTATGGCCCACACGGCGTGTTTGGCCAGCAGGGTCAACCGGGCGGTGCCCAGATTTGGGTGGCGGGTGGGATTGGAATCACGCCATTCTTGAGTCTGTTGCAGGCTGAGGTGCGTCAGCCTCGTGCTACCACACTCAATCTTATTTGGGCGGTGCGTCAGCGTGAAGAAGCGATTTATGCAAAAGAGATAACTGATTTGGCTGCCCAAGCACCACACATCACCGTGCACATTCATCAAGGGGTGCTTACCGCAGTAGAAATCGAAAAAATCACTGGGCAGCCTATTACCCCCACAACGACCATCTTTGTGTGTGGGCCAGTGCCGATGATGCGCGGGTTACGGTCGCAGTGGCGGGCGCGTGGGGTAGCGCATCACCAAATCATCAGCGAAGAGTTTGGCATGCGCTAAGGCGTTGTACGGTGTGATGCAAAATAGTGCTACACTCGATAGAGCATTGGCGTATCTGGTTATGACGGCATGAGTGATTCACTATTTACCAACAAAGACGTCTACGAATTATTTGATGCAATTGCCGATTTAATGGAGATTCTAGGCGAGGATCGCTTTCGTATTCTCGCCTATCGGCGTGCAAGTCAAGCGTTGCAATCCGTTGAAATGCCCCTGTATGATGTATTTCAACGCGACCGCCTCCAAAAAATCGATGGCTTGAGCAAAGGGATGGCCGAAAAGGTCGCTGAACTGTTTTTGACCGGCGATATCGAGTATTATTCACGCCTGCAAGAGCGAATGCCGGTCGGGGTGCGTGAGCTCCTCCGCGTGCCGCATATCGGACCACGCACCGCAGGTCGACTCTACAACGAGTTAGGCATCGCCGGTCTCACCGAGTTACAACACGCGCTCGAACAGGGGCAGTTGCGTCAAATCAAAGGCATCGGGGAGCGGACTCTTGCAGGCATTCGTGACGGCATCGCTGCCGTTTCAGACCGCGAGCAACGCACGCTGTTGTTGCATGCGTGGGAGTCCGGGTTATGTTTACAACACGAAATCGCCGATCTGAGTCAGGTGGCGCGCGTGTCGTGGGCGGGGAGTTTGCGACGCGGTCAAACCACCATCGGCGATTTGGATTTGGTGGTGATGAGCGACCAACCCGATACTGTATTGCGCCAGTTAGCAACATTAAAATTGTGGATGCGTGCGCACGTCAATAATCAGCAACTATCAGCCGTACTACCGAATGGCATGTCCCTTGATTTGATTGTGGTCGAGCCACATGCATGGGGTGCGGCATTATTATTGAGTACTGGCAGTCAACAACATATTACTTGGATGCACCAACGCGCTGCGCAGCGCGATTATCAGCTATCTCTTGATGGGGTGAGGCACGCAGGGCGCAGTGTGTCACTTGTAGATGAGCATGAGATTTATACTGCACTCGAGCTGGCATGGATTCCGCCTGAGGTGCGTGAGTGGTACCAGAGCGATGCTGATATCGCCGTGCCGTTGCCGCATCAGCTGATTGATCACCGTGACATGCAAGGCGATCTGCATATGCACACCACGTGGAGCGACGGCAGTGCCGATATTCGGACAATGGCCGAATCTGCGCGTTCGTATGGCTACCGACACATTGCAATTACGGATCATGGGGCATTAATTGGCGTTACCAATGGACTCGATGTCAAACGCTTGCGTCAGCAACGTGTTGAGATTGATGCAGTGAATGCAGAGTATGCAGCTGCGGGCATTGACTTTCATATATTGACCGGTGTGGAAGTTGATATTCTTGTTGACGGTAGTTTGGCACTCCCTGATGCTGTTTTGCACGAGCTCGATATCGTAGTCGCCTCGCCACATATTCATTTGCGTCAAACGCCGGAAGTCGCCACACAACGCATTATCCGCGCAATGCAACATCCAGCCGTTGATATCATTGGCCACCCACGTGGGCGCATTTTGGGTGGGCGCCTAGGGGCTCCAGTCGATATGGATGCGGTCATCAACGAGGCGGTGCAACACGGTGTCGCACTCGAGGTCAACTCTGGTCCTGATCGTCTCGATATTGATGGTGATTTGGTGCGTGAGGTGATGAATCGTGGCGGTGTGATTAGCATTAACAGCGATGCTCACGCGCCGGCGAATCATGCCTGGATTCATCAGGGAGTGGCGACTGCCCGTCGTGGTGGTGCTACGTCATCACTGGTTATCAATACGTGGTCGTTGGCGCAGTTGCGAGCGTTTCGTGGGCGCAAGCGCAATCTATCCACGAAGTGAGAGTTGGGCATTAAGAGGTGTATTTAGCAAAGGAGTAACCGATGGCAACGATTTTTACGCGAATTGTGAATGGCGAAATTCCGGCGAATAAGGTCTACGAAGATGCATATACCTTGGCGTTTTTGGATATTTTTCCGGCGTCTCGCGGACATGTGTTAGTCATCTGCAAAAACGAAAGCGCAAACCTGCTCGAATTGAATGATGCAGATGTTGTTGCAACCGCACGAACGAGCCAACGTGTGGCACGAGCGTTGATGACGGCACTCCAGCCTGATGGTATCAATGTGGTGCAGAGCAACGGATCCGCAGCCGGCCAAACCGTGTTTCACTATCATGTGCACTTAATTCCTCGTTGGCACAATGATGGTTTTGTTACTTTTTGGCAACCCGGTCAGTTAGCAGCCGACGAAGCCCAGAAACTGGTGGCATTAATTCGAGACCATATACCCGAATAACGTTGTGGTCTTTGGTGGTATGACCGGATTGTTGAGGGTGTGATGTGCTTTGCGAAGAGTGTCACCCCAAATTTATCGTGTTTCATAGTTGTCTCACATTCGTGCAAAATCTCCTTGACATTGATTTAATCATGTGCTACTATACACAGCGTTGCGAAAAACACAGACTCCTCCGAGCGCGTGGCAACAATTGAGTGAGATGAATAGCCAGCCCGCAATCAAGGGGCTGATTTTTATCCCCTCTGCACCTTCACAACTGAATCGTGACGATTACAAACACACAAATGATAACCCTGTCAGCGTGGGGACGAACGGTGCCGTAAGGCGCAGGTTCTACCACTGAATGAAGAGTTTGATCCTGGCTCAGGACGAACGCTGGCGGCGTGCCTAATACATGCAAGTCGAACGCACCCTTCGGGGTGAGTGGCGCACGGCTGAGTAACACGTGGGAATCTGTCGTTTAGTGGGGGATAACGCACCGAAAGGTACGCTAATCCCGCATACGCTCCGCAAGGAGGAAAGGCGCAAGCCGCTAAATGAGGAGCCTGCGGCCCATCAGGTAGTTGGAGAGGTAACGGCTCACCAAGCCAATGACGGGTAGCTGGTCTGTGAGGACAACCAGCCAGACTGGGACTGAGAACGGCCCAGACTCCTACGGGAGGCAGCAGTAAGGAATTTTCGTCAATGGGGGAAACCCTGAACGAGCAACGCCGCGTGGAGGATGAAGGTCTTCGGATTGTAAACTCCTTTTATACGGGACGATAATGACGGTACCGTAGGAATAAGCCCCGGCTAACTCTGTGCCAGCAGCCGCGGTAATACAGAGGGGGCAAGCGTTGTCCGGAATTACTGGGCGTAAAGCGCACGCAGGTGGTCACGCAAGTGGTGTGTGAAACCAATCAGCTTAACTGATTGACGCCATGCCAAACTGCGAGACTGGAGGGATGGAGAGGTTGTTCGAATTGCTGGTGTAGTGGTGAAATGCGTAGAGATCAGCAGGAAGACCAAGGGCGAAAGCAGACAACTGGCCATCACCTGACACTGAGGTGCGAAAGCGTGGGGAGCGAACTGGATTAGATACCCAGGTAGTCCACGCCGTAAACGATGTATGCTCGGTATCTGGACTGTTACAGGTTTGGGTACCTCAGGAAACCCGGTAAGCATACCGCCTGGGAAGTACGAACGCAAGTTTAAAACTCAAAGGAATTGACGGGGCCCCGCACAAGCAGCGGAGCGTGTGGTTTAATTCGATGCAACACGAAGAACCTTACCTGGGTTTGACATGGACCTGCACGGCCGAGAGATCGGCAAGCTTACGAAGGTGGTCCACAGATGCTGCATGGCTGTCGTCAGCTCGTGTCGTGAGATGTTGGGTTAAGTCCCGCAACGAGCGCAACCCCTATTGCTAGTTACCTGTGTCTAGCGAGACTGCCCTTCGGGGAGGAAGGCGGGGATGATGTCAAGTCCGCATGGCTCTTACGCCCAGGGCGACACACACGCTACAATCGCGTTGACAATGCGCCGCAACTTCGCAAGGAGAAGCAAATCGCGAAACAACGCGCCAGTTCAGATTGGGGGCTGCAACCCGCCCCCATGAAGGAGGAGTTGCTAGTAACCGCGTATCAGCATGGCGCGGTGAATACGTACCCGGGGCTTGTACACACCGCCCGTCACGTCATGGGAGTTATCAATGCCTGAAGTCCGTGTGCTAACCGCAAGGAGGTAGCGGCCGAGGGCAGGGGTAGCGACTGGGACGAAGTCGTAACAAGGTAGCCGTACCGGAAGGTGCGGCTGGATCACCTCCTTTCTAGGGAGCCAGAGCGCTCGTAAGAGTTGCTCCACGGAACCCACACACAACAACTCAACAGGCAGTGGTTAGCAAATATGCGAATGAGTCGTCACGATTCAGGGGTGAAGGTGCTGCACGCAAGTGCAGTACCTTGACAGGATAATCATCAACGAGCAAACAAAAAGACCAAGCGAGACTTGGTCGAGACATGGAGCAGATGTTCCAACAGGGAAGACAGAATGAGCGTATGGTGGATGCCTCGGCGTCGTGTGCCGAAGAAGGACGTGGCAACGCTGCGAAAAGCTTGGGGGAATCGCTAGCAGGTAATGATCCCGAGATCTCCGAATGGGGCAACCCAGCCGAAAGGCTACTGCGCAAGCAGAGGGAACCAGGGGAACTGAAACATCTAAGGTACCCTGAGGAAGAGAAAGTATCCCGGTAGTAGTGGCGAGCGAATCCGGGGAAGCCCAAACCGTACTCGTGTCAAGCCGTCTGGCGTTGCGAGTGACGGGGTTGTAGGACAACAAGCGGTTGCAGACGAGACCGCACGTGAGTGACACTGGGAACCAGAATGTGATGGGAAGCACAGCCAGAGCGCATGACAGCTGCGTATGGGAATCCGAGTGAGCCGCGTGTTGTATCCTGAGTAGTGCCGGGCACGTGAAACCCGGTATGAAGCTGGGGAGACCACTCTCCAAGGCTAAACACACACGACGACCAATAGCGAACAAGTACCGTGAGGGAATGGTGAAAAGAACCCCGGCGAGGGGAGTGAAAAGAACCTGAAACCGTACGCTTACATGCAGTCGAAGCTCTAGGCTAGTAATAGCAGAGTGACGGCGTGCCTTTTGGAGTATGATCCGGCGAGTTACCCGTAGTAGTAGGTTAAGTCAGTGAAAGACGGAGCCAGAGCGAAAGCGAGTCTGAAGAGGGCGGCGATTGCTACGGGTAGGCCCGAAACCGCTTGAGCTACCCATGGTCAGGGTGAAGCGACAGTAAGATGTCGTGGAGGCCCGAACCGGTGCGGATTACAAACCACTCGGATGAACTGTGGGTAGGGGTGAAATGCCAATCGAAAGCGGAGATAGCTGGTTCTCCCCGAAATGCATTGAGGTGCAGCCCGGGACATGAGCGTTGTACGAGGTAGAGCACTGTTGTTGTGCGGGGGTTTCACCGCCTACCAAGCGACGGCAAACTGCGAATGCGTACAAGGTATACCCGGAGTGAGACAGTCGGCGCAAACGTTGATTGTCGAGAGGGAAACAACCCAGATCCGCTGCTAAGGTCCCGAAATTAATGCTGAGTGGGAAAGGATGTGTCGTTGCGAAGACAGCCAGGAGGTTGGCTTAGAAGCAGCCACCCTTCAAAGAGTGCGTAACAGCTCACTGGTCGAGTGACGATGCGCCGACAATCCAACGGGGCTAAAGCATTATACCGAAGCACGGAACAGAGAAATCTGTGGTAGGGGAGCGTCGTAATGGCAGTGAAGCTGCAGCGGAAGCCAGCAGTGGAGCCATTACGAGTGCGAATGCCGGAACGAGTAACAGAGAAGGGGAGTGCAAACCTCCCCCGCCGAAAGTCTAAGGGTTCCGCCGCAAGGGTGATCCGCGGCGGGTTAGTCGGGCCTAAGGGAAGCGCTCGCGCGCGAGCCGATGGAGAACAGGTAGACATTCCTGTACTACACCGAACTGTTTGACTGATGTGGGAAGCTGAGGGGTAGACGCAGCGATCAGACGAGGATCGTTTAAGCTTGTAGGGAGGCGCTGGGGTAAAAGACAGCGTTGTTGACTGAGGAGCGAATACGAGTGGGGGAGCAATCCCACCGCAAGTGCGTTACGCCTGTGCAGACGAGAAATGCCCACTAGGGAGGAACGGTGTATCCGTACCGCAAACCGACACAGGTAGATAGGCTGAGGAAGCTAAGGCGGACGAGTGATCCCTGGTTAAGGAACTCGGCAATTTGACCCCGTACCTTCGGTAGAAGGGGTGCTCTTGGAGGTGAAGGCTGCACAGCCGGAGCGTCCGAGAGTTGCAACAAAGAGGCCCAGGCGACTGGATAACAGAACCACAGGTCCGTGCTGAAGTCGTAAGACGACGTATACGGGCTGATGCCTGCCCAGTGCCGGAAGGTTAAAGGGAGAGGTGCAAGCTTTGAACTGAAGCCCCGGTGAACGGCGGCAGTAACTATAACTGTCCTAAGGTAGCGAAATTCCTTGTCGGGTAAGTTCCGACCCGCACGAAAGGCATCACGATCTGGGCAGTGTCTCGACCAGGGGCTCGGTGAAACTGCGATGGCCGTTAGGACGCGGCCAACTCACAGCAGGACAAAAAGACCCCGTGGAGCTTTACTACAACTTGTCATTGTAAGCGGTCTACAGCTGCGTAGGATAGGTGGGAGCCTGAGAGACATGCCTTGCGGGGTGTGTGGAGGCAATGGTGAAATACCACTCTGTTGTAGATTGCTTACTCACCGGTGCATGCCGGGACCGTGACTGGCGGGTAGTTTGTCTGGGGCGGACGCCTCCCAAAGCGTAACGGAGGCGCGCAATGGTTCCCTCAGGTGGGATGGCAATCCACCGTTGAGTGCAAAAGCAAAAGGGAGCTTGACTGCAAGGCAAACCAGCCGCGCAGAGACGAAAGTCGGCTTTAGTGATCCTACAGCACTGAGTGGAAGGGCTGTAGCTTATCGGATAAAAGCTACCCCGGGGATAACAGGCTGATCTTGCCCAAGCGTTCACAGCGACGGCAAGGTTTGGCACCTCGATGTCGGCTCGTCGCATCCTGGGGCTGGAGTCGGTCCCAAGGGTTGGGCTGTTCGCCCATTAAAGCGGCACGCGAGCTGGGTTCAGAACGTCGTGAGACAGTTCGGTCTCTATCCGCTGTGAGCGATTAGTATACTGAGGGGAGCTGATCTTAGTACGAGAGGACCGGATTGGACGGACCGCTGGTGGAGGAGTTGTGGGGCGTCCCGCAGGCTCCGTATCTACGTCCGGACGTAAGAACCGCTGAAAGCATCTAAGTGGGAAATACCCCCCAAGATGAGTATACTCACTGATAAAGTCAGGTAAGGCCCCCAGGAGACGACTGGGAGAGCGGCCAGAGCTGGAAGTATGGCGACATATGGAGGCGACTGGTGCGCATGGCTGAGGGCTTCCCTGATGGAAGATCTGGGACATGGACGACCAGGTCTCGGTTGGTCTCGCTCGAAGATGATTATCCACCCTGAACCATTGGCGTGCACGAAGCGGAGTGGACCCACCCCGTCCCATCCCGAACCGGGTCGTGAAACATTCCAGCGCTGAAGGTACTAGCGGGATGCCCGCTGGGAGACTAGGTCTGTGCGCCATCCATTGAACACGACACCCCATGCAATTGCATGGGGTGTCGTGTTTTGCTGTGCTTGTTATTGTGTGAATATGACGTGTCGTCGATGAATTGACTCGTATGTCGCATTGCACAGAGTTTCCTCGAGTGCGACACTTTTACAAGAAAAAAGGGACAGCCGCATGTGACGATACCCGATTGATACGCCTCAAAGGGAAATGAGTGTGCAATGATGAGTGTCAAGTAAATCTCGGTATGTTGTTGCTCAAGTATGATGTTTTGGAATGAAAGAATATAGCCGATGATGGAAAACCGATTCCATTGATGCACCGACGCGGTGAGCCGTGTAGAATGATAGCAGTGTCAGGATGATAGGACAATATGTATACGATTGAATTTGCGACGTGGCCTGGTCTGTTACCCGCGTTAATCGACGAAATCGAAGCAGCTCGGTTGCAATATACCGTTGATCGCCCGCGTCATGCAGTGATGATTGAACAGCGGGCACTATGGCCGTTGCGTGTGGATATTCGTTGTGCACAATCAGCGTTTGTGGTGCTGGATTTTGCAGTGCCACGACCAAAGGCGTTGCTAGGTCAGCAGTATTTTGATGAGATTATTCGTACAGCGCACGCGATTATGCACGAGCATACGTTTACGACGCTCCAACTTGATGCAGCCGGTGCTGATTCGACGGTGATGCAACGGATTGTGACTGAATTGGCGCAACGTTTGAATGTGAACGTTGTACCAACCGAAGGTGAATTTGTGGTGCGCATCCGGCCATCGGCACGTGGCTGGCAGGTGTTGTTGCGACTGACGCCACGACCACTCGGGGCGCGTTCGTGGCGCGTGTGTAATATGCCAGGGGCGCTGAATGCGGTTGTGGCTGCAGCGATGATGCGCTGGGCTGGCATATACGATGATGATCGGATTTTGAATATCGGCGCCGGGTCTGGAACGTTGCTCATTGAGCGGGCGTTGATGGGGCAAGCTGCGACATTCGTTGGTTGTGACGTCTCGGCAGAGGCGCGGGCATGTGTACAACAAAATATTGCTGCGGCACAGTTACAAAATCGTATTGAAATCAATGATTGGGATGCGACAAAACTGCCTATTGATGATGCATCAGTTGATTTGATTATGGCCGATTTGCCGTTTGGGCAGTTGATTGGTACGCACAACAGCAATACCCAACTGTACCCTGCGGTCATCCGTGAGGCGCAACGGGTACTGTCACCACGTGGGCGGATGTTGTTGATCAGCCATGAGATTCGCTTGTTGTATCAGACCTTGATAGCACAAGATGGATTGCGGATTGTTGATGAGATACAAGTCGAAGTGGGTGGCATGCATCCGGTGATGTATTTGGTGCAGCCTGCGTAATAATATGATATGAGTCTAGTGTATTGCCTGGGAAAACTTGGAAAATACGATTGTCATTGCGATAATTCGCATAGAAAACGGCAGCGCACGTACACGTGCGCTGCCGTTAGCTTCAACTGACTATCGTCGTGGTGTGCCGCTCATTTTGTTGCTGGCGGGGCTATTGCCTGCAGCGTTGACAGCACGAATAGTGACAGAAACAGCTTTACCGGCTGGTAACCCTAGGATAATAATTGTAGTGCTGTTTGTAGGCTTGATATCTTTCCATGCTCCGTTGTTAAGTGAGTATTGGTATTTTGAAATCGGGCTCCCGCCGTTATTGGTTGGGGCGCTAAAGCGTACGGTAAGCTGACGTGCTCCAGGCACAATTGATGTAATGCGTGGTGCAGTAGCAACGGTAATCGGTATGAGTGCAGTGGAATTCGCTGATATCTCACCGGTCCCATTGGCATTTTTGGAGCTAACCCTGAAGATATAGCTGGTGCCGTTTTTTAGCCCCGTAACTTTAGTGCTGGTTGTGGCTGACACTCCATCATTGAATGTACTCCATGCCGATCCGCCATTACTCGAGAACTGTACAATGTAATCGGTGATGCGACTACCTCCATCACTTGTCGGTGGAGTCCAGCGTAGATTCACAAACCCATTGCCAACAGTGCCATTTACTGATCGTGGTGCGCCAGGAATCCCCTTGGGAGTAATGGCAACCGAGGGTGCTGAAGGCTCACTGTCACCAGCATCGTTTGTGGCAACGACGGTAAATGTATAGGCAATGTTGTTGCGTAGGCCGGTGATTGTACAACTGTTTGATTCGGTGGTACAGGTTAATCCATCTGGGCTCGAAGTAACGGTGTATGCACTAATTGGACTGCCGCCATCGTCTGTGGAAAGTGTCCAACTAATGGTGGCCTGTGCATTGCCGGCACTTGCGGTGACCGCAGTTGGTGCGCTTGGTGCAGCAGGAGCATCGAGCGGAGGCACGGTGATTGTGACGGCTGGTGATGTAGCATCAAGGCCACCGGCAGCGGCATTGTCAAGGGTGTTACTCAATACCACCGTTCCGGTGGTGCGTGGCGTCCATTCACATGTGGCTACCACATCTTTGATACTACTGTCTTATGGGTTGGTCTGCTGTGCGAGTTGCAGTAGCAACTGCACCACAACCCGGGATGGTGACGCCGTTTGCTTTGAAATTGACCGTGCCGCTCGCACCGACATATGCCATCAGTGTCATTGACGTGCCATAAGTGGCATCGCGCGTGTTGTTTGGTGTAATCGTGAAGTTGAGTGGCACACGTGGAACAGTACGAGTGGTGCTATCAACCGGTAATGTGCCAATTGCGTCAGTAGTCCACAATACATCTCTTGCAGTGTCATACGGAAAGTAGTAAAAGAGCTTGGCCGCTGCAGGGAATCCATAGGCTGCAACTTGATTTGACGCTTTGGTATCGAAGTTGATGCCCCACATGGTGAAGAAATTGCGTTGGTCGCGCTTGGTAATCCATGAGACTTGGAGCAAGAGTTTGGAGTTGTTATCGATACTTCGTGATTCGGCCGCTGTGTAGGTGGACATGCCAAGACTTGTGCGATGAGTAGCCCAGGTAGTGTCGTCATTGTCATAGTTTTCGCGTAAGCGATCGGCCATGTAGAGCATCGTAATCAAATCCCACCCGCCATTACCGAATTTGACGGTAGGGTTGAGCCGTGCTTGTTGGATGAGTTGTAAGTAAAACTCTAGACGGTATACTCCCCAATCTACGTCAGTTTCGCTGATGACTGAGCTGGTTGGCGTACCACCGTCCCAAAGCATTTTACTCATGGCGTCATATGGACTGGCTGTCTTTTGAGCATTGACTAGCCCTTTGTAGTAAATATCTTGTTGGCGACCAGCATGTGAGCGGTAGCGACTTGGGAAGTTGCGATTCCATAAATGAACGACAAAGCTGGGAAAGACATTATTAGAAACTTCGCCGGTAGCAGTTGATCCATTGCGATTATTGATGTGTAGGCGTTGAATGTTATGGCCCATCTCATGACTATCACCCCAACCGAGTGGATCGAATGCCCACCAGGCGTCATACGGATTGCCTGAGCAGCCATATCCACAGGTCGCTTGGTCCGCATTAAAGTGATTCATCGAGGTGATGCCGTGGAGTGATCGCCCGGTACACGTCCAGCCCATATCATCACAGATTGTCTCGAGGGTAGGGCTGAGTGATAGGCTGGGCCCTGTGAACCCGGCGAGATTATAGTTGGCGATGTAGAACGAATTCATCGTGGCGGTGGCGAGCTTTTCGGGGGTATTCCAATCTGCGTTTTGCAGGGTCTCAAGCATGAGTGCCCGACGTGAGTGGATCTGGAATCCGGGGGTTAAGAATTCTGCCCAGTCGTAATCAGCCAACTCAAGCCGTTGAGTGAAGTCAACCGTGCTGTCTGCGCCATCCCAAACGGGGTGTTGACCGACATTGGTGAAGTCTACCGAAATCGTCTCGGCTGTACTTGTCCCAGCTATCCAGAGTTGTACTGGTCCCCCATATGGTGATGTGATGGTAAGTGACTCACCACTGGTAAGCGTCATGTGGGCGCTTTGGAGATACTTGGGGCGTGAATAGTCGTCCATTTCGTGGGTGCTACCACTACGCAAACTATTGATAAATCGGGTTTGTCATACCCACCACTGCATGCCACAACGACACATGATAGTGCTGCAGTGCAGTTGTTTGTGGCACGTGCGCAGATGCACGATAGCCAGCGTGATTGGTATCAAGAATACGCATATATTGCGGCGATATGTCGCATGCTTGATGGACTGCCACTTGCGATTGAACTTGCTGCAGGATTAAGTCGGTCGATGTCGTGTGCGCGTGTTGTGCAGTTGATTCGTCAACGACTCGATGTGTTAATGACCGATACACAGGATACGCCGATACGTCATCGACAATTGACAGCGGTATTCGATGAGATGTGGCACAAATTGTCTGACACACAACGTGCGGTGATGCGTCAACTGATGGTCTTTCAGGGAGGATTTGATGATGCCGCGTTGCAGGCGGTTATTGCGCCAACCATAGCGATGACGAATGATATCGTGATTGATGTGGTACTCCGCCAGCTCCATGATCTCGGGCTGCTTCGATTCCAACAGATGCGGTATTCGATACATCCTCTTTTGCGCCAATACGTGCTCGAACGCATGTATGCATATGATGATGTCGTTGCTGACGCACATATGCACTTTTACATGGGATGTATAAGCCACCCTGCGTTGAATAATGTGCGTACGGACACCATGACCGTGGTAGAACAGCTGGCTAATGATATTGACAATATATATGTAGCCTGGCGTCATGCATGTACGACACAACAATGCGATGTGATTGCTGCGGGGGCACGACCGTTGCATGTGCTGGCAATCTGTACAGGACGTGTGCCTGAGGTCGCTGATATATTGCGTGAGACCGCAGAGATGCTGTGTACGCACGACGATACACCTGCGTACGTGTTTGTGCAACTTGCCTTGTGGGAGGGGCGGTTGCGTCATCGTTTGGGAGATTATCAACGGATGCACGAGGTTGCATTGCGGGCGATTGCACAATCGAATGGTGTCTATCTGGCAGAAGAAGCACTTGCAACATCGTTAATCAGTATTGTTGAGTCGAGTATGGGGCAAGGTGAACAGGCACTCCAACGATTGAATGCAGTGTTGCCCAATATTGCTGACGATAACCACGACGTGTTGGCAGATGTGTATATACGGATGAGCGAAGCGCTTATTTTTACGCAACAGGATCGTCGTGACGACGTGAATCGCTTCATGGAGCGGGCGTTTGCTGCGTATCGATACATTGATGATGTGGCGGGTGTGGCTAATTGTCATATTTGGTTGGCGTATCAATCGGTTTTTGCGGGCGAACCTCAAAAAACGATAGAATTGTTAGAGCACACGCTTCAGATGGCCCAGCGCACTGGTGATCGCCGGGTCATTGGGTTGTTGTTAGGGCATGTGGGGAATGTGCATGTCTTTTTTGGAGATAAATCACCGGTACATATTGCCAAAATAGAAGCAGGATTACAACATCTTTGCGATATTAGTGATTGGGTGTGTGAACTCGAAGTACTGCATTTGTTGATGTATGCACATATTGCGTGTCAACAGTTTGTCCCAGCAATGCACTTGCTCGATAGTGCCCAACAGCGGATTATTCATCATGGCAATCCTATTCAACAGCTTTTGTTTACCGATATCAGTGCAATGTTGTGTATGACACTTGGTCATGGTGATACCGCGGCAGCATTGCTCGAATTTGTGGTGCAGCATCCATCAATGCATGCAGTATATCGGCCGAGTAGCATACAGGTATTAGCACAGCTAATAGCGCAGTTTGATGCTGCCGACTGCGAAGCAGCACGCCAACAGTGCATGCGATGGCAAGAAATGCCGTTACCGGTGGCAATGCAACATATTCTTACTACAGTGACGAAGCTAACCGCTAAGATACCCTGATCAATTCATCGGTATCTGCTTTGTAATGAGATATTTTTTTGACGTTAATATGGTATAAATTAAAAATATTGCTGATATAAAAAGGAGATAAAAGATGACGTTGTCGCATACCCCAACAACCGATGTTCGTCGTGTGTCCGAACGCATACAAGGTGCCCAAAGTGCAGTCGAAATAATCGAATATACGCAGATAGCGGGTAGCGACAATCTTGAAGTCGCAGCTAAGTTGTTTTTTGCAAACCAAGTGGGTATGCGTCTCAAGCAGGTGCGGGTTGTGCTCCAGAATGGTGCGGCACAGCTTGAGTCGGGTGTGATGCAGTTCATGAAAGGCAACATTGAGGCGGATACAACCGTCGGTGGACTCGGTGGTCTTGCCAAGAAGATGTTGACGAATGCACTCACACAAGAGGCGACCTTCAGGCCGCGCTATCGTGGCACAGGGGAGATTTATTGTGAGCCGACATTTGGGCATTTTATGCTGATTGCGCTCGATAATGAAGAAGCCGTGCTCGATAAAGGCATGTTTTATGCAAGTGAGGGATCAGTCGATGTTGGCGTTGCGATGCAGAGCAATCTTTCGTCATTGATGCTCGGTGGTGAGGGTTTTTTTCAGACGCGTATCTCGGGGCGTGGCTGGGCGGTGGTGAATGTGCCGGTGCCGGCGAGCGAGGTGATTCGGTATACGCTGAATAACGAAAAGCTGAGCGTGGATGGTACGATTGCACTGTTGCGCAAAGGAAAAATCGAGTATCGAGTTGAGAAGTCAAACAAATCGTTATTGGGGAGTGCGATAAGCGGTGACGGATTACTTCAGACCTTTACGGGTACTGGTGAGGTCTGGGTTGCGCCAACGCAGTCGTTTTATAATCGCTTGCGCTATGAGTCTGTCCAAAGTTTGGTGCGTACGACGGGTACGTCAAATAATCAGTAGGCATAGGAGTGATTCGAATACTGGACGTATCCCAGCCGTGTGGTTAATGCACGCGGCTGGTTATTTTTGTTTTTCGATGGCCAAAATAAGCACCGATACATCGGCCGGTGTAATCCCCGCAAGGCGAGATGCTTGGCCGATAGTAGCTGGCCGAAATCGTGAAAGTACCTGTTTTGCTTCGTTGCGTAAGCCACTTATTGCCAGTACGTCAAGTGTGGTTGGGATGAGATGCCGTTCCATACGTGCCGCTCGATCGACCTGCCGTTGCTGTTTCACTAGATACCCGCCATACTTGATCTCGATTTCGAGTGTTTCAACGATTGATGCTGGTAGTACCTCGAGATCGAGTGCGCGTTGTAGTTGTTCGTAGCGCGCCTCAGGTCGAGCCAACAACTCGGCGGCAGTGCTCTCGCGTGAGAGCGCTTGCATGCCAACCGCGGTCATCGCGCGGTTTGTTGCAGCCGACGGGAAGACGCGTGTGCTACGCAGTGAATCTGCATGATGTGTGATTAGTGCCTGACGTGTTGCAACGGCCTGCACACGACGCTCGTTGACCAGACCATACTCATGTGCGATGGGTGTTAATCGAATGTCAGCATTATCGCCGCGCAGTAACAAGCGATGCTCTGCACGTGAAGTAAACATGCGATATGGCTCTTTGATGTCACGCGTGACAAGATCATCAATCAGTACACCAATATACGCCTGATCGCGTTGGAGAATAAGTGGCTGCCGTCCGAGGACAGCACATGCAGCGTTGATGCCGGCCATGATGCCTTGAGCAGCGGCTTCCTCGTAGCCGGTGGTGCCGTTGATTTGACCGGCCAAAAAGAGGCGCTGAAGACGTTTGCTCTCAAGTGTTGCAATGACTTCACCGCTCGCCACGGCATCGTACTCGATGGCATAGCCGATGCGCATGAGTTCGGCGTTGGTGAGAGCGGGTATACTGCGAATCATCTGCCACTGTACATCTTCGGGGAGCGAGGTGTTGCACCCCTGTAGATACATCTCGTTGCTTTGCCAACCCTCAGGTTCGAGGTAGAGTTGGTGGCGCTCCTTGTCGGCAAACCGAACAATTTTGTCTTCGATTGATGGGCAATAGCGCGGTCCTGTCCCTTCAATGACACCGCTAAACATGGGTGCCCGATCAAGGTTATCACGAATGATTTGATGAAAATCAGGCGTCGTGTGGATTTGATAGCACGGGAGCTGTGGTCGCCACGTACTCGGCGTGACATCCGGATACATGGGCGCAGGACGGCCATGTATCCAGCGATGTGCATCGGGATGTGGTGCGGGTAGATGGCCGTCATCGTCGGGAATCCAGTCAGACTGGTCTTGGTAATAATGCCCAAACCACACCGGCGTGCGATTCCCGTGTTGCGGTTCGGTCAATGCGAAGTTGACACTGCGTGCGTCAATGCGCGGAGGTGTGCCAGTTTTGAGCCGGACAGTCGGAAATCCAAGGTGTGCCAGATCGTCTGCCAATGCGATGGAAGGTGCTTCTCCGGCACGCCCTGCCTGCCAAATGGCCTCGCCGGTAATGGCACGCCCACGCAAAAACGTTCCACTCGTGAGGACAACTGCACGTGCGCCGATAATGCTCCCTGTGTGGGTGTAGATGTGGAAACGCGGCGCAGCAGGGTCGGCGTGCGGTGTCAGCGGTACAATCCGCTCAATCATGGCTTGACGTAAATCGAGGTTTGCCTGTGCCTCGAGATATTCTTTCATGACTTGTGCGTAGAGGCGCTTGTCGGCTTGGGCACGTGTCGCTTGTACGGCTGGCCCTTTGCTTTCGTTGAGGACACGCATTTGGATGAATGTACGATCAGTGATCCGGCCTATCAGCCCGCCAAGCGCATCAATTTCACGAACAAGGTGGCCTTTTGCTGGCCCTCCAATCGATGGATTGCACGATAGGTGCCCGATTTTGTCAAGGTCGATGGTGAATAGGACGGTGCGACAGCCCATCCGTGCAGCAGCAGCTGCTGCTTCGCAGCCAGCATGACCAGCACCGATGATTGCAACATCATACGTAGTTGGAGAGAGAAACGATGTCATAGTGTGTTGTATCGATATAATATGATGCAGCGGTATGGACTCGACAGCATGCGTCATAATCCGCTAGTATTGTACCATTGTGGGTGAGCTTACATGGTAAGATAATGCTATGAATGTTGTACTGCGCATCATACTGGTACTTGTCTTGGGAATGCTCCTCGTCGCCTGTGCCGATTCAGACCAAAGTGTACTGGTTGTTGATGAGAGCGCTGCGAGTGGTGGTGGCCCGAGCCCAGAAGTTACCGTAGAAAATTTCTTGAGTGACCTCAATAAAGCACTCAAAGATCCAAATTTGAACCGATCCGACATCAGAGCCGAGTGGTCCGATGTGTTGGCGAATTATTTTGCTCCTATTGAACGAACAACACAACGCGTGGCGATTCGGACATCGCTCGACAAGTTATCAACTGGTATCGCACAGTTGAATTCTGATGAAACAGTCTCGTTTGATCTGCAGTTTGAACCGGCACGGCGCGTTCGTGAACGCGATGAAGTTGTCTTCATTGAGGTGCCCAATGCGGTGATTTCTATGTTGATTAGCCGGAATTCGAATCGTGGTAATGTGACAATTTGGAAGCAGACAGAGACACTCGGTTACTTGATAGGAAGTAACGAAAACGTATTTCCTGTGCTTCGTGTAGGGAATCGTTGGTTTTTGACTGAAAACTAAAGTGGATGAGGAGGGGAGATGACTGGGCCTTCGAACGCCAATCTACATCAATTACTTGCTCGAGTGCGTACGCTTGTCTTGAGCCTCGTACGTCGGCATCGTCGTCCCACCTTTGGCGATACATCGTTGATTATCAATGATGCAGAACCAGTTCAGCTGGTGCCCCGGTCGCAACTCGTCATGCCGTTGGATGAACCGAATCCTGCGCCACCCCAAACTACAACGGGTGTGGTGGTGCCGTCGGCTGCGCCACTCCCTGCAGTTTCAGTCGCACCACCCACACCTGCCGTTCCCAGCGCATCTGTGTCGGCACTGCGTAGTGCGACGATGAACCGCGTTGCATCATCGTTTTCGGGTTTACGGCTGTCAATTCCGCTAGTACTTGACTGGTGGGTCATCGGTTTCTGGTTGAGTATTGTGTTAGTACTGGTGCTACGCTTCTATCGCATTGACTCCATACAAAGTGAAATGTACGGTGACATAGAAATTGTCCAGACATACGTAATTAACGTCATCAAAGGGCAGTGGCCATGGTATTTTAATTTGAGTTCAGGACCGCTCTATCACTACATGATTGCGCCGGTATTGATGTGGCTCGGCACTGGGTACGACCAAATAAAAGTCGCGTCAATTCTGGTCAGCTTGTTGATTTTGGGGATGACATATGGAGTGGCACGGCGACTTGGTGGGCGCGAACTCGCCATGATCGCCTTATTCATTGCCGGGACTGGTTCGTGGTTATTGCTCTTTAGTCGTCTCGGTAACTCACAAATTTTTGTACCACTGGTCACTGTCGGGTCGTTGTTGGCAATGCTTTACTACTTACAAACGCAACGCATAGGCTGGCTCTACGCATCAGCCGTGATTGCCGCTATGGGGTTGTATTCGTACCCGCAATCGTTTGTCGTGGCGCCAGTCATGTGGTTGACGCTGGTGGTATTGTGGCGGACCGGTGTGGTCAAACACCGCAATGATCTGTTTATTTTTGCGACCGCAGCCTTAATCTGTGCGTTGCCATTTGCCTGGATGTACATTGATAATCCAGAACTTGCGGCAGGCAGCTATGTCACAGAAAAAATCGAAGACGTGGATAACATTGCCGGCCGGCTCTTTGAGGTCATATGGCGTGGTGCGTTGGCGTATTTTGCCACCGGTGATATTGTCTTCCGCAATAATCCAGCAGGTGTGCCGCACATCGATATGGTGAGTAGCGTGTTCTTTGTGATCGGGCTCATCGTGTGGATCCGCGATCCAAAGTTGCGTCCGTGGTCGCCTTTGCTGATTGTGCCGTTTGTGTTGTTGCACGTCCCATCGTTGTTGGTGTTGCGTTATCCCGATCAGGTTCCTTCTGCGTCACGCAGTATCGGTGCTGCGCCGTATGTGTACATCTTCGTTGCATATGGGCTCTATACGAGCTACCAGTGGCTGTCGCAACGAACGCGTGGGGTTGCAGGTGTCTTGTTGGCCGTGGTACTAGCGGTATCAGTGCAGCAAAACATCGATCGCTACTTTGTGCGTTACGTTGATGGTCTGCCGTATCGAGATGTGCCCGTTGGGCGTGAGATTGTCCGTTTTGCAGAAATGCTCTCGCCACAAACTACCGTGTATGTGGTTGGCTGTTGTTGGCGCGATGGTACGCCAGAGCCGTTTTTCTCACAAATCCAGATGCAACAACCGGAACGACTGAAACGGTTTGATCCTGTCGAAACATTAACCTGCGAAGCATTACAAAATGTACCACGACCCGCAGTACTTATTTGGTCTCTTGATAGTGCGTTACCGAATGCACAAGTTGAGTCATGTGCCGATGAATTTAGGCCTGTCTTGCATGCGAATCGTGATGGTGTGCCGTTGTTCTACAGCTCCGCGTTAACCGGGTACGAAACTCCCTCCGACATCACATTTAAACCAGAGGTTGAGGTGGTCGAGCCAACTACGAACGAAGAACCACCGGAGGTCATTGAGGTACAACCAACGGCGACTCCTGTATTAGATCCAGTCGGTGAATCGGTAATGATTGCTGGAGTGACCACAGATGTGTTGGTATCACCGATTGATGCGGGTAGCATTGCAGACTTGTTCGACAATAGCTATGACACCTTGTTGCGTGGTGCGAATCAGAACCCGATGGTTGTGTCGTTGACCATGTCACAGCCGTTGTCGTTGTCACAGATGGTGATGGAACTTGCCGGTATGAGTAACTTCCGCGTTGATGTGGAGTTGACCACGCCAGACGGTCCGGTCACGCTCACGGAGGAATTTACCAATTCAGTGTCTGATCCAACGGTGCGCATTGACCTGTCAAGCGCACAAGAGATATCAGCAATGAAAATCATGATCACCGAACTCAATGTGCCGAGCGATGTTCGGGTTTTTATTCACATTCGCGAGATTAGTTTGTTGAACTGACGTCAACGACGGTACGTCCATGGTGGGTCCCGTTCATGAGCGTGTGCGCGTACTTTTCAACATCGCGTAATGCGATTGTCTCAACCATGTGATGTAAGCGCCGCGTATTCCAGGCTTGTGCGGCGTCGACCCAAGCTTGTTCGACCGTGTGTTGCGCAGGATTCACCGAATCGACGCCTATCAGTTGGATACCACGCAAGATGAACGGGTATACCGTGAGTTCGAGCGTGGCACCGGCTGCATTTCCACACATGGCCACCACACCGCCATAGGCGGTACTCCGCACTGCTGCACTCACAATACTGCCACCAACGGTGTCAATGACCGCAGACCACTGCTCGCGTTCGAGTGGTTTAGGACCGGCCACGGCATCACGCCCGATGACCTCGTGTGCGCCACACTCACGGAGAAGGTCAGCTAAATGTGGTCTACCGGTTACGGCCGTGACCTGGAATCCGTGCTGATGCAACATGTTGATGGCGTGCATGCCGACGCCACCGGTTGCGCCGGTAACGAGCACTGGTCGCTGGCCGGGCGTCACGTTGTGTTGACGTAATGCGCGTACACATAACGCCGCAGTTATTCCAGCTGTGCCAATTGCCATCGCATCGTGCAGAGTAATCTCAGCAGGGAGTCTGGTCAAGAGTTCTCCGGGTTGGGTACTGCGACTCGCATACCCGCCAGAGCGACGTTCACCGATTCCA